>NZ_JBYIQX010000005.1:0-257666 GCF_057707805.1 Streptomyces sp. bgisy159 | reverse complement strand
GGGTTGATCATCACGGTTCGGCCGGTTGTCTACGACGGACACCTTCGACGCTGCCCGTCTGAACCTCAGCCGACGACAGTCAGCCACGACGGCGGGCGCGCCGGCCGACCACGCACGCGTGTGTCTCGCTGCACCCCCACTGGCCTCGGCCACGCTGCCATGCCGTCGACCAGAGCAAGCCGCGCCGGCGGAAGCGTGGCAGCGAGACCTTGCGTGACGACCTCTTCGTCCCGAAGCAACTTGGGTGTGAGCCCTGCCTTGGGAGGGTGTGTCCTTCACGTGCAGTGATGGTCCGCAGACGTCCGAGCTTGTCCGCCGTTGTCACGCAGTTAGACACTCGCCCGGTGTGGCTCCCGGCGCGTGGGATCAGCGCACGTCAGCTCAGTTCTCCGGGTGCAGGCATAACACGTCCAGTGTGGCAGATCATCGCCGGGACCCCAGGCCAGAGCGGGGTGGGGGTGGTCACCTGCGGGTGCTGACTGTCAGCGTTGGTCGACCTCGGACGGCCCAGAGACGGCCCGCAAGCCCATGGTGGGTGTCCTCCGAACAACCACCGAGCGTAGGATTCCTAGGGCAAAATGACGTGCGACCAACCCTGCCATCCCCCTCACCTGAGGATCCGAGCGCATCGAATACATGAACGCCACTTTGGAGAAAACCTTCGAGCTCTTCGCAAGACGCATCAGCTTGAGTCAACAGGAGCTTGATGAGGCACTACAGCGAGCTGAGGAAATTTGTCAATTCCTTTCCCAGACAGCCACGGTGCAAGAATGCAAGATAACTGGCTCTATTGCCCGCTCAACGGCGATTCAAGAGTTCTCCGACGTAGACGTCGTAGCAGTGTTGAGTCCGCACCCGTCTGCGGAAAACACCCCCCGTTCCATCACAGCAAGACTTCTGGACACCCTTAAATCCAGATACCACGAAGCACACATCTCGGAAAATACAGTTCGCATACACTTCGCCCAAGGTCCAGACGTTGACGTAATCCCGGCCATTCCCGATATCAGTAAGCCCAAGAGTGGAATCTATAAAATTCCGTCAGCCAATCGAGACCGATGGAATGCATACGCCCCAGAGGAGCGCAATCAAGATATCAATCGAAAAGGTGCGCTACTCGGAGGGGAATTCATTCACCTCATCCAGATAATCAAATGGTGGAGTAAACAAAACGGCCAGCCCCTCGCATCCTACGAGATCGAGAATATCGCGAGCGCCACGTTCCGTTTTCGGATGCCATCGATCACGCGTGCGATAGTTGAGTTCTTCGAGATTGCGGAAACTTCATCCGTAACACGCCAAAAAGCTCACATTACTTCAATTTCTGTTGCACGAGCCATCGCCAGTAAGGCCCTTCGGTGCGAACAACAAGGGGATACGCGAGGGGCTCTCGATCACTGGGGGAGCTTGCTAGGTGACCAGTTCTCAAGCGTCGTCTCATGAAATCATCGCACTGGCCAATGCACAGCTTGAGAAAGCAGCAAAGGGTTACAGGGCGAGTAGGTGGCTCCAGGTGGCAACCTTTTCTCTTAGCGTCACATCGGTCTTCATCGCGAGTCCACTGACTTATGTTCCCGCCCTGATCGCGTTGGGCGTCCAGATTTCATCCTGGGTCACGCGCAATAGAGCCGCGAAATGCCACTCAGCTGGAGAGGAGGGAAGGATGCGCGGCCTCTTGCTTGACGCTCTCGGAACAGTCGGCGAAAAAGTCGACCTCAGTAACTGGTTTGGTCGCGTAACTCCACCCGCAGGAGAATCACTCCCCTCCCCTGTTCCAGCAGACTATTTCGCTAGCGAGGCTTCTCTTGGCATGAAGAGACTCTGCGAACATCTCCAAGAGAATGCCTTTTGGGGGAAGCATCTGTACAAGTCAGCCGCAGACTACTACGGACGCATGCTGTGGATATTTTCGATTGCAGCTCTTGGGGCCATCCTCATCGCCATCCCAATAACCTCTGGCGACAACAATATTATTCTTGCACGCTTGATCGTAGTTGCTTTGGCCTCTGGAGCCGCCTTCACACAGCTGGCTGAAGTTATGGCTTGGCGATCAGCCGAGGCGAAGAGTGAGACACTTGACCGGCGCCTTGACTCACTCACAACTTTCACAGATGAAGAACTTTCCTCCTCTCGCATTGGTACGGTTTTTTCAGCCTACGGCGACTACTGCATCGCCACTTCAGGGGCGCCGCCGGTACCGACCTGGATTTACACAGGCCAGAGGGAGCGTGTAAATGCCCTGTGGGCAAGGAGGGGAAACGACTAGAGGTCAGTACCTGGCAATGGCCCCGAGGCTGTAGAACGCATTGAGGGCGCGGAAGGCAGTGCGGGTGACCCAAAGGACCTCAGGGCTGTGGCGTGTCGCGGGCGAGCCTCTTCTTCTTGCGCTCAGCCACACGGCCAGGAGATTCAAATACCTCTTCGAGAATCTCGTCCATCAACCCCAGGATCTCCGCAGCGTCTTCTTGAGGGATGGGCTCGTCGACGAGATCTCCGTGGGCGACTTCGTTGCCGCTGAAGCGCACTTCATCAGCGGCATCCCGCACATGCTCCCTAATCAACTTCGCGCTGTACATGCGCTCAATCATCTGCGCCAAATTCGCGCCGGTCATTCCCTTAACCTTGGCTGTCGATTCGACAACGGAGCGGGCTACTGCCACTGCACCGCGGAGGTATCCAGCCGCAAGGCACCCATGAGCTTCGTTGGCGGCGGCTGCAATCGTGACAGGAACGTGTTCATACTCGTGCACTGGCTTCGCGGTAGGAAACCAGTGCTCAACCTCAGAGTCCACAAGGGTTCGCTCAGCCAGAGCACGCTCGGCGGCTTCGCCGGTAGCAACGTTAATGCCTCCGCAGTAGTCGCATGTGCACGCTTGTTGAACTTCTACTTGAGTCCAGCCGTAACCACTGGCGCGGTCGCGAAGCCGAACAGCAGGCGCACAAGGCTTCATGTTCGCGTGACGCCCACACCACCCGCAGTCTGTGCTCATCAGTGTCATAAAGCTCAGGCTACGGCGCTGAGTGCCGCCTTTCTCACTGAAGCCACCACTCTCCCCAGCTCCCATCCCGTCCGCCGTCGACCCACACACCGTGGAGCGGGCGTGGTCCATGGCGTCCAGGTGGAGCGCGCCACTGCACGAACGACCTGGACGCCATGGGCCGCGTCTGCTCGGCTCTGCCTGGGTCGGCGGCGGACGGGATGGGAGCCCACCACGCGCACCACGACGTGCCTTCGGCCGAGAACGGCGCCCCCTCCCACCCGGTGCCGGCCGATCCCCCGCCGGAGGCATGGTCTTGGACTTGGAGGGCACATCCCGTCCTTGCCCGCACGCACGCAGCGCGCCGCCGGGCGCGGCCAGCCGGGGCGCAGACAGGAGGCAGGCCGCGCCGCAGAGGCGGCGCGCGCCCGCGCCGTGCGCGGGCACTTGATGAAGTAGGGAAAGTCTTACCGCGCTGGTCGTTGTTCACAGGGCGAACGGCTCACGGGCCGTAGCTCGGTCCACGATTGGTGGCGGCTGACAACTCGTAGCTCATGGCCCAGAAGATGTAGTCGGTGATGTACGGGCGGCTGTCGTCACGCCGCCTCGTTGCCGGGCCTCTGTCCGTGTTCCAGGTAGACCGGTGCTGCCACGTCGCGCGCCTCCACACCCGCGAGGATGCGTCGGGCCAGGCGCGGAATGGTGCGCTGCGGAATCTGTTCCGGAGAGACGAACGCGAAGCTCCTCAGCTCCTCGCGCTGCAAGGTGATCCGAGCCAAGTCCTCCGGGTCCAACTGGCCACCGTCGAAGAGGTACAGCACCTTGTCGCCCTCGGCCTCACTCGGGGCCCAGTCCACGGCCAGCAGACGACCGATGGGCGGTGTGATGCCCAGTTCCTCGTGCACCTCGCGTTTGGTGGCGTGCAGCGGGGACTCGCCGACCTCGACGTATCCGCCGGGGATCTCCCAGTAGTCCTTGTAGGTCGGCTCCACCATAAGGACCTGTCCAGCGGCATCAAAGAAGAGCGCACCCGCTGCCATACGCGGATGCGCCATCTTCGTTTCCTGTTCAGTCGGCGCCATGCAGTCGAGCGTACCCAGCTCAGACGACATGCAGCCTGTTGGCCAGGTCCGCCAGGCTCCGGCTCGGCCGGCCTCGCTGGTTGCGGACCCAGGTGAGCACCAGTTCGCGGGCGAGGTAGTGGCTGCGTACCTGCTCAGGTGCCCAGCTCTCCGCTTCGAGGATCTTCGCCAGTGCGTCGTCCGCACGGTTGTGGGCGCTGAGGGCTCGGGCCACTTCGAGGTTGTGCCGGGTCCGGCGCTCAGTCGGCAGGCCGCTCGTGTCGATCTGCGGGCCCAGGTCTACCGCGACCTGCATGTCTCCCAGCTCTGCGGCGGTCGCCACCTGGTGGATGGCCACGTTCGTGGGGCCGAAGGCCGTCCACACGTGATTCGCGTCGGCTCCCAGGTGCCGCGCGGCCCGGTCCGCCTCCACGAGGAAGGTTCGCGTCGTTGCGCGGTCCTCCGCTCTGGCGGCCGCCATGGACCCCGCGAGGAAGAGCGTCCCGTAGATCGACAGGAACTCGGGGCCCGCGTCGTCAAGACCGGGGCGGAGGAACTCCCCCGCATCTCCCACCAGCTGCGTCGCGGCTTCGAACCGTCCGTTGGACAGCAGACAGTGAGCCACGGAGCGGAACAGGGACCCGGTGACCACTGTGTTGCCGGACTGCTGGGCAGCGGCCAAACCGCGGTCGGCCGCGATCCACGCGAGGTCGGTCTCGCCGAGCTTCGTGAGCACCATGGCAGCGCCCTGGTATGTCATCGCCATGAGCTCGTGGGCCTGTTCGCGTTCCCGCCCCTCGTACGCCTGGGCGGCGATGACCACGTCCGCCAGGAGCAAGGGCAGACGACGGGTCGCGAACGCGTACCGCGAGTCCTGGTAGGCGTCCCACACCTCTGCGACGTTGTTGCGGAGTTCGTCCAGCGGTGTCGGCTCGCCCTCGGTCGTGACGCCCAGGAGGGGTGTGAGCTGGCGGTAGTTCATCAGGGCCGAGCGAAGCGCCGGCACCGTGCGTGTTCCACTGTCGGCCGTCCAGTCGAGCAGAGTCGGTTCGGCGAGCAGATCACCAAGGGTCACATCCAGGGCGTCGGCGAGCGCCTTGATGACGGAGAGCCGGTCCAGCTCGATCCTGTTGTTCTCAGCCTTGCTCAGCCAGTCGACGGTCCGGCCGACCAGCCCGGCCAGCACCTCCTGGGACATGCCCCGCCTGCGGCGGTACCAGGCGACGCGTTCACCGATGGTCAGGTTCGTGGTCATTCCTCGCATGGCAAGAGCGTCCCCCCGTCTCTACACGGGACCCCGGAGAGATTTTCCGGGGTCCTCCGGCAGCCCCGTCCTAGCGTTGCTGACAACCACAGGGAATGTCAGGTCGAACCGCGAAGAAGGAGCCACGATGCCGCTCACCCCGGCCGAAGTGGTGGAACTCATCAGGGACGTCAAGGAACTTGGCGAGGAGGTGGCTGCACTCGGACGCCGCGCTGAGGCGCTGGTCAGCCGTCTTGCTTCTGTGTCCGCACGAACTGCTCAAGCTGGTCCATCCGCTCAGCCAGCCGACGCACTTCTTCGCGGACCTCAGTCAGGTACCCGGCGATCTCCTCGAACTCCGAGCTGTGCTTTGCCGGACGAGGCTCCTCGGGAAGCGTGACGAAACTGCCCTTCCCCTGATGGGAGCGGGCGTAGCCGTCCTCGCGCAGGCGGGAGATCGCTTGCCGGGCCACCGTGCGGGAGACGTCGTGCGTGTCCATCAGCGCGGTCTCGGACGGCAGCTTGGTACCAGGAGTCAGCTCCCCTTTGCGGATGCGGCGCTTGAAGTCGTCAGCGATCTCCAAGTACTTCGCGCGTCCGGTGAACTCGGCCATAGCCCCTCTCAGTGCTTGTCGCACTAAGTGCAGCACATCCGACCTACAGCCGTCGAGAACCTACTTGACGTACTAAGTGCTTCAGGTGCACCCTCATTGCATGCCGACGTACTAAGTACGTCAAGTTCCAACGAACAACGCCTAGCTAGGAGCGCACTCATGCGTCAGATCCCCGTCGACACCTCCGCCGCGACCGTGATGGTCGCCAAGACCCCCCAGCCCAAGGTGAAGGACCGCCGTACCGGCGAGATCGCCACCGACATGGAGACCGGCGCGAAGCTGATGACCGTGGACGTGATGTTCGCGGCGAACGACGAGGTGGAGATCCTGTCCATCACCGTGCCCGAGCCGGGTATCTCGGGTGAGCTGACCATGGGTACCCCGGTCGCGCTCACGGGCCTGATCGCCCGGCCGTGGGAGAACGACTTCAACGGCCAGAAGCGGCACGGCATCGCCTTCCGCGCCGTCGCGGTCACGTCCCTGGTCGCCGCTGCCGCGAACTCCAAGGCGGCCTGATCATGACCGCCTCGACGGTCGCTCTGGTGCTGGTCGTCGCCGCTGCGGGTCTCCTGCGGTGGCGGCGCCCCGCCTGGTACTGGCTGACCTTCGGCGTCACCTTCGCGAGCCTGCGGGTCGCGTTCCGCTACGCCTCCGTCATGGACGCCTGTGGTCTGACGGTCCCGCCCTCGCGCTGGCGCCTGGCCCTGGCCCGGCTCACCAACCAGGACGTGCCGGCCGCTCGCCCGCCGCGCATCCTGCGCTTCCGGCCGACCCGGACCGGCCTCGTCCTGCGGCTGGGTCTGCGCCCCGGCCAGGACGCCTTCGACGTCGCCGCCGCCTCGGACCGGCTGCGCCACTCCTTCTCGATGTACGGGGTCACCTCGCGTGAGGTGCGTTCGGGTGTCGTGGAAGTGCGGATGACCGGCTACGACGTCCTCAAGCGGGTGCAGATGCCCGCCAAGCTCGACACCCGCCCGATGCGGGTCCCCGTCGCCCTGCGTGAGGACGGCTCGGTGCACTACCGCGACTACCGGGCCGTCCCGCACGCCCTCACCCTGGGCGCCACCGAGTCGGGTAAATCCGTCTACCAGCGCAACCTGGTCGCCGGGCTCGCCCCGATGGACGTCGCCCTGGTCGGCATCGACTGCAAACAGGGAGTGGAGCTGTTCCCGCTGGCCCGCCGGTTCTCCGCGCTGGCCGACAACCCCGACACCGCCGCCGACCTCCTCGACGCGCTCGTGTCCCGCATGGAAGGGATCTATCAGCTCATCCGCGCCGAGCAGCGGATCACCTCCGCCGTGCCGGACGCCGAGATAGCCGCCGACATCTGGGACCTGCCCGACCACCTGCGGCCCGTTCCGGTCGTGGTCCTGGTCGACGAGGTCGCCGAACTCGCCCTGTTCGCCAGCAAGGTCGAGGAGAAGCGGCGCGACCGCATCATTACTGCCCTGGTCCGCCTCGCCCAGCTCGGCCGCGCCGCCGGCATCTACCTGGAGATCTGCGGACAGCGTTTCGGATCCGAACTCGGCAAGGGCATCACCATGCTCCGCGCCCAGCTCACCGGCCGCACCGCCCACCGCGTCAACGACGAAACCTCCGCCAACATGGCCTTCGGCGACATCTCCCCGGACGCCGTCCTCGCCGCCATCCAGATCCCCGCCGAACTGCGCGGCCTCGCCGTCGCTGGGGACTCCACCGGCGGCTGGCACCGCATCCGCGCCCCGCACACCTCGCTCCGCCAGGCCGTGAACACGTGCAACCGGTACGCCGACCGCACCCCGGACCTGCCCGAACTGGCCCCCTTCCGGCCCGAGCTGACCAACACCTCAGAAGCTCTGGTGCCGCTGTCCAAGTCGGCGCCGGCCACCGCCTGACCCTCCAAGCTCCACGGTCGGCGCGACCGCTTCCGCGCCAGGTCCCTACCCCCTCCACGCCTGCTGACAGGAAGGACCCCGGATGTTCTGCGAGCACTGCGGCGACCTCGACGGCGCCGAGACCGGCATCGACCACGACGAACGCGACTGCCCTCTCTACGAGACGCCCGACACCGACTCCGAGGAGGAGTGACCGCCATGTGCCCCGACTGCGAGGACTTCGCCCGCACCGTCCTGCTCCTGGGCCAACTCGCCCTCTACGCCGACACCATCGGCGCTGACCTCGAGTTCGTCGACGCCGTCAGTCCTTCCCTGGCCGCTTCGCTCCCCGAGCCGCCGACGGGTGAGGAGTCCTGATGGCCGCCCGTCCCGGCCTGCGCGTCGACGCAGTCCTGGTCCAGGCCGTCATCGCCGGAGCCCTGTCCTTCGCCCACCTGCGCGACCTGGCCGCCGCTGCCGGACAGGACGGCTGGAAGGCCTGGGCCTACCCGGTCAGCGTGGACCTGCTCCTGGTCGCGGCCTGGCGGCGGCTGCGCAGTGAGGGTCCGTCGCGGCTGGCCTGGTGCTGGTTCATCATCGCGCTGTTCGCCTCGCTCGGCGCGAACGTCGCCACCGCCGGGTTCCTCGACCTGGCCGACCCGCCCGCCCTGCTCCGCCTCGGCATCGCCGGATGGCCCGCCCTCGCCTTCCTGGGCGGCACCCTCCTCGCCCACTCCAGCAGGCACCAGCCGACAACCCCGCCGGCCCCGGCCCCGGAACCCGAGCCCGAACCCGAGCCGGTCACCACGACGACCGAGCCCGAGTCGGACCGCGCCGTGGCCCCGGCCGATGAGCCCTCGGCGCTCCCGGCCCCCGAGCCGACTCCCGCGCCCGCGGTTCCGGCCGTCCTCCTCGACCACGCCCGCAAGGTCGCCGCCGACTACCGCACCCGCACCGGCGCCCCGATCGACACCGACACCCTGCGCGCCCGCCTCGGCGTCCCGCCTCACCTCGCCGACGCCATCGCCGCCCAGCTCGCCTGACAGGAAGGAACGACAGATGACCTCCGACCCCGCCGACCTGACCGCCGCCGACTACCTCGACAGCGCCCGCGAGATGACCGCCGCCGACCGGCCCTACCTCGCCCACCTGCTCGCCGAGGAAGCCGCACAGCGCACCACCGACCCGGCTACCGCCGCCGGTATCCGCGCCACCTTCCCCGACCCGACCACCACCCGGAGGGACTGACCGCCATGCCCGCCCGCGACCACTTCCACTCCGTGATGCGGATCGGCCCGGTGCAGATCGGCACCCACCGCGACCGCCACGGCCAGACCAAGTACGCCGCCGTGTGCACCGCCGACCGCTGCGGCTGGTCCGCCGACTACTCCAGCCAGTCCGCCGCCCAGCTCGCCGCCCGCACCCACCGCTGCCGCGTCCGCTAGGAGACACCGCCATGGAAGTCCCGCTCTGGTTCGCCCTCGCCGTCGTCGGCTACCTCGGCGTCAAGTTTCTCCGCCCGCCCTGGTGGCTCGTCGCCGTCCTCCTCCTGGGCGGCTACCTCCTCGCCGACAGCGTCCTGGCCCCCGCTATCGACACCGCCCTCACCAAGTAGCCGCGAAGGGAGAACCGCCATGTTCCGCCCGAAGATCCCGACCATGCCCATGCCGACCGGGCTCGTCTCCCCGCCCGCCGTCGTCGAGCCGACCACCGTTGCCCAGCACCACCCGACGCCCGCCCCGGCCCCGGTCGCTTCGGCCCGCCCGACTGTCCAGCTCACCCCCGGTGCCGTCCTCGCCCTCGTCGGCGGCGGTACGGCCGTGGTCCTGGTCGTCGGCGCCGTCCTGGTCTCGATGCTCCTGGCCGTCGCCATCACGGGCGCGTCCGTCGCCGTCTGCGCGCTGGTCGTCCGCTCGCTCATCGCCTCGCAGCACCGCCGCTGAGCGGTTCCAGGGGCGACGCACAAGCCGCCAAGCACGCCGCCGCTCCTGGGACCGGGTTCCGCCCACACCAACCGCCATCGACAAGGGGACAAGGTCATGGACCTGCACATAGCCGCGAGCATCGTGCCGTTACTCGGCTGGGCCGTGCACGGGGGCATCCTCACCCGCCGTCTCGCCCGCGCCCGCCGCGACCCGCTCACTGGCCTGCACACCCGCGCCGGATGGACCGCCCGCGCCGAACACCTCGTCCGCCGGCACCCGAACGCCGCCGTGCTCCTGGTCGACCTCGACCACTTCAAGAACCTGAACGACACCCACGGCCACGCCGCCGGGGACGCCGCCCTCGCCGCCACCGCCGACCGGCTGCGCGCCTGGTGCGGACACAACGGCACCGCCGGACGCCTGGGCGGGGACGAATTCGTCGCCGTGATCCGGGACCTGGCCGCCGTCGACCTCGACGCGCTCACCGCCGCACTGCACCGGCCGCTGCCCTACGACGGGACGTTGCTCCCGCTGGCCGCCTCGGTCGGCGTCTGCCCCGTCGCGGAGCTGGCGGTGCCGCTCCTCACGGACGCGCTCTCCGCCGCCGACGCGGCCATGTACGCGACCAAGGGCCGCACCCGCCGTGGCTCCCGCACCACTCGCTGACCGGCCACCGGGTGGCGCACAAGCCGCCAAGCACGCCGCCACCCGGGGCCGTTCCTTCCAACCGCAATCGAAAGGAACCACCATCATGGCCCACCCCACCACACCCCCGCCGAGGATCTGCCCGGCCTGCGACGGCTTCGCCTCCGTCGCCATCACCCTCGGCGGCCGCGACCACCGCGGCCACCTGCGCACCATCACCGCGCACTGCCCGGCCTGCCAGGGCACCGGCACCACCCCCGCCCGCCGCTCCCGGGAGGGTGCCCGTGCCTGAGCAGCTGCTCGACCCGACCACCCTCGGCGACCTGCTGAGGGTGGCTTCGGCCGCTGACTACCACCGCTGGCACGAACAGATCCGCCGCACCGGCGGCTGCGCCGACCCCATCCACCTGACCGGCTGGACCCTCACCAAGGACAAGACGACCGGCGAGACCCTGCACCACTACTCCACCGAGGGCGAACCCGGCGGACGCCTCCGCCTCGCCTGCGGCAACCGCCGCGCCTCCCGCTGCCCCTCCTGCGCCTGGACCTACGCGGGCGACACCTACCACCTCATCCGCGCCGGCCTCGCCGGGGACGACCGTCGCGACATCCCCGCCACCGTCCGCGACCACCCCCGCGTCTTCGCCACCCTCACCGCCCCCTCCTTCGGCCCCGTGCACAACCGGCCCGACCGGGGCGTCTGCCGCTGCGGCACCCGCCACGCCGCCGACGATCCCGCCCTGGGTACGGCCCTCGACCCGGAGACGTACGACTACGCGGGCGCGGTGCTGTTCAACAACCACGCCGGACAGCTCTGGCAGCGCTTCACCAACCGGCTCCGCCGCGAAGTCGCCGCCCGCGCCGGCCTCTCGCAACGGGCACTGAAAGAGTGCGCCCGGCTCTCCTACGGCAAGGTCGCCGAGTTCCAGAAACGCGGAGCCCTGCACTTCCATGCCGTGATCCGCCTCGACGGACCCGACGGCCCCGCTACCCCGCCCCCGGCCTGGGCCACGGTCGGCCTCCTCACCGACGCCATCCGGGCCGCCGCCGCGCACTCCTACACCTCGGTCTCCGTCCCGGCCGTCGCCGGCCAACCGGGCCGGATCTTCCGTTGGGGCACCCAGCTCGACGTCCGCCCGGTCAAGGCCTTCGGTGACGGCTCCGACATCACCGAACAGGCCGTCGCCTCCTACGTCGCCAAGTACGCCACCAAAGCCGCCGAGAACACCGGCACCCTCGACCGCCGCATCGGCGAACTCTCCGAACTCGACCGCCACGACGTCCCCGACCACACCCGCCGTCTCATCAAAGCCTGCAAGGAACTCGACCCGCTCTACCCCGACCGCCGCCTGTGGGCCTGGGCCCACATGCTCGGCTTCCGCGGCCACTTCTCCTCCAAGTCCCGCCGCTACTCCACCACTCTCGGCACCCTCCGCCAGGCACGCGCCGACTACCGCGCCGCCCAGGAACACGCCGCCCTCGGCCTCGACGACGCCGAGCCGGACACCGTCCTGGTCCTCGCCGACTGGCAGTACGCCGGACACGGCCACACCCCCGGCGAATCCGTCCTCGCCGCCACCATCGCCCGCGACCTCCAACTCAACCGGGAAACCGCTCGCGAAGCACTACGCGATGAACTCGCCGACGAAAGGGAGTACTGACCATGGCCTCGGAGCTGCCGAACCGGTTCCTGACTCCTGAGGACCTGGTCGAGATGTTCGAGCTGCCCAGCGTCGAGACGGTCTACCAGTGGCGCCGCAAGCGCACCGGTCCCCGCGGCTTCCGCGTCGGCCGGCATCTCCGCTTCGACCCGACCGATGTACGGGCCTGGGTCGACTCCCAGATCGGGGAGGCTGCCTGATGGCCGGACACGTGCAGGACCGCTGGTACCGGACCGAGGTCGGCCCGGACGGCAAGACCCGCAAGGTGAAGACCGAGCGGCACGGCCTCGGGATGCGCTACCGGGCCCGCTATATCGGCCCGGACGGCACGGAGAAGTCCAAGAGCTTCCCGGACAAGCAGAAGCGCTTGGCCGACACCTGGCTGACCAACATCGAAGCGGACATGGCGCGCGGGCAGTACATCGACCCGAGGGCAGCACGGGTCACCTTCCGCGAGTACACGGACCGCTGGCTGGCCGCACTGACCACCGACCTCACGAGCCGGGCCGCCGTCGAAGGCAGGCTGCGCCTTCACGCGCTGCCGTACCTCGGCACACGCCCCATCGGCTCGTTCCAACCCGAGCACATCCGCGACTGGAACCGCCAGCTCGAAGACTCCGTGACGTCCGCCCAGTACCGGCGCCTCATCTTCGACGCGGTGTCCTCCGTCCTCAACGCGGCCGTGGATGACCGCCTCCTGGCCTCGAACCCCTGCCGGGCACGATCGGTCAAGGCACCTCGCCCCGCGCCGTCACGCGTCCATCCGTGGTCCGCCGATCAGGTCTTCGGCGTGCGCGCCGGTCTTCCCGAGCGGTACCAGGCCATGGTCGACCTGGGTGCGGGGTGCGGACTGCGGCAGGGCGAGATCTTCGGCCTGGCCGTCGACAACATCGGTGATCTCGGCTGGCTCTACGTCCGTCAGCAGGTCAAGAAGGTGCGCGGCACGCTCGTCTTCGCGCCACCCAAGCGCGGCAAGCTCCGTGACGTGCCCCTCGATCCTGAGGTGTCGACGGCGCTCCGCGAGCACATGGCGGCCTTCCCACCCGTCGACGTGACGCTGCCCTGGCTCACCCCGACCGGCCCCAAGGTCACGCACCGGCTCCTCTTCACGAGTGGCATCGGCGCGGCCATCTGGAGCCAGGCGTTCAACGACCAGGCATGGAAACCCGCGCTCGCGTCCGCCGGCATCATCCCGGCCCCCGAGAAGGGCAAACGCTACGCCGCCGCCCGCGAGCACGGCATGCACGCCCTGCGGCACTTCTACGCCTCGGTCCTCCTGGACGCCGGGGAGAGCATCAAGGCCCTGAGCCTCTACCTCGGCCACAGCGACCCGGGCTTCACGCTCCGCGTCTACACGCACCTCATGCCGTCCAGCGAGACCCGCACCCGGAAAGCCATCTCCGCGATGTACCGGGCCGCCGGACACGCTCATGACGGCCCAGAGACGCCCGACGGCCCAGAGGCGGCCCAGGCTGCCTGACACGGCCCCTCATCGGCGACGAAACCGCTGGTGAGGGGCCTTTTCATGCCCTCTCGCGGTAAGTAACACCCCATCTTGCCGGATCGCCACCCCTGGGGGGAAACCCGTATGGGCCTGGGGTCCTGACCTGGGACTTCCCGCTGCGGCTCAGGGGGCTCGACTGTCCTGGCAGGCACCGACGAGTGGCCTCGTGCGCTGGTGATGCGCTCGGGCCCGGTCGCGCCGTGCCGGCCGCCGCCTCGTCCGACGAGCCCCTGCGCCTGCATCGGCCTGGTCCTTACCAGGGAGGTCGCGGCCTGGTTCGAGGCACTGGCCGCAGAGGACTGGGACAGCGCCGAGCAGGTGGAAAACCCCACCGACATGCTGGCGGCCACGCGCCCGACGCTCGGCCGCCCACTGGCCGGTCGGTGGCCGACTGCGCGGGGTCGCAGACTCTACGAGTGCTGTTCCCTGCGGCGCAGGAGGAGCAGGACCGCTCCGCCGATCAGGACCAGGCCGATGGCCGTGCCGGCGATCAGCGGGGTCAGGCCGGTGGTGCCGGTCTGGGCCAGGTCGGCGTCGGGCGGGGTGCCCGCCGTGACGGGGGTGGGCTCGCTGACCGTCTGGGTGGTCAGGCCGGTGGTGTCGGCCTGGATCCGGCAGTCGAGGACGCCGGTGAACCGCTGCCCGGCGATGGTGAAGTCGTAGGACTGGTCCTCCTGGAGCGGGATCGTCACCGTGCGGGTCTCGTCGGCGGCGATGGCGTACTCGGTGCCCATCAGCGTGAACGTGAAGACCTCGTCGCCGTTGTTGACGACGGTCAGGTCCAGGCCGCCCTTGGCGCAGTTCTTCCGCGCGGACAGGGCCGGTATCGCCCCCTGCCCCGCCCAGCTCGCGGTGGCCGTCGCCGAGACGGTCGACGCGCTGGAACCCGCGAGGATCTGGGTCTGGCTGCGGCTCTCGGAGGTGAACGCCCGGCCGACCGGGACCGTCGTGGACGCCTGGACGGTCAGCTGGGCGGACCCGTCGGGCGCGTCGGCGGGGACGTCGAAGTAGAGCCGACTGCCGTTCGCGGCGGCCGAGAGCGCCTTGCCGGCCTGGTCCACGACACGCACCCCGCTGGTGGCCG
Source organism: Streptomyces sp. bgisy159 (assembly GCF_057707805.1). Classification (NCBI taxonomy): domain Bacteria; kingdom Bacillati; phylum Actinomycetota; class Actinomycetes; order Kitasatosporales; family Streptomycetaceae; genus Streptomyces; species Streptomyces sp. bgisy159. The sequence goes on along the minus strand of NZ_JBYIQX010000005.1, from coordinate 243,098 downwards.
CGTCCACCGGCGGGATCACCGTGACGGCGCTCGCGTCGGTGCGGACGGTCACCGGGCCGATGGGCTCGCCGGGCCGGCCGGAGACGGCGGACGTGTCGAGGCTGAGGGACGCCTCCGGTTCCGGCACGTTCCGCGCGGCCTTGTGGAGGTAGTCCGCGAGCCGCTCGGCCTGCGGGTCCACCGCGTCGACGTCCGCGCCGTCGGAGTAGCGCCAGATCGCGACCTGGGTTCCGGCCGCCGCGTCCTCCTCGGTGAGGCCGCCGGTGATGCCCGCCTTCCTCGCCAGTGAGGCCAGATCGTTGACCTGCGGGTAGGAGTGGCGCAGGATCCACGCGATCCGGCCGGCGTCGGGGTTGGCGCTCAGGGAGCTGCCGCTCCAGGGGGTCTCGTGGTACTTGGCGTCCCGCTGGGTGGGGTTCTGGAGGTCGACGCAGTACGTGCGCAGCGTGCCGCCGCCGTCGACGGACATCTCGAAGAGCCCGGCCGAGATCTCCTGGTCCCCGGTGGCGCCGTGGAGCACGGCGGCGCCGAAGGTCTTCAGGGCGCCCATGGTGGCGGTCGCCCCGGCCTGGTCCGGTGCCGTGCCGGCGGCGGCGGCCGGGCCGGCGGCGGCCAGCGCACCGGCGGCCACGAGCCCGGACACCACGGTCCCGGCGGCGAGGCGGCGGCCCGGGCCCCGCCTGCGTACGGACAGGGCAGAGAACCAAGAAAACACGCAATTCCCCTTCGAGCGGGACCCGTTGACGTGGGGGGAACGGTCCCACCAGCAGAATCGGAAGCCACAGGAGCTATGTCCGGCATCCTAGAGACGCGGCGGACCACGCTTCCCGGTAAGGTCATCCGATAACCGATCCGACTCGGAATCGTTATCCCCAAGATCTCCCGGCAGCGCCCTTGATCTGGGCTTATCGACAAATCCACCCGCGTGTTCCGGGGCGTATGCGCCGATAAGCCGAGCAACGCCTCACCCGGGGCGTGTCGCTGACGTCATGTCACCGACGTCAGGGACCGCCGCCTTGCGCGTTCACCCTCCGGCGCCGGTGCCGCCTCCGCGCCGGCCGACGGTGGCTGCTGCGGCGACGGTTCCCGGCCCGGTTCCGCAGCATCCTGCTCCGCCGCCTGCTGCTCTCGCGCGTCCTGCCCGGCCGCATCCGCTGCGGCCGTCTCCCAGTCGGGCTCCGGAGCCCCGCCGCGGCGGAAGGCGTCCGTGCCGCGCGCCAGGTCGTGGCCGATCGCCACGGCGTCGATGTCGGCGGACGTCCAGGTCTGCCCCTCGCGCACCTCCGAGCGCACCTTCAGCCGGCCCTGGACGATCACCGGTTCGCCGAGCGACACCGACGACTGCACATTGACGGCCAGCTTCCGGTTGGCCCACACCGTGAAGAAGTTGGTGTGGCCGTCCGTCCAGTCGTTCTTCTCCCGGTCCCAGTAGCGGGGGGTCACCGCCAGCCGGAACCGGGCCGACGGCCCGGACGGCAGCTCCCGGTAGACCGGCTGCGTCGCCACGTTCCCCACCGCGCAGATCATCGTCTCGTGCATGGTCGTACATCCCTCCCCCGCCCGGGCGGGGCCCGCTCCGGGCGGACACGCCGACGGGCCCGTCCCGTACGGCTGCGTCCGCCGTGGCGGCCCGCCTTCGCCTCGCGGGCCACCACGGCTTCGCCGCGACCGCTTCCGTCGCGATCGCCGCGAAGCCAGACTGCCGCCGTCGGGCCGGGCCCGCCGAGCGCTGTGGACGAACTCCGATCTGTGGAAAAAGTCCTCACCCGGACGAGGGACCCGCGTCGCCGACCACCGTCGCCCACCCCGGTGGGCGACGGCCGGCAGCCCCGGGGGGCCGCCGTTCACCGCACTCCGGCCCCCGCGCCCACGACACGCCCGTACTGCTCCCGCACCTCCCGGTACCGCAGCAGCTCCGACGCCACGGGGTCGAGCACCCGGGCCCGGCCGCACCCGGCGGCCGCCTCCCTCAGACGCCGCTCCGCGTCCTGGCCGTACCGCCGGGCGGGACCGCGGGCCGCCATCCGGCAGCTCCACTCCACCAACGGTCCTCCGACGATCCCCGCCAGCATCAGCAGCACCGGCACTCCGAGGTTCGGCGCCATGACCCCGGCGATCTGCCCCACCAGCCACAGGCCGCCCACGACCTGAAGGAGCGTCATCGACGCCTGTACGAGGACCGCGACCGGCCACCATCCGGGCCGCGGCGGCCGTCCCGGAAGCAGCCCGGCGCGGACCGACAGGGCGTCCAGCGCCTCCGGCAGGCCCTGCGCCCCGCGTACGGCGGCCTCGCGCACCGCCTGCGCCCAGGGGGCGGGCAGGCCGGCCGAGGCGCTGTCGGCCACCGTGCGCACGGCCTGTTCCACGCGCTGACGGGCCGTCGCCTCCTCGTCGGCCTGGATGCGCACCGGGAGCCGGCCCGTCGGGGGGTCGCGGCGGTCCTGGTACCAGCGCCACAGCCGCAGCCAGGGCGTGCCGCAGGCGCGGTTGGCGTTGCGCAGCCAGGCCCGCTCGGCGGCCTCCCCGGCAGCGATGGCGCCGACCGCGTCCGCGAGCCTGGCCGAGAACTCCTCGCGCGCCTCCTCGCTGAGGCCCGCGCGCCGCCCCGTGGCGTAGACCGGCCACAGCCGGACCGCCGCCGCGTCGACGTCGGCCGAGACCCGGCGGGCCGGGGCGCCGCGCTCGGTGACGAACTGGCCGAGCAGTTCGCGCAGTTCGCCCACGCCGTCACCGGTGAGCGCGGACAGCGCCAGCACGGTGGCACCGGGTTCGCCGTACTCGCCGAGCGCGACGCCGTCCTCGTCGAGCAGCCGCCGCAGGTCGTCGAGGACCAGGTCGGCGGCCTCGCCGGGCAGCCGGTCGACCTGGTTGAGGACGATGAACATGACCTCCGCGTGTCCGGCCATGGGGCGCAGATAGCGTTCGTGGAGGACGGCGTCGGCGTACTTCTCGGGGTCGACGACCCAGATGACGGCGTCGACGAGGGCCAGGACGCGGTCGACCTGTTCGCGGTGCTGCACGGCCGCCGAGTCGTGGTCGGGCAGGTCCACGAGGACGAGTCCGCGCAGCTGCGCCTCCGCCTCGGGGCTCTGCACGGGGCGCCGCCGCAGCCGGCCCGGGATGCCCAGGCGGTCGATGAGGGCCGACGCGCCGTCGCTCCAGCTGCACGCGATGGGCGCGGCGGTGGTGGGCCGCCGTACCCCCGTCTCGGAGATCGGCACGCCGGCGAGTGCGTTGAAGAGCTGCGACTTGCCGCTTCCGGTGGCGCCCGCGATGGCGACGACGGTGTGCTGCCCGGAGAGCCGGTGCCGGGCCGCCGCCTCGTCCAGGACGCGTCCGGCCTCGGCGAGGGTCCTGCTGTCCAGGCGGGCTCGGGAGAGCCCCACGAGTTCGCGCAGCGCGTCGAGCCGGGAGCGCAGCGGGGCGTCGTACGCCAGGGTGGGCGCGGGTGCCGGCGTCGCGTTCCGGGCCTCGGTCACGGCCGGGGGGTGCTTGACGCCGACGGCCTCGTTCACCCGGCGTGCGATCAGTCCGTCGTCCCAGTCCCCGGCCGCCTCGGCGGGAGGGTCGTCCGTACGGCGGGGGGAGGTGCCGTCGGCCCGCACGCGCGCGTGGGCTTGGTCGCCACGCACGCGCGCGGGGCGGTCGTCGGGGGCGGCCTGCCGTGAGCGGCTGTCCGACGCGGAACCGGGGGCGGAATCGGCGTCGGCGTGGGGGGCGTCCGGGTCGGACCGGGCGGTCCTGGCGACCGCCCGCTCGCCCGCACGTGCGCCGGCTTGCTGCCCCGCCCGTCCGCCCGTCCGTTCGCTCGGGGAGGGCTCGTCGGGGCCGCGCTCCTCAGCGGTGCCGCTCTCGGCGCCGGTCTCCTCGGCGTCACCCTCGTGGTCCGGCCGGTGGCCGCGGACGTCGGCGTGCGCCTCGGCCGCGGGCTGCCCGGCCGGTTCGGCCTGCCCGGTCCGTTCCGTCGGGCCGTGGTCGTGGTCCTGGTCGGTGGCGGCGGTCACCGGTCACCTCTCCTTCTGCAGTACGGACAGCGCGGCGATGAGTTCGGCCTGGGGCTCGGCGTGGACGTCGAGGGCGTCGAGCGGGGCGAGCCGGCGCTCCCTCTCGGCGCTCATCACCCGGTCAAGATGCTCGGTGAGCAGCCGCCCGCCCCGGTCGCGCAGCCGCAGCGCGCCGTGGGCGCCGAGGCGCTCGGCGAGGCCCTCGCCGGCGGCGCGTGCCCGGCGGCCGCCCAGCAGCGCGGTGGCGACGAGGGCGGTGATCGCCTCGGGGTCCGGCGCGGTGCCGCGCTCCAGCTCGCGCACCTCGTCCTCGGCGTGCTCCTCCAGCTCGCGCAGCCAGCGTCGGACGGCCAGGCCGATGCGGTGCTCGGCGCCGTCCGGTGCGGCGCCCCGGTCGCGCAGCTCCGGGGCATCGGCCGCCGGCTCGCGGCGCCAGGCGTCGTGGACCCGTTCGTCGGCGGCCGTGACGGCGCACAGCAGCAGTGCGGCGAGGCTCTCCACCAGGGCGTCGAGGAGTTCACCGGCAGTGCAGTCGAGGGGGAAGGCGCGCCAGCGCTTGAGGGCGTCGCCGGCGAGTACGGCGCCGCTCTGGAGCCGGCCGCGCACGCGCGCGTACTCGCTGTCGTAGGCGCTGTCGACGGCGGCGGTCAGGCGCAGCGCGGCGGCGTACTGGGCAGCGGCGGCGCCGGCCAGCTCGGGCATACGGGACTTCAGGGAGTCGAGCACGCCGTAGGCGGTACGGGCCATGGCGTGCTGTCGGGAGCCGGGGTCCTGGGCGTGGTGGACGAGCCAGGTGCGCAGGGAGGCCACGGCGCTGGCGGGGAGCAGCCCGCCGCCCCAGGCGGACTCGGGCAGCTCGGGCACGGTGAACCGGGGTACGTCGCCGAGGCCGGCCTTGGCGAGCAGGGCGCCGTACTGCCGGGAGACCTCGGAGACCACCTGGTGGGGGACGCGGTCGAGGACGGTGACGAGGGTGGCGTCGTACTCCTTGGCGGTGCGCAGCAGGTGCCAGGGGACGGCGTCGGCGTAGCGGGAGGCGGTGGTGACCATGATCCAGACATCGGCGGCGCAGATCAGCTCGGCGGCGAGGATCCGGTTGTCGGCGACGAGGGAGTCGATGTCGGGCGCGTCGAGGAGGGCGAGGCCGGGCGGGAGGGTGTCGGCGGTCTCGATGCGCAGGACGCGGCGGGGGTCCTCACCGGGCAGCAGGAGGTCGTCCCGGACGTCCCGCTGGGGCGTGCACACGCGCGTGAGGTCGGGCAGCACGCGCATGCCGCTGAACCAGTGCTGGTCCTCCGGGTGGCAGACCAGCACCGGGGTGCGGGTGGTCGGCCGCAGCACACCGGCTTCGCTGACGCGGCGTCCCACGAGGGAGTTGACCAGGGTGGACTTTCCGGCACCGGTCGATCCGCCGACGACGACCATGAGTGGCGCCTCGGGCTGTCTGAGCCGTGGCACCAGGTAGTCGTCGAGCTGGGCGAGCAGTTCGTCGCGGTTGGCACGCGCGCGTGGGGCGCCCGCCAGAGGCAGCGGGAAGCGTGCGGCGGCGACACGGTCGCGCAGCGCGGAGAGTGCGTCGAGCAGTTGAGGCCGTACGTCCAAGGTCACCACATGCGAAGAATGCCCAATTTCGGGGTAATTATGAAGCATATGAGCATGCCTGCGCGCCGACCGGACACAACGGACGGAAGGGGTGAGCGGGACAGCGGCATAGGCCAGGCATAACGAGTGCACAACACCCGTGGACCCAGACGCCAAAAGCGATGCACGATTCGTACCTGCCTGCGATTATCAGGACCGCTTCACCGAACCTCCACATCAAGCCACGGAGGCGAAGCGACAGGGGCAAGGATGCGGGAGCCCTATCCTTGTCCCCGGCGTCGTCACGGACCGGCCCACACCCGGCCCCCACGCACGAGGCCACCACACCCGGCCCCCGTAGCTCAGTGGATAGAGCAGGCGCCTTCTAAGCGCTTGGCCGCAGGTTCGAGTCCTGCCGGGGGCGCACATCACCGGTCCGGCAGTTGGGCCAGGTGAGTCGCCGAGTCCCTCGCGCCCAGCTCTCACGAGAGAGCCACGGGCGTGACGCGGAGGCCCGAGCAATATGCCGAACCGCCGTGTGACTGACGCCGGTTACGGCAACACCCGCCGGCGAGAACGGGAAGGCCGGTGGGGACAGCCGACGTCCCGCACCGCACCGCACCTCGTCACTTCACGAACGATCCCTGGCCCAGCACGGTGTAGAGCCGCCCCTCTTCCCTGAGAGCGGCCACAGCCTTCTGCACCGTCGAGGGCGCTACATCCAGTTCAGCCGCCAGCTCGTTGACGGCAGGGAAACGCTCGCCGGGCGGGTACTGTCCCGCGTCGAGCCGTCTCCTCAGCTCATCCGCCACCTGGGGCCAGACAGGCACCGAACGGTCAAGATCCATGCCACGAGCATCCGCGTATCTCCGGGATCACGCGACCGCGTATACGCGAATATGCGTATACTTCAGCGAAACCCCTGAGTCGGCGGCTGCGGGCAGCGAAGACCCCCGCGACCGACGCGAACCGGCCCGGGGGCATGGCCCTCAACCCCAGGAGGAAGCGCCGCGCCCCGTGCGTGCCGACTGAGCGCGCCTTTGCGGATGCACCCGCCGAGCCCGTGGGTGTGGCGCATCCCCTCCCCGCTCACCGCGTCCCGCCGTCGTCGTCAACGCCGACGGCTCCCCGCTCATCCGCCCCTACCTCATCGCCTGCGAGCGAGAGCAGGAGCGCCTTCGGCGGCCCGACCGGCGCGGCGTGGTCACCCTGGCGACCGTCGGCGTCGGCTTCCCCGGGGTGACGGCATGAGCAGCACCTCCCGCTCACACCTTCGCCTGCTGCCGTTCCGTGGAGCGGAGGGCAAGCGCGCGCATCTGGTCACCGACGGCACGGAGACGTTCCTGTCCCGACTCGCCGACGACCTGGAGACTCAGCAGATCGAGACGGCCACGGTGGTCCGGGACCTGGCCCACTCGGTGATCGCGGACCAGGTGGAGCCCAGCCCCGACGAGCTTCGCCTCGTCGTGCGTGGCCTGTGCGAGGCGGTCACCGACCTGCTCACCATCGCCGAGAGCCGGGGCCTGCGCGTACCCGCGTACGAGGACACCGACGACACGACGAGCAGCGACGCGGGCATCGAAGAGGGCGAGGGCGAGTGACCATCGACATGTCCCCCGCCCAAGCCGCGTTCGGGGCCCTCGGAGAGCATTGCGCCACCTGCGAGACCTGCACGGCGGTGAACCCGGACGGCTCCAACGCGAACCTTTCCTGCGCGACCGCCGAGCGGCTGTACCAGCTGCACGCGGACGCTCGTCGAGCCACGTCCCTCGCCGGATCCACGGCCGCCGGCGAGCCGCATTCATGACGGTGGGCCACGGAGCGCCTCCCTGCCTCCGCGGGCGGCTCTCCGTGGTCCCGGCGCCGTCCCTGTCAGCAAGGCCGCGTCCCGCCGGAGGAGTTCGAAGGACGCGTCGGCGCTTCGGCAGCAGGCATAGCGGTGGCCGACGGTCGCATGCGACGCTGCGTCCACTCTGGTGAGGAGGTCGTCGAGTGGTCCACGCGGAGCCCATGGCACGCCACACCGTGGCGCCGGCCGTCCGTGAGCTGATGGGGCGGCACTCCAAGCACCACCCGCTCAACACCACCGTCAGCCTCGGCGGGGACAACTTCACGCTGTGTGCCCACATACGGGTGCGGTGGCTGACGGACGACCAGGTGAGGGTGTCGGTGGCCTGTTGGTCCGTCAGTACGGACATGGCGCGATACTTCGGCGGGCGTCCGCCGACGGATGACGAATACCGTCTCCACCCGTACGGCACGGCCACCCCGGACGAAGCCTTCACCGGCCGTGTGACCGGCCACCTGGCGACCTGCATGCACGCCCTCGACTCCCCTCAGCCGGACGACGACGGGCACCTCGCCATCACCGTGCCGTCGGTTCCTCCTGGCCTCCCATCGGATCAGGCCGAGGCAGGGCGGTGAAGGTACGACCGTCACCATCACCGTCACCGGCAATGGACAGGGGCCAGAGGTTCGAGTCCGGCCGGGGGCGCTCCGCCTTCTCGGTCGAGGACCGGGTGCGGCGCGTGCCCGCCCGGTGGAGGCAGAGGGCTGTGACGGCGGCGGTCAGGGAGAGCGTGCCGCCGGTCCAGAGTGCGGCGCGGGGGCCCAGGAGCTCGATGAGCCGGCTGAGCGGGAGCGAGCCGAGAGGTGCCGCGCCCTGGAGGATCAGCAGGTAGAGGGCGATGACGCGGCCCCGGTAGCGGCGGTCGGTGCCCAGTTGGACGTGGTGGTTGGTGGCCTGCGCGAAGTACGTGGCCGTGAAGCCGACGGCGGCCAGCGCCGGCAGCGTCGAGGCGAACGTGGGCGTCAGGCCCGCCCCGGTCTCGCACAGGCCGAAGGCCGTCGCCGCGCCGATGACCACACCGGCCCGGGGGCGGCCCGTACGGGCCGTCGTCACGAGGGCCGCCGCCAGGGAACCGGCGGCCACCGCCGAGGTCAGCAGGCCGAACGACTCGGCTCCCACCCCGAACTCCGTCTTCGCCAGCAGCGGCAGCGCCAGCTGGAAGTTGAAGCCGAACAGGCACACGCAGGCCAGCAGCGTCAGGGGCAGCAGGAGGTCGCGGCGGCCGCGGACGTGGGCCAGGCCGTCCCGCACACCACCGGTCCGCCGGGGCCGGGGGCCTGGCGGGCGGTGCAGTTCCGACTCGCGCATCAGCAGCAGGCTCGTCACCGTCGCCGCGTAGCTGACCGCGTTGAGCGCGAACACCGGGACGGGACCGAACCGGCCGATGAGCAGGCCCGCGAGAGCCGGGCCGCCCACCCTCGCCACGTTGAAGTAGGCCCCGCTCAACGCGGAGGCGTTGGGCAGCAGGTCGGGACCGACCATCTCGCCGACGAAGGCCAGGCGCGCGGGACCCTCGACCGCGTTGACCACGCCGATGGCCGCGGCGAAGACGTAGATCTGCCACAGCCGCGGCTGCGCCGCCACGGCCGCGCCGTAGACCAGCGCCGACAGCGCCGCCGCGGTCGCGTTCGCGGCCAGCAGCAGCATCCTGCGGTCCCGTGCGTCGGCCAGCGTGCCACCGTGCAGCGTCAGCAGCAGCACCGGCAGGAACTGCAGCGTGGTGACGACGGCGAGTTGGGTCCCCGAGTCGCCGGACAGCGACAGCACCAGCCAGTCCTGGGCGACGAACATCGTCCAGGTGCCGGTCACCGAGAACAGCTGCCCCACCACGAACAGGCGGAAGTTGCGCACGGCCAGCGAGCGGAACATCCGCGTCAGTACCCGTGGTGGGGGCCGGCCGCCGCCGCGCCCCACCCCACGGCGGCCGCGGGCCGCATCCGCTCGGCCCGCCACCACAGCGCCCGCTCCGCCGCCGGGACGGCGGTGCCGGCGCCGCCGTCGCGGGCCCGCGCCAGCGCCAGCAGCACCGCCGTCACCGCCGCCAGTTCGTCGGCGGTCGGACTGCCCCGCCGTACCCTCAGGCCGGTACCCCGCCCGCTCACTGCGGCTGGTTCCCGTGCTTGCGGCTCGGCAGCGGCGCGTACTTGGTGCGCAGCACGGCCAGGGCGTCGATGAGCCGGGTGCGGGTCTCCGCCGGCTCGATCACATCGTCGACGAGGCCGCGTTCGGCCGCGTAGTACGGGTGCATCAGCTGCTCCCGGTACTCCTCCAGGTAGCGCTTGCGGGCGAGTTCCGGGTCGGGCGCGGCGGCGATCTCCCGGCGGAAGACGACGTCGGCGGCGCCCTCGGCGCCCATCACGGCGATCTCGTTGCCGGGCCACGCCAGGGAGACGTCGCAGCCGATGGAGCGCGAGTCCATGACGATGTACGCGCCGCCGTACGCCTTGCGCAGGATCAGCTGCACCCGGGGAACGGTGGCGTTGCAGTAGGCGTAGAGGAGTTTGGCGCCGTGCCGGATGATGCCGCCGTGCTCCTGGTCCACGCCGGGCAGGAACCCGGGGACGTCGACGAGGGTCACCAGGGGGATGTTGAAGGCGTCGCAGAACTGCACGAAGCGGGCCGCCTTCTCGCTGCCGTCGATGTCGAGGACCCCGGCGAGGGTGGCGGGCTGGTTGGCGACGATCCCGGTCACCTGGCCGTCGAGGCGGGCCAGGGTGCACACCACGTTGGCGGCCCAGCCGGAGTGCACCTCGAAGTGCTCCCCGTGGTCGACGATCTCCTCGATCACCCGGCGCATGTCGTACGGCCGGTGAGGGTCGGCCGGCACCAGGTCGGCCAGCGCTTCGGTGCGCCGGTCCACGGGGTCGGAGGGCGGCTCGGCGGGCGGCTGTTCGCGGTTGTTGCCGGGCAGCAGCGACAGCAGGTGCCGGACGTCGTCCAGGCAGTCGGCCTCGTCGTCGTGGACGAAGCCGGCCACGCCGGACAGGGTGCCGTGCGGATCGGCGCCGCCCAGCGCGTCCTGGGTGATCGTCTCGCCGGTGACCGCCTTGACCACGTCGGGGCCGGTGATGAACATCTGCGAGGTGCCGCGCACCATGAAGACGAAGTCGGTGAGGGCCGGCGAGTAGGCGGCGCCGCCGGCGCACGGGCCCATGATCACGCTGATCTGGGGGATCACCCCGGAGTTGCGGACGTTGCGCTGGAAGATCCCGCCGTAGCCGGCAAGGGCGCTGACGCCCTCCTGGATGCGGGCGCCGGCGCCGTCGCACAGCCCCACCAGCGGCGCTCCGGCCTTCGCGGCCATGTCCATGATCTTGTGGATCTTCTCGGCGTGGGCCTCGCCGAGCGAGCCGCCGAAGACGCGGAAGTCGTGGGCGTAGGCGAACACCACCCGGCCGAACACCCGGCCCCAGCCGGTGATCACCCCGTCGGTGTGCGGCCGCTTGTCCTCCAGTCCGAAGCCGGTGGCCCGGTGCCGGCGCAACCCCTCCACCTCGGTGTACGCCCCGTCGTCGAACAGCAGGGCGAGCCGCTCGCGGGCGGTGAGCTTGCCCTTGGCCCGTTGCGCCTCGGTGGCGCGGTCGCTCGGCCCCCGGTGGACGGCCGCGCGCAGGGCGCGCAGCTCGGCGATCCGGCCCTCGGTGGCCCTGGACGGGTTCTCGTGCACGACGGTCATGACGGCACTGCCCTTTCTTCTGCGCGCTCCGGGGAGCGCTGCGAACGTCGTCGGTTCGGGCTCCGGGTCACATCGACCGCGGGGATGCTCCTGTGGCTGTCAGGCGTGTCGGAGGGAAAGGCTGCTGCGCGTGGCACGCGGGCGGAGGGAAAAGGCTCCTGCGGGTGGCACGCGGGCAGGCAGGAAGGCTCCTGCGGCTGGCACGCGGGCAGGCTCCTGCGGCTGGCACGCGGGCAGGCGGGATGGCTCCTGCGGCTGTCACGCGTGGCAGGCGGGAAGGCCGCCGTGGAAGTCGAGCATCTCGGCGAACGCGCCCATCTCGTCGAGGGGTTCGCCCGGCGCCGCACCGCGCTCCTCCGCCATGGCCCGGACCAGGTTCGGAACCAGGCGTTCCGAGTCGAGCAGGCCGCCCCACTCCCCCAGCCGGGTCTCCCGGGCCGCCTCCAGGGGCGGCACCCCCGCCACCACGGCCTCCTTGGCCAGCTGCTGCACCCAGCGCAGGTAGCGGACGCAGGAGTCGACCGTCTCCGGGCCGCCGACGGGCCCGTGACCCGGCACGACCACCTCGGGCTCCAGGGCCCGCAGCCGGTCCAGGGCGCGCAGGGACCCCGCGACGGACCCCATGAGGCAGAACGGGGTGACACCGTTCATCACGATGTCACCGGTGAACAGCACCCGTTGCCCGGGCAGCCAGACCACGGTGTCGCCGCACGTGTGCGCGGGGCCGGGGTGGATCAGCTCCACGTCCTGGCCGGCCGGCCCGCCGTGCAGGGTGATCCGGTCCGTGTAGGTGAGCTGTGGCAGGACCACCTCCACGGCGCCCCACTCGACGTCGGGCCACAGCCGGGTGAGGCCGAGGCCCGACTTCGCCATGTCGGTGCGGGCGGTCTCGTGGGCGACGACCAGGGCGTCGGGGGCGAAGACGCAGTTGCCGAAGGTGTGGTCGCCGTGCTGGTGGGTGTTGACCACCAGACGCCGGGCGGGACCGCCGAGCCGGTCGGCCCCGGCGCGCAGCCGCCGGGCCCGGGCCAGGGTCGGCGCGGTGTCCACGATCATGGTGGCCGCTTCGCCGCGCAGCACTCCGGCGTTGTTCAGGCACCAGCCGCCGTCCGGCTGGACGAAGGCGTGCACCCCGTCGGCGACCTCCTCGAACCGTGGCTCGTGGGCGCCGCGCGGGCGGCTGTGACCGTACTCGCTCATGGCTCTTCCTCCCGATCCGCGGGTGAGCCAGCCTCCGCCACGGACGTCGAGGACGGTTAGAGACGGGGGTCCGCCCGCACCGGGACGTGAGCGATCCGCGATCCCCGCTCGACGCCCCCTGGACGCCCGCCCCCGAAGCTGGGGCCCGCAGCGCGGCACTCACCCGAGCCGGGCAGGAGGGGGCATGGCCATGAGCGGCACAGCGGTCGTCACGGGAGGCACCCGGGGCGTCGGACTGGCCGTCGCGCACAAGCTGTGTGCGCACGGCACCGACGCGCTGCTGGTGTACGGGCACAGCGACACCGACGCCAAGCAGGCCGTCGAGGCGCTGTCCGGGCTGCCGGGGCGGGCCGAGGCGGTGAAGGCCGACCTGACGGACCCGGGCGGCATGGCGGCCGTGCTCGACCGGGCGCGGCAGCGGTGGCAGGGGCTGGACGTGCTGGTGCACACCGCCGCCGACTGGCGCCCCGCGCCTCTCTCGGGCACCGGGGTCCGCCAGGTGCGGGACGATCTGGCGCTGGCGCTGGCCCCGCTGCTCGGCGCCGTCCCCGCGCTCACCGGCTTGATGCGGGGCCGGGCGGGGCGGATCGTGGCGGTGAGCAGTTCGGGCGGCCGGAGCGTGGTGCCGGCCTATCTGTCCCAGGGGGTGGCGAAGGCGGCGCTGGAGAGCCTGGTGCGCTATCTGGCGGTCGAGTTCGCGCCGCTCGGCGTGACCGTCAACGCCGTGTCCACCGCCAAGCTCGACAAGGGGCCCGGGACGGCGGGGCCGCCGGAGCTGCTCGCCGCGCTGGCCGCGCGGACGCCGGCGGGCCGGCTGACCCGGCCCGAGGACGTCGCCGACGCGGTGTCGCTGCTGTGCCGACCGGAGGCGGGCTGGATCCAGGGCCAGGTCGTCACGGTCGACGGCGGTCTGTCGCTGCTCGCCGGCTGACCCCTTACGGCGCCGCTTGCGCGGGCGCCCCCGACCGCCCACCGGTGCCAGCATCCCCCGTCGGCGCCGGTGGGCTTCCTTTCGGTACCGGCGGCCGGACCTGTTGGGCCCTGCTTCCCTCCGCGACCGGTCTCACTGCTTCCCTCCCGGTCCGTGCGGCCGGACCGGTCCCACCGTACGGCGGCTCTCGGTCGTGCGGCGGGACCTGCCTCACCCCCGGCGACCTGCGGTCCGGACGGCCGGACCGGCCTCACCGCACGGCGAGTCCGGTGACCCGGCGATGGATCTCCAGTGCCGCCGTGGACCGGTTCAGGGTGATGTAGTGCAGGCCGGGCGCGCCCTCCGCGAGGAGCCGTTCGGCCATGGCCGTGGCGTGGGCGACGCCGATGCGTCGGCTCAGCGCCGGGTCGTGGCGGGCCCGCTCCAGCCGGTGGGCGAGGTCCTCGGGGAAGGCCGCGCCCGACAGGGCGGCGAACCGGCGGATCTGGCGGACGTCGGTGGCCGGCATGATCTCCGGGATGATCGGGATGTCGCAGCCCGCGGCGGTGACCCGGTCGCGCAGCCGCAGGTAGTCCTCCACGTGGAAGAACATCTGGGTGATGGCGTAGTCGGCGCCCGCCCGGCACTTGGCGACGAAGTGGCGGATGTCGCTGTCCCAGTCGGGTGAGCGCGGATGCCGTTCCGGGAAGGCCGCCACCCCGATCCGGAAGTCGCCGAGGGAGCGCACGAGCGCGACCAGTTCGGCGGCGTACGTGAACCCCTCGGGGTGCGGGACCCAGGGCCCGCCCGGGTCACCGGGCGGGTCGCCGCGCAGGACGAGGACGTCCCGGATGCCGGCGTCGGCGTACTCGCCGACGATACGGCGCAGTTCGGCGACGGAGTGGCCGACGGCCGTGAGGTGGGCGACCGGGCGCAGGGTGGTCTCGGCGGCGATGCGGCGGGTCACGGCGACGGTGCGCTCCCGTGAGGAGCCGCCCGCCCCGTAGGTGACGGAGACGAAGTCGGGGCGCAGGGCCTCGACACGGCGGAGCGCCTCCCACAGGGTGCGTTCGCCCTGTGCGGTCCGGGGTGGGAAGAACTCGAACGAGAACGTCGTCACCGGGCACCCGCCAGGGGTGCGGCGATCTCGTCCGCCGCGTCGGGCCCGTAGGCGTCCCGGATGCGTTCCAGGAGGGCCGCGGGGTCCGCCGGGTACTCCTGGGTGCCGACGGTCTCCAGCGCGGAGGTGGCCAGGGCGCAGCCCAGCCGGGCGGCGCGGGTGTCCCCGGTGCGCCAGGCGCGGCCGGCCAGGAAGCCGGCGCGGAAGGCGTCGCCCACGCCGGTCGGGTCGACGGCGCGGTCGGTGGGGACGGCCGGGACCCGGATCGGTGCGTGGCCGGCCTGCCGGACCCGGACGCCGGCCGCGCCCAGGGTGGTCACCCAGGTACCGACCCGGCCGAGGATCTGCTGCTCGGTCCAGCCGGTGCGCTCCTGGAGGAGGACCGACTCGTACTCGTTGGTGAACAGCAGCTCCGGGTGGTCCAGCAGGGCGCGTACGTCGGAACGGCCCAGGTGCGCCAGCTGCTGGGAGGGGTCGGCGGCGAACGGGACGCCCCGGGCGATGCACTCCCGGGTGTGGCGGAGCATGGCCTCGGGGTCGTTGGGCGAGACGACCACCAGGTCCAGGCCGCCCGACCGGTCGATCAGCGGGTCGAGGCGGATGTCCCGGGCCTCGGTCATCGCGCCGGCGTAGAAGGTGGCGATCTGGTTGTGCTCGGCGTCCGTGGTGCACACGAAGCGGGCGGTGTGCCGGGTGGCCGAGACGGAGACGGACCCGGTGTCCACCCCGTTGTCCTCCAGCCAGAGCCGGTAGTCGGCGAAGTCGGCGCCCGCGGCGCCCACGAGGTAGGGGGCCAGGCCGAGCCGGCCGAGGCCGAGGGCGATGTTGGCGGCGACCCCGCCGCGGCGGATCTCCAGGTCCTCGGCGAGGAAGGACAGCGAGACCTTGTCCAGGCTGCCGGGGATCAGCTGCTCGGTGAACCGGCCCTGGAAGCGCAGCAGATGGTCGGTGGCGATCGAACCGGTGACGGCGATGCGCATCTCACGCTCCCGCCGCGCCGCGCAGGTCCGCCGCGCGGTCCGTGCGTTCCCAGGTGAACTCGGGCAGTTCCCGGCCGAAGTGGCCGTACGCGGCGGTCCGGGCGTAGATCGGGCGCAGCAGGTCGAGGTCGCGGATGAGGGCGGCCGGGCGCAGGTCGAACACCTCGGTGACGGCCCGCTGGACGCGCTCCACCGGAACCGTCTCGGTGCCGAAGGTCTCCACGAACAGCCCGACCGGCTCCGCCTTGCCGATCGCGTACGCCACCTGCACCTCGCAGCGCGCCGCCAGGCCCGCGGCCACCACGTTCTTGGCGACCCAGCGCATCGCGTACGCCGCGGAGCGGTCCACCTTGGAGGGGTCCTTGCCGGAGAAGGCGCCGCCGCCGTGGCGGGCCATGCCGCCGTAGGTGTCGATGATGATCTTGCGGCCGGTCAGGCCCGCGTCGCCCATCGGGCCGCCGACCTCGAACCGGCCGGTCGGGTTCACCAGCAGCCGGTAGCCGTCGGTGTCCAGCTTGATGCCCTCCCCGGCGAGCGCCGCCAGCTCCGGCGCCACGACGGACTCCCGGACGTCGGGGGCCAGCAGGTTCTCCAGGTCGATGTCCGCGGCGTGCTGGGCGGAGACCACGACGGTGTCCAGCCGGACGGCGCGCTCCCCCTCGTACTCGACGGTGACCTGTGTCTTGCCGTCGGGCCGCAGGTAGGGCACGGTGCCGTCGCGGCGCACCCGGGAGAGCCGCTCGGCGAGCCGGTGGGCCAGGCGGATCGGCAGCGGCATCAGCTCGGGCGTCTCGTCGGTGGCGTAGCCGAACATCAGCCCCTGGTCGCCCGCGCCGCCGGTGTCCACGCCCTGGGCGATGTCCGGGGACTGCGCGCCGATCGACACCGAGACCCCGCAGGAGGCGCCGTCGAACCCCTTCAGCGAGGAGTCGTAGCCGATCTCCAGGATCTTCTCCCGCACCAGCTGGGCGATCGGCGCGTACGCCCGGGTGGTGACCTCGCCGGCCACATGGACCTGACCGGTGGTGATCAGGGTCTCCACGGCGACCCGGGAGGCGGGGTCCGCGCGCAGCAGGGCGTCGAGGACGGTGTCGCTGATCTGGTCGGCGATCTTGTCCGGGTGGCCCTCGGTCACGGACTCGGATGTGAACAGGCGTCCAGGCATGGCGGTCTCCTGTCGGGACTCGGCCTCCCGCCGACGGGAGGGGGTGATCCGGTCACCGGAAAACTAGCCATGCCCGATCGAGCCGCGCTCGCACGCGTGTCGGGATCTGTCAGGACGCTCTCCGTCACCTCGACGATCCCTTGAACGGCGCCCGCGACCATGGGCCGTCATCCGAACTCCACAGGGATGCGAGGACACCCATGACCATCAGCGACACCGGGGCCCGGCCGCCCCTCAGCGCACCCGCGCTCGCCCGGCTGAGCGCCTCGTACGCGGAGGCCCGAATCCTGCACAGCGCGGTCGAGGTGGGGCTGTTCGACCTGCTCGCCGAGGGGCCGCTGAGCCAGGGCGAGATCTGTACGCGGCTGCGGCTGCACCCGCGGCTGATGCGCGACTTCCTGCACGCGGTGGCCGCGCTCGGGCTGATCGAGCGCGTCGGCGCGGAGTTCCGGATCGTGCCAGAGGCCGAGCAGTTCCTGGTGCCCGGGGGGCCGCTGTACCTGGGCGCCCGGATCAGGACCGCCGCGCAGCGGCACTACCACACCTGGGGCCGGCTCACCGAGGCGCTGCGGGACGGCGAGCCGAAGGCGGGGACCGGCGGTGACGCGTTCGCGGCGCTGTACGCCAACCCCGAGGCGACGCGCAACTTCCTGGTCCACATGGACGCCAACAACGGTGTGGTGGGACCGCAGCTGGCCGACGCGGTGGACTGGTCGGCGTACTCCTCGTTCGTCGACGTCGGCGGGGCGCGGGGCAACGTGGCCGCGCACCTGGTGCGGCGCCATGCGCACCTGCGGGGCGGGGTGTTCGAACTGCCCGCGGTGCGACCGTTCTTCGACGAGTACATGGCCGAACTCGGCCTGGCCGACCGGGTGGTGTTCCACCCGGGCGACTTCTTCGCGGACGCGCTGCCGTCGGCCGACGTCCTGGTCTTCGGGCACGTGCTGCACGACTGGGCGGAGGCGGGCCGGCAGGAGCTGCTGGAGCGGGCGCACGCGGTGCTGCCGCCCGGGGGCGCGGTCGTCGTCTACGACCAGATGCTCGACGAGACGGCCCCCGACCTGCGCAGCCTCATCGGCAGCCTGAACGTCGGGCTGATCACGCCGGGGGGCTCGGAGTACACGGTCCCGGAGTGCCGCACCTGGCTGGAGAAGGCGGGTTTCACCTTCCTGTCCTCCACCCGGCTGGCCAAGGGCAACGACACGGTGGTCGTGGCCGCCAAGCGCTCCTGAGGCACGGCGCGGACACAAGCTCGGCCCCGGATCCCTCGCGGATCCGGGGCCGAGCCCGTGCCGGTCCCGGCGGTGGCCGGGAGGGGCGGGCGGTCAGGGGGCCGGGATGAGGGCGGTCAGGGCGGTGAGCTGTGCGTGCAGGTCGGTGTGCAGCTGTTTGCGGGCCGTGGCGATGTCCTCCGGGGTCGCCTCCGGGGTGAGCGTCAGGGTGCGGCGCAGGCGGACCGTCGTGCCGCCCGCCTCCTCGGTGAAGTGGCAGGAGCCGGTGGCGGAGTGCAGGTGGGGGGCGAGGCCGGTGTGCTGTTTGAGGACCAGGTGGCCCTCGGAGGGCGTGACGTGGATCCAGCCGGCGTCCTCCGTGAGGAGGCCGGCCGCCCGGGACTCCACCTCGGCGCGCGGCGCGGCGATCCGGACGGACTGCTCGTCGGTGACGGTCGCCGCCCGCAAGGCGTCGATCCGCCCCGCCAGTTCGGCGATCTGCGCCAGCTGCCGGGGCACGTTGCCGTCGAGCTGCGCCGCGACCTTGCCGGCGGCGGCCGGGTCGGTGCCGGGCGCGAGCCCGAAGCTGTGGCGGACCCGGATGCGGGTGCCGCCGGCGGTCTCCTCGAACCGCCACTCGCCGCGCATCGCGCTCAGCGGCGGCTTGGGCGTCTCGTGCTCGAAGGCGATGACGAGGTTGTCGGTGTCCTGGGTGCGCCACAGCCGCCAGCCGCGGACCGCTCCGTTGTCGATCACCCAGCGCGCCACCAGGTCCCGGTTCCCGGCGGGCTCGCCGACGACCTCCGCGTGCAAGTGGGTGGGGAAGTACCGCGGCGCCGCCACGACGTCGGCGACCAGGTCGTAGAGCAGCCGGGCGGGGGCCGCCGCGGTGATCTCGTGCGTCAGTTCGTCCATGGGGCTCTCTCCTCGGTCGTGGGACTCCTCGGTTCGGCTGTGGGAACCCTCGGTCGGTCGGTCGGCGGCCGGGACGGACCGCGCGAACGGGCCGGCCTGCCAGTGCTCCTCGATGCCCCAGGAGACGATGCGCGTCGGCGTGATCCGGATCAGCTCGTCGGCCACCGGGCCGCCCAGCGCCCGGCCGCCCCGCGCGAGCGCCTCGGCGGTGCCGCGGATCTCGATGCCGCGCGGTGCCGTCGGGTCGTCCGGGTCGAGGTCGTCGACGACGATGGCGACCCGGGGCCGTGCCCGCGCGTCCCGGTACTTGCGGCTCCGGCCGAGGCCGATGCCACCGATGTCGATCGTCCCCAGCTCGGGGTTGTAGTGCAGGCCCACCGGGACCACGTGCGGGTCACCGGCGGCGCCCACCGTGGCCAGCCGTCCGA
Organism: Streptomyces sp. bgisy159; assembly: GCF_057707805.1. Taxonomy (NCBI): domain Bacteria; kingdom Bacillati; phylum Actinomycetota; class Actinomycetes; order Kitasatosporales; family Streptomycetaceae; genus Streptomyces; species Streptomyces sp. bgisy159. The sequence continues at coordinate 224,059 of NZ_JBYIQX010000005.1, read as the reverse complement.
ACGGCTGGGAGGTGAGGTAGGCGATCTCCTTGTCCGTGAAACTCATCCCGGCTCCCCCGTCACAGCCGCGCGGCCGGACCGAGCGGGTCCAGGGTGAGCGAGGGGTCGCTGCGCACCACGGGCGCGACCACGGCGTCGATGCGGCGCAGCAGTTCCGCGTCCAGGGTGACGTCGACCGCCGCGACGTTCTCCCGGAGCTGTTCGGGGCGGGAGGCGCCCATCACCGTGGCGCTCACGCCGGGCCGGCCCAGCACCCAGGCGACGGCCATCTGGGGCAGCGTCAGCCCGGCCTCGGCGGCCAGGGGCCGCAGGTCGGCGACGGCGGCGAGGACCTTCTCGTTGAGGTAGTCCCAGCGGCCGATGGACTTCGCGCCGCCCTGCGAGGCGCCGGCCCGGCTGCCGGCGGGCAGCGGCTTGCCCGGCAGGTACTTCCCGGTGAGCGCACCCCCGGCGAGCGGCATCCACACGATCTGGCCGACCCCGGCCTCCTGGCTCGCGGGCAGCACCTCGGCCTCGACTACCCGCCACAGGATCGAGTACTGCGGCTGGTTGGCGACGAGCGGCACCCGCAGCTCGCGGGCCAGTTCGGCGGCGGCCCGGATGCGGTCGGCGGGCCACTCGGAGACGCCGACGTAGTGCGCCTTGCCGGACCGCACGATGTCGGCGAAGGCCGCGACCGTCTCCTCCAGCGGGGTGTCGGCGTCGTACCGGTGGGCCTGGTAGAGGTCGACGTGGTCCATGCCGAGGCGGCGCAGGGAGGCGTTCAGCGACTCGACGAGGTGCTTGCGCGACAGCCGCCCGGAGTTCGGGTCGCCGGGCCGCGCCCACCGGCCCGCCTTGGTGCACACCACCACCTCCTCCCGGCGCACCCCGGCCAGGGCCCGGCCGAGGATCTCCTCCGCGGCGCCCCGGGCGTACAGGTCGGCGGTGTCGAAGGTGGTGATGCCGCTGTCGAGGGCGGCCCGCACACACTCCCGGGCGACGGACTCGTCGACCTGGTCGCCGTGGGTGATGGCGTTCCCGTAGACGATCCGGCTCACCATCAGGCCGCTGCGGCCCAGCGGTGCGTACTTCATGGCGTCGTTCCTTCCGGTGCGGCGGCAGGGCTGGTCACGAGGGGTTCGGCGGTCAGCAGGCGGACCGGCAGCGGGTCGACGCGGCGGGTGGAGACCTCCGCGAGCCCGGCACCGGCGAGCATCCGCCGGGTCGTCTCGGTGGAGTGCGCCTCGCCGCCGGGGGTGCACAGCAGCATCAGCAGCGACAGCAGGTGCGCCGCGTGCTCCTCGGCGGGCGGGCCGCCGTCGACGGCGAAGCCGACGGTCACCAGCCGGCCGCCGGGCCGCAGGACGCCGGCCAGCCGGCGCAGCAGCTCGGTGCCGCGCTCCGGAGAGAACATCGGCAGCAGGTTGGCGACGATCACCAGGTCGTACGGTCCGTCGAGCGGGGCGGTGAAGACGTCGCCCGGCAGGAAGGAGGTGCGGTCGGCGAGCCCGGTCCGCTCGGCGTGGCCGCGCGCCTGCTCCAGGACGTCCGGCCAGTCGAGCGCGTGCAGCTCGGCGGTGGGGTGGAGCCGGGCGAACTCCAGCCCGAACAGGGCGTGTCCGCAGCCGGCGTCGAGCACCTTCGGCCGGTCCCGGGCGGCGGCCCACTCCCGGGTCTCCGCCACCAGCGCCGCGGCGGCGGCACGGGTGACGAAGGTGCCGTCGGCGGCGAAGTCCCGCCAGTAGGTGAAGCCGGGCCCGGTGGCGTCCGGGTCGAGCAGGGTGCCGCCCTTGCGGACCACGGCGGCGAGGTCGCGCATCGCCTCCCACTCCCAGTCGCTGACGTTGACGCGCACCGCGTGTCCGGCGTACTGGGGGCTGGTGCTGACCAGCAGGTCGGCGGCGCCGGGGGGCAGGGCGTACCGGGTGCCGTCGCGGGTGAGCAGTCCGGTGGCGGCGAGGGCACCGAGCAGGACCCGCAGGGCGCGGGTGTCGGCGCCGACGGCCCGGGCGAGCGGTTCCTCGGCCAGGGGGCCGGCGGCGAGCGCGTCGAAGACACCGAGGTCGACGGCGGCCCGGAGCAGGCTGGTGCGTTTGAACGCCTGGAGGGTCTCCAGGAGGCTCTGCCGGGTGACGGCGGGTGCCGGGAGGGCCGTCATCGTCAGCCCTTCTGGAAGATGAAGCCGTAGGACCGCTCGACACTCATCCGGAGCACCAGCCGCTGGTCCTTGACCTTGGTGCGCCGGAACTCGTCCCAGTCGGGGTGCTCGCCCTGGGTGGCGCGGTACATCTCGACGAGTTCGTCCACCACCTCGTCGTACGGGTCGGCGGCCACCTCGGAGACGGAGGCGGTGCCCTCGAACACCCCGTAGGCGAACATGTCCTCGGTGGTCACGTGGAAGCAGACCCGCGGGTCGCGGCGGGCGTTGCGGGCCTTGGCCCGGTCCGCGGTGGTGGCGACGCGGAGGATGTCCGTCGCCGGGTCGTAGCTGTAGCCCACGTTGGACAGCTGGGGGCGGCCGTCACGCTTGAGGGTGACCAGCACCCCGCGGCCGCCGCTGCGTTCGGCGAGCAGCTTGCGGTAGGGGTCCTGCTGGGTCTGGGACATCGCTGGCTCCTTGGCGGTTCGTCAACGGTCGTCTGGTCGGGTCGCCTTGACAGGTCGTCTCAACGGGTCGTCGCTTCGGCGAAGGGGTGGGTCTCGTCGTCCCGCGCGGTCAGCCCGACGGCCCGCAGCGCGTCGGCGGGCCCGCTCCCGGCGGCCACCGGGCCCTTCGCGGCGAGGTGGCCGTCGGGCCGGACGAGCGCGAAGTCGTCGGGTCCGAGCCCGAGGGCACGGCGCAGCGCCCCGTCCGGGTCGGACAGGGGGCGGGGGCCGGCCCGGTCGTGGGCGGTGTCGCACAGGGCGCGGACCGACACGGCGGCACCGTGGGCGAGTTCGAGGTGGGTGAGCAGGTCGCGCGTGGCCCCGGGTTCGGGGCCGGCCGGCACCAGCAGGGTCCAGCGGGGGTCGTGCAGCTCCTCGCACAGGTCCCGCCAGCCGGGGTGCGTACGGCGGTCCTCGGCGGTGCAGCCCACGCGCTGGCCGGGACGGATGCCGGGGCCGCCGCTGCCGCTGTTCGCGGTGTCGCCGCCGAGGCTGAGCGGGCTGTCCGGGTACTCGACGGCGAGTCCGCAGAAGCCGCGGATCATCTTGCGCTCCAGCTTGCGCTTGAGCGGGGTGACGCGGCGCACCAACCCGAGGCCGACGGGCAGCAGCACGGGGCCGAGGGCGTTGCGCAGGGCGACCAGGGCGGTGGCGATCCGGGTGGAGCCGAGGAGCCGTTCGCCGATGGGCACGCGTTCGGCGCTGTAGCTGTCCAGGAGCCGCTCCTCGGCGTGGCCGCGGATCACGTCGGCGAGCTTCCACGCCAGGTTGTAGGCGTCCTGCATTCCGGCGTTCATGCCCTGTCCGGAGGCCGGGCTGTGCACGTGGGCGGCGTCGCCGGCGACGAAGCAGCGGCCCACCCGCATGCTGCCGATCATCCGCTGCTGCACGGTGAACACGGAGATCCAGGTGGGTGTGGACACCGTCACCGGTCGGCGCAGCGCGGCGGAGACCTTCCGCTCCAGCCGGGCCCTGACCGCCTCCGGGTCGTCGGCCTGGTCGATGTCCTGGGTGTCGACCACCCGCCACTTGCCGGGCTGCGGGAAGGGCACCAGCAGCAGGGTGCCGCGGCCGGTGTGCACCAGGTGGTTGCTGTCGCCGGGCAGGCCGGCGTCCATCTCCACGTCGGCGTTGAGCCAGGTCTCGGTGGCGTCGCCGAGCAGCTTCAGGCCGAGGCGCTTGCGGACGGTGCTGTGCGCGCCGTCGGTGCCGACCAGCCAGGGCACGTCGAGGGTCTCCACCCGGCCGCCGGCGGCGGTCAGGCGTACGGTCACCCGGTCGTCGTGCGGCGTGAAGGAGTCCAGGGCGACCCCCCACTCGACCCGCACGCCGAGCCGGGCGAGCCGTTCGCGCAGCACCCGCTCGGTGATCACCTGGTCGACCATGAGGCTGAAGGGGTAGCGGGTGGGCATGGCGGAGTAGTCGGTGTCGAACCGGATCAGGGTGCGTCCGCGCAGGTGCAGGGTGAAGTGCTCGACCCGGCGGCCGCGCGGCAGGAGCGCGTCCAGGACGCCCATCTGCTCGCAGATCTCCAGGGTGCGGGCGTGCACGGCGAGGGCACGGCTGGTGGCGGCCGGTCCCGGGGCGCGGTCCACGACCCTGACCCGCACCCCGCGGCGGACCAGTTCGTGGGCGGCGGTCAGACCGACGGGGCCGGCGCCGACGACGAGCGCGTCGATCCCGCTTCGGCCGGCATCGGGGCCGGCGGGGCCGCCGTGCGGGGCGTCACTCATGGCGGGTCTCCGCGAACGCCTTGGCCAGGGCGAGGGTGGCCGCGCTGTTGCCGCCGACGGCCCGCCGTACGAACTCCCGGGCCGAGGCGCGGGTGGCGTCGGGACCGAGCACCCGGGTGATGGCGTCGGGGTTGAGCCGGACGCGGTGCCAGGAGGTGGCGGTGACGCCGTCGGCGCCGGACGTCACGGTCCACTCGCCGATGTGGGCGTGCATCAGCGGGGGTGTGACGTGCTGCTTGTAGACGATGCGCCGCCGGTCGGGGAAGCAGAGGCGGACCGACTCGGTGGTGTGCGCGGAGCCGTCCTTGGTGACGGTGTCCATCACCATCCACTGCACGTTCTCGGTGTCCTCGCGCAGCCGCATCCGGGAGACGTGCGGGAGCCGGTCCGGCCAGGCGGCGGCCTCGTGCAGGAACCGGTAGACGGTCTCGGCGTCGCCGCGCACCAGGGTCGAGTCGGCGAAGTCGAAGACGAGGTCGGCGTCGTCCTCGGCACTCTCGGCGAGCGCCTTGATGTTGGCGAGCTCGGCCTTGCTGTTGCGGTCGGTGGCCCGGTCGATCCACTCCAGGCCGGCCGGGTCGTCGTCGACGGCGCTGTAGGTGTGCAGCAGGGTGAGCCGTGCGGTGCCGGGCGTCTCACCGGCCGTCACGGTCCACTCGCCGCTCATCGACGCCACCGGCGGGGAGGAGACCTCCTGGCGGAACCGGATCCGGCGCGGGCCCGGCTCCAGTTCCCGGCGCGAGGTCCAGCACTTGGCCTCGCCGCCGGCGGTGGCCCAGATGCGGATGCGCTCGCTGCCCGGCAGCGCGGGGTCGGTCCCTTCGAGGCGTTCGACGTGGATGGTGGGGGCGAAACGGACGGGCCAGGCGGTGACGTCCGCGATGATCCGGTAGACGGTGTCGGCGGGCGCGTCGACGTCGATGTGGTGCGTGGTCCGGTGGGTTCCGGTGCGCAGCATTGCTCAGCCTTGCCTTTCTCCCGGTCGGCCGGGGTCAGAAGATGCCGAGGCCGCCGCAGACGTTGAGGGCCTGAGCGGTGATGCTGGCGGCGGTGTCTGTGACCAGGTAGTCGACGAGGCCGGCCACCTCTTCGGGGGTGGAGTAGCGGCCCATCGGGATCTTGGCCTGGAACTCGGCGAGCACCTCCTCCTCGGAGATCTGCCGGGTACCGGCGTAGGACTCGCGGACCCGGACCGCCATGGGGGTCTCCACGTAGCCGGGGCAGACCGCGTTGACGGTGATCCCGGAGGTGGCGAGCTCCTTGGCCAGCGCCTTGGTGAAGCTGATCACCCCGCCCTTGGCCGCCGAGTAGGGGGCGCCGAAGGGGACGCCCTGCTTGCCGCCGGTGGAGGCGATGCTGATGATCCGCCCGTCCCCGCAGCCCTCCAGGCCGCCGTGCGCCAGCACCTCGCGGGTGACCTTGAAGACGCTGGACAGGTTGGTCTCGATCACGTCGTCCCACAGCTCGTCGGCGATCCGCGAGGTGCGGCCGCCGCCGCTGCGGCCGGCGTTGTTGACCAGGACGGTCACCGGTCCGTAGCGGTCGACGGCGGCCCGGACGAGGTCCCGCACCGACGCGGTGGACCGTACGTCCGCGGCCGCGCCGTCGACCTCCAGTCCCTGGGCGCGCAGTTCCTTGACGGTCGCGGCCACGTTCTCCTGGGTCCGCGCGCACAGGAACACCGGGATGCCGCGCCGGGCGAGCCGTTCCACCACGGCCAGTCCGATGCCGCTGGTCCCGCCGGTCACCAGGGCGACCCGGGGCGGCCGGGCCGACTCCGTCGGGTCCGGGGCAGGTGCAGGGGTCATGTCGTCCTCCTCCGTCGGGGGTCCCGGGCAGCCTTCCGGACCCGCTTCGAACGGCGGCCGAGGATGCTTCGAGGGCCCCGGGCGGTGTGGACGGGCAGGCGAACGGGTCTCCAACGGTTCTGGACGACCGGCTGCCAGCCTCTGCTGGACACCACGCCACCATGATCGAAAGGGGGCCTGGCATGCCGTTGTCAGCGCCGCTCGCGGACAGCGCCCAGGACAGCGCGCTGTACCAGGAAGTCCTGCACTTCTACGCCAAGCAGATGCGCAGCCTCGACGAGGGACACGTCGCGGAGTGGGCCGAGACCTTCACCGTGGACGGGGTGTTCAGCGCCAACGCCCACCCCCGGCCGCAGGAGGGCCGGCCGGCGATCCTGCGGGGCGCCACGGAGGCCACCCGCAAGCTCGCCGAGCAGGGCGTCCAGCGCCGGCACTGGCTGGGCATGCTGGAGGTCACCCCGAACGCCGACGGCACGGTGACGGCCCTGTCGTACGCGCAGGTCCTCGCCACCCGGCAGGGCGGCAGGGCGGAGCTGGAACTCAGCTGCGCCTGTGAGGACCTGCTGGTGCGCCAGGACGGCCGGCTGCTGGTGCGCCGCCGCCAGGTGTACCGCGACGACCTGCCCCGCTCGTGACGGCGCGGCAGACGCGTGTGCCACTCGTGACTGCGGTGCGGGTGACCGCGCCCGGAACGCAGGCGCTGGTGACGGCGCGGCGGACGCGCATACCCGGAATCCAGGCCCCTGTGACCGCCCGTCAGACGGCCGGGGCACGGACGACCGGCGCCCCCGGTCGGACGTCAGACGCCCGTGCTCGTACGGAGGCCGAAGGGGTGCTCTCATGACGGCCGGTGGACCGCCGCGTGACGGGGTGGCCGTCGGCGCCCCGCTCGACTCCCTCGCCGGCCTCATCGGCGGCCCCCGGGTCGACGACCTGCTGCGCAGGGCCGCCGCGGCCGCGCCGGGGCACCCCGCCGTCCGAGTGGGGGACGAGACCGTCACCTACGCGGAGCTGGAACGGCTCGTCGAGCGGTACGCCGTCGGCCTGCGCGCGCTGCTCGGCGGGGAGCGGAGCGTCGTGGCGCTGACCACCACCCTGGACCGGTACTTCGCGCCCGCCTTCTTCGGCGTCCTGCGCGCGGGTCACGTGCCGGCCCTGGTCAACCCCCTGCTGCGGGAGGACGGCCTGGCCCATGTGCTGGGCATCAGCGCGGCGCGGGCCGTCCTGGCGCCCCCGGAGCTGTCGGACCGGCTGACGGCGGTCCGGGCCCGGCTGCCCGAGCTGCGGCACCTCGTGCCCACCCACCGCCCGGACGGTGCCGGCCCGGACGGCCCGCCGGCGCTCGGCGAACTGCCCGCCGGGGCACCGCTGCCGCCCCCGGACGACGATCCCGAGGCCGTCGCCTGCGTCCAGTTCACCAGCGGTACGACGGGCCCGCCCAAGGCGGTGCTGCTGAGCCACCGCAACCTGGTGGTCAACGCCGCCCAGTCGGCGTGGGCGCACGGGGTGGACACCGGGTCGGTGGTGTTCAACTACCTGCCGACGTTCCACCTGATGCACCTGACCATCACGGTGTCCACGGGCTCCACGCTGGTGCTGTGCGCCGAGCCCGACCCGGCCGACGCGCTGGAGGCCGCCGCCCGGGCCGGGGCCACGCACTTCTACAGCCTGCCGGTGCGGCTGGCCCGGCTGGCCGTGCACCCCCGGCTGCCGGAACTGGCCTGTCCCTCGCTGCGGGCGGTGCTCTCCGGCGGTTCCGCCCTGCCGCTGACCGCGGTGCGGGCGCTCGGCGAGCACTTCAGGGTGCCCGTGGCCCAGGGCTACGGGCTGCAGGAGACCTCGCCGTCCACCCACTTCGACGTCCTGGCGGCGCCCCGGCCCGGCTCGTCGGGACCGCCGGTGGCCGGCACGGAGTGCAGGATCGTCGACGTGGACTCGCGCCGGGTGTGCCCGGTGGGCGAGAAGGGCGAGATCCAGGTCCGCGGCCCGCAGCTGATGAAGGGCTACCTGGGCCGTGAGCTGTCCGACGACACCGACGCCGACGGCTGGTTCGCCACCGGGGACATCGGCCGGCTCGACGAGGAAGGCCGGCTGTACGTCGTCGACCGGCTCAAGGACGTCTTCAAGCGGGACAACTGGCTGGTGTCGCCGACCGAGATCGAGCGGGTGCTGCTGCGGCACCCGGCGGTGGCCGACTGCGCCGTGATCGACCGCCCCCATCCGTTCAGCGGGGCCGTCGCCCACGGGTTCGTGGTGCTCGCCGAGGGCGCCCGGGGCACGGACCCGGCCGCGCTGGCCGCCGAGGTCAACGCCGGCCTGCCGTACTACGAGCACCTGGAGCACCTCGACCTCACCGACCGGATCCCCCGGTCCCCGACCGGCAAGGTGCTCCGCCAGGAGCTGCGCGAGGAACTGCGCACGCGGCCCGCGACCACCGCCGCGTCCCCCTATCTGCCCGACCCGTCCACGACCGCGCCAGCGGCACCCACCGAGGAGAGGACCACCGTCATGCACCACTTCGTGAACCGCTTCACCGTGACCGGCGACCCGGAGGAGTTCGAGCGGCTGCTCGGCAAGATCACCGACTACATGGCCGGGCAGCCCGGCTTCCGCTCCTACCGCCTGTACCGGTCCGTCAAGGACCCGGCGGTCTACGTCGAGACCGCGGAGTGGGCCGACGCCGCCGCGCACCAGCAGGCCATCGGCGGCGAGGGCTTCCGCGGCCCGGTGATGGAGGTCATGAAGCTCGCCCAGGCCGAGCCCGGCCCCTACCGCCTGGTCGGCGAGCGGCAGGCGGCGACGGACGCCTGACCGCGCGGGCGGGCCGGCCGGCGCCTCCCCCTCGCCGGCCGGTCCGCCCGTGCCCCCGCATCACTGGACGGAAGGAAACGGAAGGAAACTGTCATGACCGATGCGACCACCGCCGTACCGGGCCCGGTGATGCGGCTCAGGGAGCTCGCGCACAGCGCCGCCTGCGCCGCCTCCGTGCGCGCCGCCGCCCTGCTCGGGCTGCCCGAGGCGCTGGGCGAGGAGCCCGCCTCGGCGGCCGAACTGGCCGCCGCCGTCGGCGCGGACGAGGAGGCGCTGGTGCGTCTGCTGCGTTCGCTGACGACGTACGGCGTCTTCGCCGAGACCGCCGAGGGCACCTATGTGCACACCGCGGAGTCCCGGCTGCTGCGCGAGGACGCCGAGCACAGCATCAAGTACAACGTCGTCTGGGCGACCGAGCCGTGGACGTGGGAGGTGTGGGCCCACCTGGAGGAGGCGGTCCGCACCGGCAAGGGCGTGTTCACCTCGCTGCACGGCGAGGAGTTCTTCTCCTACCTGCACAGCCGGGCGCCGCGTTCCTCGGAGGTCTTCGACAAGGCGATGACCCAGTCCAGCCGGCTGTCGGCGCGGGCCATCGCCGAGCAGCTGGACCTGACCGGGGTGAGCAGCGTCGCCGACATCGCGGGCGGTCAGGGCCTTGTCCTGGCCACCCTGATGGAGAAGCACCCGGGGCTGCACGGCACCCTGCTCGACCTGCCCGACGTGGTGGCGCAGCCCGACGCCCGGCTGGCGGCGGGCGGCACGCTGGCGGAGCGCGCCCGGCTGCTGCCGGGTGACTGCCTGAAGGAGATACCGGTCCGGGCGGACGTCTACATCTTCAAGAACATCCTGGAGTGGGACGACCGCAGCACGGTGACCGCCCTGCGCAACGCGGTGGCCGCGGCCCGCCCCGGTGCCCGGGTGCTGGTGATCGAGAACCTGGTGGACGGCAGTCCGGAGATGAAGTTCACCACCGCCATGGACCTGCTGCTCCTGCTGAACGTCGGCGGCAAGAAGCACACCAAGGACGGTCTGGCGGCGCTGATGACCGAGGCCGGCCTGCGGGTCGACTCGATCCGCCCGGTCAACTCCTACCTGCACCTCTTCGAGTCGACCGTGCCCGCCTGACAAGACCGCGCCCGGCGGCACCGCTCCGGCGGCAGTCACCGGGCCCGTCCGGCCCAACGGCCCTCCCCGAACGCCCTCGCCGCCCGTACGGACGTCCGTGCGGGCGGCGAGGCATGTCCGTCCACCGCCCTGAGGAGTTCTCATGCCGTCCCCCGATCCCGCCACCCCCGCCGTCCCCGCCCGTCCCGTCGCCCTGCTGCTGCCCGGGCAGGGGGCGCAGCAGCCCGGCATGGCCGCCGGGCTCTACGAGAAGGAACCGGTGTTCACCGCCGTACTGGACGAGTTCTTCGCCGCGATGGGCGCCGAGGGCGAGGAACTGCGGCGGGACTGGCTGAGCGACCACCCGCGCGTGCCGCTCGACGACGCCTCGCGCGCCCAGCCGCTGCTGTTCGCCGTGGGGTACGCCATCGGCCGCACGCTGCTCGACCGGGGGGTACGGCCCGCCGTGCTGCTCGGGCACAGCGTCGGGGAGCTGGCGGCGGCGGCGCTCGCCGGGGTGTTCGATCTCGCGGAGGCGGGCTGGCTGATGTCCGCCCGCTCCGCGGCGATGGCCGGCACCGGGCCCGGGGGCATGGTGGCGGTGGCGGCCGGGCCGGCCCAGCTGGCGCCGCTGCTCACGGCGGGCGCGGCGGGCGGGGTGGCCGTCGGGGCGGTGAACGCGCCCGCGCAGACCGTGCTGAGCGGTCTGGAACCGCACCTCAGCGAGGTCGAGCAGACGCTCAAGGAGGCCCGGTTGGCGGCCCGTCGGGTGCCCGCCCGGCAGGCGTTCCACAGTCCGGCGATCGCCGAGGCGGCCTATGTGTTCGAGTCGGCGTTCGCCGGGGTGGCGCTGCGGCCGCCGGCGGTACCCGTGTGGTCGACCCGTACGGGGCGGCCGGTGAGCGCGGCCGAAGCCGTCGAGGCGGCCTTCTGGGCCCACCAGCTGGCCGCGCCGGTGCTGTTCTGGCCGGCGCTGGACAACCTTCTGGCCGAGGGGGACTTCACGCTGGTGGAGACGGGCCCCGGACAGGGGCTGTCGATGCTGGCCCGCCGGCATCCGCGGGTGCGCGGACGGCACAGCCGGGTGGTGCCGTTGCTGCCGCCCCGCGCCGGTGACGACCTGCCGTTCTTCCAGGAGGCGCTGACGCAATTGCTCACTTGACGATCGTACAGCAGCCTGCTTACCTATTGGCAAGTAGCTACTTGCCAATAAGACAGCGGCGGGCGGCCGACCCCGCGTGTCTGCGTAGCCCTTCCCGCCAGCGCTCAGCTGGTCACCACCTCAACCACCCGAAGGGGGCGGAACCGTGGCGCAAGCACGCGGACAACGCCAGACCGGGCCCACGGGCCGCACCGCAGCACCACCGGCCGTCCACCCGCACGGCATCGCCGGCCGCATGGGCGTCTGGAGCGCCCGGCACCGCTGGACGGCCGTGGGCGCCTGGCTGCTGTTCGCCGTGATCTCCGTGATCGTCGGAGGCGCGGTGGGCCAGATCGACGCGGCCGACCACGACACCCTGCCCGGCGAGGCCGGACGGGTCGTCAAGACCCTGCACGACGCGGGCGTGGCGGACCCCGCGCTGGAGACCGTCCTGGTCCGCACCGACGGCCCGGTCACCGACCCGGCGGCGCGCGGCGCGGTCGACGACGTCATCACCTCGCTGCGGGGCACCGGGCGGGTGACGGACATCCGCTCGCCGTACGACACCCGGGCGCTCTCCAAGGACGGCCACGCCGCCCTCGTCCAGTTCGCGGTGGAGGGCGACCCGGCGACCGCCGGGGACCGGGTCGGGCCCGTACTCACCGCCGTGCGCCAGGCCGCGGACCGCCACCCGGACGTCCAGGTCGAGCAGTTCGGCGCCGCGAGCGCGGACAAGGCCATCGGCGACGCCTTCAACGACGACTTCGCGCGGGCCGAGTACTCGGTGGTGCCGCTCGCCATCGGCATCCTGTTCATCGCCTTCGGCGCGCTGGTCGCGGCCGTGCTGCCGGTGATCCTCTCGCTGACCGCGGTGGTCGCCACCACCGGACTGATCGCGCTGGCCAGCCACGCCGTGCCGATGAGCGACAGCTCCGGCATCGTGATGCTGCTGGTCGGCATGGCCGTCGGCGTCGACTACTGCCTGTTCTACCTGCGCCGCGAGCGCGAGGAGCGGGCCCGGGGGCGGGATGCGCAGACCGCCCTGGCGATCGCCTCCGCCACCTCCGGGCGGGCCATCCTGGTCTCCGGCAGCACCGTGATCGTCGCGATGGCCGGCATGTTCCTCACCGGCATGGTGGAGTTCGAGGGGATGGGGCTGGCCACACTGCTGGTGGTGGCGGTGGCCATGATCGGCTCGGTGACCGTGCTGCCCGCCCTGCTGTCGCTGCTCGGCGACCGCGTCGAGAAGGGCAGGCTGCCGCTGCGCCGCAGGACCCCGCGCGACCCGGACGGCGAGAGCCGGGTGTGGCGCGCCATCCTCGGTGCGGTGCTGCACCGCCCGAAGCTCTCCCTGCTGGTCGGCGCCGGCGCGCTGATCGCGCTGGCGGTGCCCGCGACCGCGTTGCACCCGGCGGAGCTGACCCTCAAGCAGGAACTCGGTGACAACGCCCTGGTGCGGGCCTACGAGGACATCAACGCCACCTTCCCGGGCGGGCCCGAACCCGCCGAGGTGGTGGTGAGCGCGGCCGACATCACCGACGCCGGGGTGAGCCGGGCGATCGCCGACTTCCGTACCCGGGCGGTGAGTTCCGGTGCCTCGGACGGGCCGGTCCGGGTGACCGTGCACCAGGAGCAGAACCTGGCGGTCATCGAGGTGCCGCTGGTCGGTGACACCCAGGCGCGCAGCGAGAAGAGCCTGGAGGTGCTGCGCGACGAGGTCCGCCCGGCGACCCTCGGGACCGTCGACGGGGTGGAGGCGCCCATCGGCGGATCGGTCGCGGCCTCCAAGGACTTCGCCGACAAGCTGTCCTCCAGCGTGCCGCCGGTGCTCGTCTTCGTGGTCGTCTTCGCCTTCCTGCTGATGCTGCTGTCCTTCCGCTCGCCGCTGATCGCGCTGACCTCCACGGTGCTGAACCTGCTGTCGGTGGGCGCCGCCTACGGGATCCTGACCGCCGTCTTCCAGAAGGGCTGGGGGGCGTCGCTCATCGGGGCGGAGGGCGTCGGGGCCATCGAGTCGTGGCTGCCGCTGTTCCTGTTCGTCATCCTGTTCGGGCTGAGCATGGACTACCACGTCTTCGTCGTCTCCCGGATCCGCGAGGCCCGGCTGCGCGGCATGACCACCCGCGACGCGATCTCGCACGGCATCTCCACCACCGCGGGCGTGGTGACCAGCGCGGCGGTCATCATGGTGGGTGTCTTCGCGATCTTCGGCACCCTGTCCCTGCAGGGCATGAAGCAGATGGGCCTCGGTCTGGCGATCGCGGTGCTCATCGACGCCACCGTCATCCGCGGCATGCTGCTCCCGGCCGTGATGGTCCTGCTGGGCGAACGCAACTGGCACGTGCCCGCTCTGCTGCGCCGCCTGCCCGACCTGGAGGCCGGCTTCCCGGTGCCCGACGCCCCCGCCGCCGCCCCGGGCGGCGGCGGGACCCCGGACGAGGTCCGCGTCTGACCCCGTCGGCCGCCCGGCCCCGCACCCCTGTCCCGGGGGCGCGGGGCCTGCGGGCCGTGGGCGACCGCCGGGGTCACGGTGCCGGGGGCGAGAGGAGGCCGTCGCGTTTCCGCCGGAGGAAGGGGTGCTCCAGGTGACGGTAGCTGGCTTCGGCGAGCAGCAGGGCCGCGCCCAGGACGGTGACCGCGACCAGCAGGCCCGCCGTGCTCCAGGGGACGTCCTCACCGCCGCGGACCCGCTGGACCACGCCGAGCAGAGGCACGTGGACGACGTAGACGCCGTAGGAGATCACGCCGACGCGCACCAGCGGGGCCCGGCCGAGCAGGCCGGCGTCCGACGCGGGGCGGTCGTGGACCAGGAGGACGGCCGCCGCGAAGACCCAGGCGAGCAGGGTGTACTGCCAGACCCAGCCGTAGCGGTCGGCCAGCAGGATCGGGAAGCCGAGGTCGCCGGGCAGGCCCCGGCCGTCGGCCAGGGCGTGCACCGCCAGGCCGGCGGTCACCGCGGCGAACAGCGCCGGCATCACGCGTGCGACCGTGCGCAGCCGCGCCCGTACCTCGTCGAGCGCGGTCAGCGCCCCGGCCGCGAAGGCGTCGGCGTACGTCACCGGCGAGGTGTAGAGGGTCACCGGCCGGAGCTCCGGCGGATGGCCGGTCCCGGTCAGCACCAGCCACAGCGCCACCCGCAGCACCGGACCGGCCAGTGCCAGGACGACGAGCGTGCGCACCAGCCACCGGCGCGGCAGCAGCAGCGCCAGCAGGGCCCACAGGACGTAGGCCTGCACCTCGACGGCGAGCGACCACATGTGGGTGTAGAGCTGCATCGAGGTGGGCCGGAAATCGTGCGCCATGGTCGTCAGATCGAAGGTCCACGTCCACAGGTAGGGCAGATTGCGCCCGATCGATCCGTCGCCGTAGTGGACGGCGGCCAGCACGGTCAGCACCGCGCAGAACGCCAGGTGGAGCGGGGCCAGGCGGAGCAGCCGGTTGCGGGCGAAGCCGCGGGCCCGCCGGGTGCGGGTCGCGGCCGGGTCCTTGAGCAGCGTGCGGGTGACGAAGTGCCCGCTCAGGACGAAGAAGAGAGGGACGCCGACCCATCCCCAGGGCACGAGTCCGACGTGGTAGAAGAGCACGCCCAGCACGGCGAGTGCTCTGATCCCATCGAATTCCGGGCGATATTTACTCCGATATCGACTCTGGGCCATAGGCGCAAGGTAAAGGAGTCATCTATAGGCGTACAGAGATGATTTCAGCCGATCGGACGAATTGCCCGACGCCTTTCAGGAGGCGGGCTCGTAGAGCTTCACACGCCCGGACAGAGTGCCCGTGTATTTATTCACCGCATCAATTCGGGAGACCGCTCCGAGCTTGACGAAGATGCTGTGCACATGGCGTTTGACGGTGCCTTCGGAAATGGCGAGCCGACGGGCTATCTGCCCGTTGCTCAGACCGTCCGCGATGCGCCTGAGGATCTCCTTCTCCCGCTGGGACAGCCCCCCGTCGTCCTCCGCCCGGCCGAGTCCCTCGATACTGGAGCGGGCCACCGAGAGGACCACCCGCCCGTCGCGCGCGGCGACCGTGCGGATGGCCGTGACCAGTTCCAGCACGGTCACGGTCTTGGTCAGATATCCGCTGACCCCGACGGCCAGCAGTTCCTGCAGCAGAGCGGGGTGGTCGTGCGAGCTGAGCACCAGGAAGCGGGAGTCGCGGGCGGCCTGGCGCAGTCGCAGGTACACCTCCTTGACCCGCTCCGGCCGGTCGGCGTCGAAGATGACGATCTCCGGCTGGGTCCGCCCCGCCAGGGCGACCGCCTCGTCGGCGCCGGCGACACACCCGACCAGCACCAGGTCCCGCTCGGCGGCGAGCAGCGCGCCGAGCGACTCTCTGAGCAGCGTCTGATGATCGACCAGAAGTATCCGGATCTGCTTCGACGACATCCGTTGAACCCCCGTGAGTACGACTCGAACAATGCCGGGACGTTAACCGATCGAGCGGAGCGCCAACATGTGCAGATAGGCCATTACTGACGCATCCTATCGGACACCTCCGTTTCCTGGAGTAAAGGTTGGGCAATGAAGACCGTTTCCGGGCGGTGAGGGCATGCGGAATTAGCCCCTCCGCGCCGAGTGCGATCGTCGGGGAATAACCGGCAGACCCCGCTCAAAGATGAGAGGGGTCTGTGTTCGCTTGAATTGACTACTTTGCGGTGCGGGTCCGGTAGAGCCGTACGGCGAGCGGGGCGAAGAGCACGATCATCGCGACGGAGTAGACGGTGGTGGCGAGCACCGGGTGCTGCAGCGGCCAGGCGTGGACGCCGCTCGCCGGGTTGGGGTTCCCGAAGAGTTCCCGGATCGCCGCGGACAGCGCGCTGAGCGGGTTCCAGTTGGCCACCTCGCGCAGCCAGGCCGGCATGCCCTCGGTGGGGACGAAGGCGCTGGAGACGAAGGTCAGTCCGAGCATCATCAGCACCCCGAACTGCTGGACGCCCTCGGCGCTGCGGAAGACCATGCCGAGGCAGGCCATGCCCCAGTTGAGGGCGTAGGCGAAGAGCAGGATGAGGGCGAAGCCCTCGACCGCGTGCGCGGCGTCCGTGTGGATGCGCCAGCCGATGGCGAGGCCGGTCGCGGCGAGCACGACGACGGCGATGACGGTGGTCAGCAGGTCCGCGAGGCTCTGCCCGGCCAGCACCCCGGCCCGGGACATCGGCAGCGAGCGGAACCGGTCGATGATGCCGTTCGCCATGTCGTGGTTGACGGCGGTCGCGGTGCCGGTGGAGGCCGAGGCCATGGTCATCGCGAACATGCCGGGGATCAGGTAGTCGTGGTAGCTGACCCCGTCGGGCAGCGCGATGGCGCCGCCCACCACGTAGGCGAAGAGCAGCGTGAACACCACGGGGGTGAGCGTCACGTCGATCAGGGACTCCGGCTCGCTCAGCGTCCGCGCCAGATTGCGGCGGGCGAGGACGACGGTGTCGCCGAGCACCTGGCTGATCCGGGCGACCGGGTGCGGCCCGGCGCCGGTGCCCCTTCCGGGGGCAACCGTGAGGGTGGTCATCTCGTGTTCTCCAATGCTGCGGTGCGGGGTCAGCCGGCCTGGACGACGGTGTCGCTCTCGAACGCCACCCGGTCCTCGCCGAGGGTCGAGTGACCGGTCAGCGCGAGGAAGACGTCGTCCAGGGAGGGGCGCCGTACCGAGCAGTCGTCCAGGTCGATCCCGGAGACGTGCAGCGCCTGGACGACATCGGTGGCCAGCCGGGCGCGGGTGGCCACCGGCACCTGCACGTGACGGGTCGCGGAGTCGATGGTGGCCGGACCGGTGCCGAACTGGCCGAGGACGAGCGCGGCGGCGGCCGGATCGCTGCCGGCCGACACCACGACCTCCAACTGGGCGCCGCCGAGAACGGACTTGAGCTCGCGGGGGGTGCCCTTGGCGACGGTCCGGCCGCGGTCGATCACCACGATCTGGTCGGCCAGCTGGTCGGCCTCCTCCAGGTACTGGGTGGTCAGGAAGAGCGTCGTCCCGTCGGCCACCAGGTCGCGGATGACGTCCCACATGACGTTGCGGCTGCGCGGGTCCAGGCCGGTGGTGGGCTCGTCCAGGAACAGGATGCGGGGGCGGGCGACCAGGCTCGCGGCCAGGTCGAGCCGGCGCCGCATACCGCCCGAGTACCCCTTCACGGGGCGGACGGAGGCCTCGACCAGGTCGAACTCCTCCAGCAGCTCCTCGGCACGGTCACGGGCGGCGCGCCGGGGCAGCCCGGCCAGGCGGCCGATCATGACCAGGTTGTCGCGGCCGCTCTGGAACTCGTCCAGCGCGGCGTACTGGCCCGTGAGCCCGATGGCGCGGCGCACCCCGCCCGGGTTCTTGAGCACGTCGTGACCCGCGACCAGCACCTGGCCGGCGTCGGGCCGCAGCAGCGTCGTGAGCACTCGGACGGTCGTGGTCTTGCCCGCACCGTTCGGGCCGAGGACGCCGACGACGGAGCCCGTGGGCACGTCCAGATCGACGCCCTTGAGGGCCTCGTAGTCACCGAACCGCTTCACGAGGCCCTTGACGCTGATGGCGGTGTCACCTCCGACGGAAACCGACACGGTCCTCTCCTCATCGCACAGTGGTCAGGGGGATGCGACCGGCGGAGCCGGTCCGGCGCGACCGCGCGTGGATTCCTACTTGCTACTGTTCAGCGGATAATTGGCCCTAGCGGCAAGTTCCGACTTGGTAGAGCGGCCAGCGGTCACTTGCCAAACGGTAAGCCAAGCACTAGCCGATCGTCAAGGAGACGTCTGTCGACATGGCCAGCCAGACAGTGAAGGACCAGGTCAGCAGGAAGGAACCGGCCGCCAACACCCGCGACCGGCTGCTCGCGGTGGCCCGGGAACTGTTCACCACCCAGGGATACGGCGGCACCTCGCTGCGCGAGATCGCGGAACGGCTGAACGTGAGCAAGGCCGCGATCTACTACCACTTCCGGACGAAGGAGGACATCGCGCGCTCCATCGTCGAACAGATCATGGAGGTCAACGGCGGGATCGCGGACCGCCTGGCGGTGGCCGGGAAGGACGCGGCGGCCTGGCAGCGCGCGTTCGACCAGATCATCGAGATCGCCCTGGCCAACCGGCAGTTGTTCATGGTCTGGGACCGCAACGACGACGCCTTCCAGAAGCTGTTCGCCGACGATCCGGTGCTCGGCCCGCAGATCGAGGCGCAGGGCGAGCCGCTGGGCAGACTGTTCGCCGACCCCTCACTGCCGCCGGCCGACCGCATCCGGCTGGGGTGCGCGTTCGGGGCGATGATGGGCCCGCTGGTGATGTACACGTCGTTCTACGAGGACCTGAGCACGGACGTACTGCGGGAGCACATCCGCTCCACGGTGTCGGCGCTGCTCACGGGCTGACCGGCCGCGGGGCCGAGGGGGACGGCACCGCGCCCCGCCCACCACCGGGAGCACCGCAGCCCGCCCGGGCCGCGACCGCGCTCGCGGAAGCGCGTGTCCCGGGGGCAGGCTCGGCCGGGACGACGTCGTCCACGGGTCGGGCCCCGGCGAGGGTCAGGCCGGGTCCATCTGGGTCTCGTCGCCGCGGGTCCGCTCGGTGACGCGCGCCCTGAGGGCTTCCTCCGCCGTGTGCTC
Organism: Streptomyces sp. bgisy159; assembly: GCF_057707805.1. NCBI lineage: Bacteria > Bacillati > Actinomycetota > Actinomycetes > Kitasatosporales > Streptomycetaceae > Streptomyces > Streptomyces sp. bgisy159. The sequence goes on along the minus strand of NZ_JBYIQX010000005.1, from coordinate 205,255 downwards.
GATGCGGTTGGTCGCCAGGCGCAGCACCGGCGGGGCCATCACCGACGTGGCGACCGCCACCAGCACGACCACGGTGTACGACTGCGTCGTCAGCACCCCGAGCCGCAGCCCGACCGACGCCACGACGATCTCGATCACCCCGCGCGCGTTCATGCCCGCGCCCACCGCCAGCGCCTCCCACCCGCTGAGCCGGCTGAACCGGGCCCCCAGGAAGGCCCCGACGAACTTCCCCGCCACGGCGAGCCCCAGCACCGCCAGGGCCGCTCCCAGCACCGCGGGGCGCCCCAGCGCCGAGAGGTCCACCCGCAGCCCCGCCGTGGCGAAGAACAGCGGCGCCAGCACACTCATCACGAACGAGCGCACCGGCGCCAGCCGCGCGTACTGCGCCGCCCCGGACGGCCGCAGCAGCAGGCCGGCCAGGAACGCTCCGAACACCGCCTCCAGCCCGGCCGCCTGGGTCGCCGCCCCGCACAGCAGGACCGTCGCGACCGCCACGGCGACGGGCGAGCCCGGCGCCCGGCCGCGCTCGGCGGCCCGCATGGCGGCGCCCACCAGCCGGCGCCCCACCGTCGCCGCCGCGCCCACCACCACGACCAGCCACAGCAGCGAGGCGGCCACCGCCCCGCCCCGGACACCGGTGGTCGCCGCGGCCGAGACGACCGACAGCAGGATCCAGCCGACGACGTCGTCGATCACGCCCGCCGCCAGGGTCAGCTGACCGACGTTGCGGTGCAGCAGGTTCATGTCGGCCAGCGTCTTGGTGATGACCGGTATCGCGCTGACGCACAGCGCCACGCCGAGGAAGAGGGCGAAGACGTAGCGCTCCCGCACCGCCTCGCCGACGAAGGAGCCCGGCGCGTACCAGCCGGCCAGGAAGCCCAGTCCGAGCGGCAGCGCCAGCCCGGTCACGCTGATACCGAGCGCGGTGCGCCGCCGGCGCCGGACCAGTCCGAGGTCGAGCTCCATCCCGGTGACGCCGACCAGCAGCAGGACGCCCAACTGCCCGACCGCGTCCAGCAGGTGGAACTGGTCGGCGCGCTGCGGCAGCAGCCAGTCCGACAGCGCGGGGCAGGCGTGGGAGAGCACCGTCGGCCCCAGCAGCACGCCGACGGACAGTTCCCCCACCACGGCGGGCAGCCGGCAGCGCACGGCCAGCCGGCCGAGCACCAGGGCCAGCAGGACGAGCAGTCCGGCCTGGAGGAGGAACACCAGCAGCGAGTGGGCCGGGATGGGGGTCACCGGCAGGGCGATCGGCATGGCACTCCCCTGCGTCGCTCGAACGTGGACGGAGCGCACACCGTCGCACCGGCGGTCCTAGGGGTGATCCAGCGCCGGACGAGGGACGCCGCGGGCCGAAGTTGCGGAGGGCGTCATTCCAGCCAGTTTCCCGAGTCGGGCACATCTCACCAAACGTGGTGATTTCCTTCCGTCCCGCTACATCGAAAGTTACATCGCCGTTGATCCGCCCGGCCCACCGAGGCCAACCTTCAGAAGGCTCCATTGCTGGTGATCTAGACAAGCCATAAAGTTCTGGCCAGTGCTCGTCGAGCAACCGGCAATTTCCACCGGAAGGACAGCTGAGTGAAATACAAGCTTCTCGGCCCACTGGAAGTGACGCACGATCAGCACATATACACCCCCCGCGCCCCGAAGGTGAAGAAGGTTTTAGCACTTCTTCTGCTGAGGGCGAATCAGGTCGTCCCGCTCGACGCCTTCATCGAGGAACTCTGGGGCGAGAAGTCACCGCAGACCGCGGTCACCACCACGCAGACGTACGTCTACCACCTGCGTAAGTCACTGGCACGCGCGGTCGGCCCGGAAAAGGCGGAGGAGATCGTCAGGACCGCCGCGCCGGGCTACGTCCTCCAGGTGGAGGAAAGCTCCCTCGACATCACCGCGTTCGACTCGCTCATGGCCGGCGCACAGGTTTCCGCGACGGCCGAGGACTTCCGGACCACCGCCCGCTACGCGAAAGAGGCACTCGCCCTGTGGACGGGTTCCCCGCTGGCCGGCGTCGAGTGCGGAAACGTACTGCACGGCTATGTGGTGAACCTGGAGGAGCGCCATATAGCGGCCCAGGAACTGCGTGTCCGGTCCGAGATGCACCTGGGCAACCACCGGGAACTCATCGCCGATCTGCGCTCCCTGGTCACCGCGCACCCGCTCAACGAGTGGTTCCACGGCCAGCTCATCACGGCCCTGCACCGCTCCGGACGGCGCAGCGAGGCCCTGCACGCCTACCAGAAGGTCCGCGACCTGCTGCGGCGTGAGCTCGGACTGGAGCCCTCACCGGAACTGTGGCAGCTGCACCAGGAGATCCTCGCGGCCGACGTCCGCGCCCGCGCCCCGCACCCCCGCCTCCCCCTGCCCCCGCGTCCCGCAGCCCGCCGCGCCTCCGCCCCCGCCCTGTAGCACTCCGGAAACGAGGATGTCCCATGGCTGTCCAGCACCGCCCGAACGGCCCGGCCGTTCCCGTCGACGCCGACACCTTCCGCGCCGTCATGGGGGCGCTGCCCACCGGCGTGACCGTGGTCACCACCGTGGACGCCGACGGCGCCCCGTGCGGCTTCACCTGTAGCGCGGCGTGCAGCGTGTCCCAGGACCCGCCCCTGCTGCTGGTGTGCGTCAACAGCGGCAGCCGGGTCCTGCGGGAGATGCTGGGCGCCGGCGCCTTCGCCGTCAACATGCTGCGGGCCAACCGCGAATGGGTCTCCGCCCACTTCGCCGCCCGCGACGCGGACCGCTTCGCCGCCGTCGACTGGCGGCCCACCGACTCGCTCGGTCTGCCCTGGCTGCCGGACCACACCGTCGCCTACGCCGAGTGCCGGCTGGACTCGGCCATCGCCGCCGGCGACCACACCGTCGTCATCGGCACCATCGTCGGCGGCGACGCGCTGCGGACCCACGGCCCCCTGATGTACTGGCGGCGCGAGTACGCCGCCTGGCCCGACCGCGAGGCCCTCGGCGCCGGGCTGACCCTGGCCACGGAAGGCTGACCGGCGATTCCGTCCCGAGCCCCGGCTCGCGTCCCGCGATCCCGGTGGCTCGCGGCGCCCCGCACCCGGACGTCACCGGCACGACGCGGCCACCACCCGACACGGTCACCCAACCACCCACCCGCACCCCGGAACCACCCACACGACGGGGCGACCCCACACCAGGGGGCGCCCCGCACACCGATGCCCTCGCACCCGCCACCGCACCCCCGCCACCGGCCCCCACCCCGAACACGCCCCATCCCCTCCCGCGCCCTCTCCCCGCCCCGAACACGCCCCGCGCCCGCTCCCCGCCCCGAACACGACGTGCCGCCACCGGACATCTCCGGTGGCGGCACACGACGTCCGCCCGGGCGGTCGGCCCGCCCGCACGGCGTCGTCAGACCGCCCGCACGGCGTCGTCAGACCGCCCGCACGGCGTCGTCAGACCGGGGCACCGTCATCGGCCCGGGGCACCGTCATCGGCCCGGGAAGCCGGGTGCGGGGCTCACAGCGTCGACTGCACCTTCTGCGGTGACACCGCCAGCAGGTCGCGGATCTCCTGGCGCGGGTGGTTCTTGGCCCACTCGGCGACGACCTGCATGTTCTCCGCGGTGGGGCTGATGAACCGCTCCTCGGGCCGGTTCAGCCCGAGCGCCGGGAACATCCAGTCGGACTCCCGGATCCGCTGCAGCATGGTGTCCGCGGCCTCCTGCGCCGGCACCCGGCCCGCGTCCACCGCGTCGCACTGCGCGACGAGTTCCTCGAACAGCTCCGCGCTGAAGTCGGTGGGGCACCACAGCCCGGGGTACTTGCTGTCGTCGAGCGCGCGCAGCGGCCCGTCGTCGCCGGACGCCTTGGCGGCCGCCAGCGCGTTGAGGAACCGCTTGCTGCCCACCGCGCTGCCCGCCACCCAGATCCGGAAGACCGCGTTCCACAGGTCGTAGTTCTGGAAGCCGATGTAGGAGGCGTTGACCAGCTTGTCGTTGTAGTCCAGCAGCCCGAGCTCCAGCCGCTCCACCGGCTCGAACCGCGCCATCTCGAAGTCGTCCTCGCGCAGCGCCTCCATCAGCCGCCACGCCAGGGTGTTGATCAGCTCGCAGGTGTTGGACAGACCGCGCGAGAACAGCGGGTCGATGAAGCCGGCCGCGTGGGACATCAGGCACCAGCGCGGGCCGACCGTGCGCGTCGAGGAGTACTGCATGCGCGGCGTGCGCACCCACTCCCGGACGCTGCGGGCGTTGGCCAGCTGCCGCTCGACGGCCGGGAAGCGCCGTACGTGCTTCCAGAACTCGTCCTCCGGGGACAGCCCCGGCTCCTCCGGGTAGCGCCGCTCGTCCAGTTGCAGCCCCACGCTGCACAGCGGGTTCGTCGCCCCCGGGTGGTTGTCGAACGGGATGACCCAGAGCCAGCCCCGGTCGAACATGTGGTGCAGCGTCCCGGTGTGCCAGGGCACCGGCGGCCGGTCCTCGTCCCCGTGCAGCAGGTGGTCGTCGGCCGGCTCGACCCCGATCATGTGCGTGAAGACGGACCGGGCGTGGTGCCTGATATTGCCCGGCTCCTCGCGCAGCCCGAACTGCTCGGCGAGCGGCGAGCGGAAACCGCTGGCGTCGACGATGTAGCGGGCCTGGTAGCTGGAGCCGTCGGCGCCGATGACGGTGACGGCGTCGTCGGCGAAGTCCACCTTGGAGACCCGGTAGTTCTGCCGTGCCTCGCAGCCGTAGGCCAGCGCCGTGTGGAACATGTAGGCGTCGCTGTCCTGGCGGAAGAAGTGGGCCGCGTTGCCGGTGACGTCGAGCAGCCGGAACATGTTCGTCTCGCGCGGGTCCGGCTCCTCGCCGTCCCGGTGGATGATGAATCCGAAATTGCTCTTCTGGCCGTGCGCGGAGCCCACGTGTTTCAGCACGCTGTCGAAGCTTCCGAGGTGACCTATTTCGGGCACCCCGTAACGGTGTGCGAGAAGACGCAGAATGAACAGCGTCTGCCCGATCGTGGATTCCCCGACGGCGAAGCGCGGATGCTGGGCTCCGTCCAGCAGCAGCGTACGGAATCCGTGTTTCGCCAGAATGGCGCCCAGCATCGTCCCGGACAGACCGGTTCCGACGATGACGACGTCGTACGTTCCTTCGTCGCGCCGCATATTCACGTTCCCCTTCGCTCCGACGACGGTGTGCCGGATCAGTGGACCAAGGGGTCTTCGAGGCCCGTTCGAGATCCGATCGTCCGCGGTCCGTCGATCGGGTTTCGAAGCACCCTCGATCGCGTCACCGCATTCTCGACTCCGGCCCGGCGCTCAGGCCGCGGACAGCCATGGCCCGGGAAGCGCCAGTGGAGGGAGATACGGTGACAGGAATACCCGAGGGGCGCCGCGTCGTCATCACCGGAATCGGCGTGGTGTCCCCTGGCGGAATCGGCAGAAAACAGTACTGGGAACTCCTCACCTCGGGGCGGACGGCGACCCGGACCATCACCTTGTTCGACGCCTCGCCGTTCCGTTCCCGGGTGGCCGCGGAATGCGACTTCGACCCGATAGCCGCCGGCCTCACCCGCCGGCAGAGCAGGCAGTGGGACCGCACCACCCAGTTCGCCGTGGTGGCCGGAAGGGAGGCCCTGGAGGACAGCGGGGTGCTCGGCCAGTCGGACCCGCACCGCACCGGCGTGATGATGGGCACCGCCTGCGGCAGCACCATGAGCCTGGACAGCGAGTACGCCCTGGTCAGCGACGAGGGGAAGTCCTGGCTGGTCGACGAGTTCCACGCCTCGCCCTACCTGTACGACTACTTCGTGCCGTCCTCCATGGCCGCCGAACTCGCCTGGATCGCCGAGGCGGAGGGACCGGTGGGGGTGGTCTCCACCGGCTGCACCTCCGGCGTCGACGTCCTCGGGCACGCCGCCGACCTGATCCGGGAGGGGCACGCGGACGTCATCACGACGGGCGCGTCGGACGCCGCGATCTCCCCCATCACCGTGGCCTGCTTCGACGCGATCAAGGCGACCACCGCCCGCAACGACAGCCCCGAAACGGCGTCCCGGCCCTTCGACCGCACCCGCAACGGCTTCGTGCTCGGCGAGGGCTGCGCCGTCTTCGTCCTGGAGGAACTGGAGCACGCCCGGCGCCGCGACGCCCACGTGTACGCCGAGATCACCGGCCACGCCTCCCGGTGCAACGCGTACTCCATGACCGGGCTCAGCGACGAGGGCCTGGAGATGGCGGACGCCATCACCGCCGCCCTGGACATGGCCCGCCGCGACCCGACCGACATCGACTACGTCAACGCCCACGGCTCGGCGACCAAGCAGAACGACCGCCACGAGACCAACGCCCTCAAGCGCGGCCTCGGCGGACACGCCTACGACATCCCGGTCAGCTCCATCAAGTCGATGATCGGGCACTCGCTCGGCGCCATCGGCGCGCTGGAGACCGCCGCCTGCGCCCTGGCCGTCGAGCACTCGGTGGTCCCGCCCACGGCCAACCTGCACGAGCCGGACCCGGAGTGCGACCTCGACTACGTACCGCTGACCGCCCGGGAGCACCGGGTCGACACGGTGCTCAGTGTGGCCAGTGGCTTCGGCGGCTTCCAGAGCGCCCTGGTGCTCGGCCGTCCGGCCGGGGTGACACCGTGAGCCGCGCGACCTCCCCGCCCGCACCGGCGCCGGCCCGCACCGCCCGGCCCGACGGCCCCGCCGGCCCGCCGTCCCCGACCGTGTTCACCGGCATCGGCGTCGTCGCCCCCACGGGCCTGACCACCGCCGACTACTGGTCCGCCGTACTGCGCGGGGACAGCGGCATCCGCCGCATCACCCGCTTCGACCCCACCGGCTACTCCGCCCGGGTCGCCGGGGAGATGCCCGAGTACCCGGCCGCCGGCCGGCTGCCCGGCCGGCTGCTGCCGCAGACCGACCGGATGACCCGGCTCGCCCTGATCGCGGCCGAGGAGGCGCTGCGGGACGCCGGCGCCGATCCCGCCTCGCTGCCGCCGTACGCCTGCGGAGTGGTCACCGCCGCCTCGGCCGGCGGCTTCGAGTTCGGGCAGAAGGAGCTGGAGGCCCTGTGGTCCAAGGGCGGCAAGTACGTCAGCGCCTACCAGTCGTTCGCCTGGTTCTACCCCGTCAACACCGGCCAGATCTCCATCCGGCACGGCCTGCGCGGACCGGGCGGTGCGATCGTCGCGGACCAGGCCGGCGGGCTGGACGCGCTGGCCAAGGCCCGCCGCCACGTGCGCGCCGGCACCGCGCTGATGGTGACCGGCGGCGTGGACGGCTCGCTGTCCCCGTGGAGCTGGCTGTGCGTCATCCGCTCCGGCCGGGTGAGCACCGCCGACGACCCGGCCGCCGCCTATCTGCCGTTCGACCGGCGGGCGCGCGGCGCCGTCGTCGGCGAGGGCGGCGCCCTGCTGATCGCGGAGAGCGCCGAGCAGGCCCGTGCCCGCGGAGTGGACCGCGTCTACGGCGAACTCGCCGGCTACGCGGCCACGTTCGACCCCCGTCCCGGCTCCGGGCGGGAACCGGGGCTGCGCCGCGCGGTGGAACTCGCCCTGGCGGACGCCCGGACGGCCCCCGCGGACATCGACGTCGTCTTCGCCGACGGCTACGCCGTGCCCGAGCTGGACCGCGTCGAGGCGGAGGCGCTCGCCACGGTGTTCGGGCCGCGTGCCGTGCCGGTCACCGTGCCGAAGACGACGACCGGCCGGCTGCTGGCCGGCGGCGCCGCGCTCGACGTGGCCACGGCCCTGCTGTCCCTGCGCGACGGCGTCGTGCCGCCCACGGTCAACGTGGCCGACCCCGCCCACCCGGACCTGCTGGACCTGGTCCGCGACACCCCGCGCGAGCTGCCCCTGCGCAGCGCCCTGGTCGTCTCCCGCGGCCACGGCGGCTTCAACTCCGCGCTGGTGGTCCGCACCGGCGCCTGACCCCCGTACCGACCGACCCGAAAGGACTTCCTGCCATGGCCACGTTCGAGATCAAGGACCTGGTGGAGCTGCTGCGCGAGTGCGCCGGCGAGGACGAGGCCGTCGACCTCGACGGCGACATCCTGGACACCGCCTTCGCCGACCTCGGCTACGACTCGCTCGCCCTGTTCAACACCGTCAGCCGCATCGAGCGCGACTACGCGGTCGAACTCCCCGACGACGTCGTCGGCGAGCTGAAGACGCCCCGGCAACTGCTGGACCTGGTCAGCGCCGGTATCGACCAGCGGGCATGAGCGTCCGCCCCACCACAGGCCGCCGAGGCACCGCGGATCCGCGCCCGGACCGCGGTGCCCGCCGGCGGCCCCCATCCGAGGGAGATCGGTGATGTGCGGCATTGCAGGATGGATCGACTACGAGCGCGACCTGACGCGGGAGACGGCGACCGCGTGGGCGATGACCCGGACCATGGCCTGCCGCGGCCCCGACGCCGAGGGGCTGTGGACGGACCGGCACGCGGCGCTCGGCCACCGCAGGCTCTCCGTGATCGACCTGGCGGGCGGGCGCCAGCCCATGACAGCGCAGGACGACGAGGGCCGCACCCTGGCCGTGCTCACCTTCTGCGGGGAGATCTACAACTACCGTGAGCTGCGCGCCGAGCTGACCACCCTCGGCCACCGCTTCCGCACGGCCAGCGACACCGAGGTCGTGCTGCGCGGCTACCTCCAGTGGGGCGAGGAGCTGGCTCCCCGCCTCAACGGCATGTTCGCGCTGGCCGTCTGGGACCCGCGCACCGAGGAACTGCTGCTGCTGCGCGACCGCATGGGCGTCAAGCCGCTGTTCTACCTGCCCACCGAGCACGGCGTGCTGTTCGGTTCCGAACCCAAGGCCCTCCTGGCCAATCCGCTGACCCCGCGCCGGGTGGCCGTGGAGGGCCTGTGCGAGGTCCTGGACATGGTCAAGACCCCGGAGGCGACGGTCTTCTCGGGGATGTACGAGGTCCGGCCGGGCCACCTGGTCCGCATCGGCCGGCAGGGGCTGCGCAAGCGGGCCTACTGGACCCTCGAGGCCCGGGAGCACACCGACGACCTGCCGACCACCATCTCCACGGTGCGCGGCCTGCTGGAGGACATCGTCGACCGCCAGATGGTGTCGGACGTCCCGCTGTGCCTGCTGCTCTCCGGCGGCCTGGACTCCTCCACGGTGACCGCCCTCGCCGCCCGCTCGGCGGCGGCCCGCGGCAGCGGCCCCGTACGGTCCTTCTCGGTGGACTTCACCCACGCCGACGAGGGCTTCGAACCGGACGCGGTGCGCGGCATGCGCGACGCGCCGTTCGTCCGGGACCTGGCGGACCACGTCGGCACCGTGCACACCGAGGTCGTCCTCGGCAGCGAGGAACTGGCCCGGGCCGAGCTGCGGGCCGCCGTACTGCGCGCCGTCGACCAGCCGCCGGCCTTCTGGGGCGACATGTGGCCCTCCCTGCACCTGCTGTTCGGCGCCGTGAAACGGCACTCCACGGTGGCCCTGTCCGGCGAGGCCGCCGACGAACTCTTCGGCGGCTACCGCTGGTTCCGCAACCCCGGCGCCGTGCACGCCGACACCTTCCCCTGGCTGACCTCCGGCTCGGCCCGCTACTTCGGCGGCCTCGCCCTGCTCAACCGGGGCTTCCTCGACAAGCTGGACATCCCCGGCTACCGCGAGGCCCGCTACCGGGAGGCGCTGGCCGAGGTGCCCGTGCTGCCCGGGGACAGCCCCGACGACCGGCTGATGCGCAAGGTCGGCTACCTCAACCTGACCCGGTTCGTGCAGACCCTGCTGGACCGCAAGGACCGGATGAGCATGGCCGTCGGGCTGGAGGTCCGGGTGCCGTTCTGCGACCACCGGCTCGTCGAGTACGTCTTCAACACGCCGTGGGCGATGAAGTCGTTCGACGGGCGGGAGAAGAGCCTGCTGCGCGCCGCGGCCGCGGATCTGCTGCCCCGGTCGGTGCTCCAGCGCGTCAAGAGCCCCTACCCCGCCACCCAGGACCCGGCCTACGAGCAGGCCCTGCGCGCCGAACTGCGGGACGTGCTGGCCGACTCCGACGCCCCCGTGCTCCCGCTCCTCGACCGGGCCCGCGCGGCCCGGGCGGTCGAGCGCCCGCTCGGCGACATCAGCCGGCCCTACGACCGCGGCAGCCTGGAGATGGCCCTGTGGCTGAACGCCTGGCTCACCGAGTACGACGTCGTCCTCGACATGTGAGGTGAGCGGTGACCGAGACGTACACCGATGTCTGCGTCGTCGGCGGCGGCCCCGCCGGCCTGACGCTCGCCCTGCTGCTCCTGCGCTCCGGCGTCCGGGTCGCCGTCATGGAGAAGGTGAGCTCGCTGGAGCGCGAGTACCGGGGCGAGATACTCCAGCCGGGCGGCCAGGCGCTGCTGCACGCGCTCGGCGTCCTCGACGGGGCGCGCGAGCGCGGCTGCCACGAGCACGACCGCTTCCTTCTGCAGGAGCGCGGCCGGGTCCTGATCGACGGCGACTACCGCCGGCTGCCCGGGCCGTTCAACTGCCTGCTGAGCCTGCCGCAACGGCACCTGCTGGAGGAGCTGCTCACCCAGTGCCGCGCCCACGACGGCTTCGAGTACCTGTCCGCCACCCGCTGCTCGGCGCTGGTCGAGGACACCCGGCAGCGGGTGCGCGGCGCCCTCGGGCGCGGCCCGGACGGCGACGTCCTGGTGCACGCCCACCGCGTCGTCGCCGCGGACGGCCGCTACTCCAAGGTCCGCCGGCTCGCCGCCATCGGCTACGACCGGCACGACGTCTTCGACCAGGACGTGCTCTGGTTCCGGCTGCCCGCGCGGGGAACCGCCCCCAGGGAGGTACGGATCTTCCGGGCGGGCGGCAACCCGGCCCTGGCGTACGCGTCCCACCCGGGGGCCGTGCAGATCGGCTGGACGCTGCCGCACGGCACGTACCGGGAGCTGTCGGCGCGCGGCCTGGACCACATCAAGGAGGGGCTGCGCGCGGCCGTTCCCGACCAGGCGGAGCGGATCGACGAGGAGATCACCTCGTTCCGGGACCTGTCGCTGCTCGACGTGTTCTCCGGCATCGCGCGCGAGTGGGCCCGCCCGGGGCTGCTGCTGATCGGGGACAGCGCGCACACCCACGGGCCGATCGGCGCGCAGGGCATCAACCTGGCCGTCCAGGACGCGGTGGCCGCCCATCCCGCGCTGCTGGCGTCCCTGCGCTCCGGTGACGACGGGGCGCTCGACCGGTACGCGGTCCTGCGGCGGCGTGACGTGCGACGAGTGATGCGGCTGCAGGCGACGCAGGGCCGGATGATGCTGTCCACCGGGGGGCTCGCCTCGGTGGTCCGCCCCAGGATGGCCGCGCTGGTCTCCCGCACCCCGGTCTACCGCAAGGTGCTGGACCAGCTGGCCTTCGGCAACCGGGACATCACGGTCCGCAGCGAGCTGTTCCAGCGGCCGGTCCCCCGCTGACGGGGCGGCGGTTCATCTCCCGGGGCGCTTGGGCGGCTGCCGGAGCAGTTCCTCGGAGAGCCACCGCTCCAGCGGGCTCAGCGGCACCTCGGGGCTCAGCCGCTCCGGGTGGCCGGCGGGCGGGCCGGCGAGCGGCCGCGCCCCGTCCCGGCCGGCCGCCCGGCGCCGCCGATGCTCCGCCAGCGCGGCCCAGGCCTCCGGCACCGCCATGTACAGCGAGCCGACGGCCACCAGGGAGTGGACGACGGCCCACCCGACCGACCTCAGGAGCGAGCTGCGCGGTGAAGAACCGTCCATGCCGCCCAGCGTGCCGACCGGGCGTCGGGAACGGCTGGACGTCCGGCCGCGGTCCGCTGGAGGACCGACGTAGGACCGGCGTAGGACCGACGGAAGTCCTGCGGAGGAGACAGAAGGAGAAGCCGAGATGACGCACCCGGCGCGCACCGCCCCGCCCCCGACACCCCCGCCCCCCGCGCCCGCGCCCCGCCCGTCCGGACACCGCGCCGGCGCCGAGCCCCCGCCCGACCGGCAGCAGCCCTCACCGCCGCTGCTGCTCGCCGGCTACGACGACGAGTGCGACCTCGAACCGCACATCTGCCGCGGCATCGACTGACCGCCCGTCCCCCGGGCGGCGGTGGTGGGCAGAAGGGTGATCCGCACCGATCCGGCCGATCCGTGCGTGACCCGCCCCGAGCGGCGGCGTTGAACGGGGCGTGCGGCCGCGCCACCTGCTGCCGCACGTCCCGAGTAAGAAGGAGTACGTGATGTCTCGCATCGCGAAGGCGACCGCGGTGGCCGTCGGCACCGGCGCCATGGTCCTCGGCGGGGCCGCCCTGGCCTCGGCCGACGCGGACGCGCACGGCGCGGCCGTCGGTTCCCCCGGTGTGCTGTCGGGCAACGTCGTCCAGGTCCCGGTCAACATCCCCGTCAACCTCTGCGGCAACACCGTGGACGTGATCGGTCTGCTGAACCCGGCGTTCGGCAACAGCTGCGTCAACAACGGCGGGGACGACGACCACAGCGGCGGCGGCGCCTACGGCGACTGACGGTCCGTCCGACCGTTCGTCCCGCGCGGCACCCGCGCCGCGCGCCCCTTCGGGCATGACGGAGCCCCGGCACCCTGAGCGCCGGGGCTCTTCTCCGTGTGAGGCCCGCCCGGCGAGCCTCCGTGGCGCGGCTCAGCCGTAGCGGTAGATCCCGCTGACGTCCTCCAGCTCGTCGGGGGTGACGTCCCACGGCGGGAGTTTCTCGTGCCGGGCGACGATCCGGCCGTGCTGGAGGTCGCCCCAGCCCGGCGGCTCGGCCGGCAGGTACCGGTGTTCGGCGTGGCGCCGCTGCCAGCGGCTCCACTGCAGGTCGACGAAGGCGTGGTGGAGCCAGAAGACGGGGTCGTTGACCGACGCCCCGCCGACCATCACCCCGCCGACCCAGCGGTGCACTCGGTTGTGGTTGCGCCAGGAGGCGCTGCCGCGCCCGCTCCCCCAGCCCTCCAGCTTGTTGCGGAAGCCCTCGCCGGACGTGGAGTTCCAGGGCGAGGCGTCGTACACCGGGTCCTCCAGCGCCCCTTCCAGCTCGCCGCGGGTGGGCAGCTCGATCGGGTCGCGGGACCGGCCGAGGTCGCGGGTGAGGAACTCCCCGTCGGTGACGCCCACTGTGAGCGTCCAGTCGCCGGTGGCGTAGGCGAACGGCCCGGTCGTCACCCGGCGGTCGGAGGGCCGCCCGGTACCGCCGAGGAGGTCCGCCGTCCAGGGGATCGCGCCGGCCGACCGGTCCCGCGTCCAGTCCCAGTAGGGCACGGTCACCGAGTCGTCGACCCGGCGCAGCGCCCGCTCCAGGTCCAGCAGGAACCTGCGGTGCCAGGGCAGGAAGGAGGGCGCCATGTGGGCGGTGCGCAGGCCGTGCTCGCCGTCGGAGACGTAGTAGTCGATGTGCATGCGCACGAAGTCGTCGTACTCGCCGCGCCGTTTGAGCTCCAGCAGCGCCCTGACGAAGCGGCGGCGCTCGCCGGCGGTGAGCGTGCTGACGTCCTTACGGGTGTAGACCATGGTGTCCCCCCAGGTGCGGATGGCCGGTGCGGGTGTCGAGCAGGTGCTCTCCGGGACCGAGTTCGTCGACGGCGGCGCGAGCGGCGGCCAGCGGGGTGGCGTACGAGCGGTAGTGGTCGACCATGCTCAGCCAGGTGCCGTCGGCGCGGCGCATGAGGTGCAGCGGGCGCCCGTCCACGGTGACCCGCCACCGTCCGTCGTCGTCGGCGGGGCCGGCGGCGACGCGGTCCGTGGCGGGCGGTACGCCCACCAGGCGGCGGCCGCGGTAGAACTCGTCGAAGCCGGTGTCGCCGGCGCCGCCGCCCGGGTCGTGCGGGGGGCGGGAGGCGGCGGCCACGGGGACGATGGCGGCGGTTGCCGCCGCGGCCCCGAGCAGTCCGCGCACCAGGTCCCGGCGGCGCACCCCTCTACCGCGTACCGGTCTCACCGCGTCCGCCCGGGGGCGCTCCGCGCCGACGGGCAGTCCGCTCACGTCTACGACCATGCTGTGCTCCTCGTCCGGTGGGGCCGTACGTCGTCCACAGCGCTAACCGCCGGCGGGGCCGCCCGGTCACCCTCGGACCCCCGACGGGCCGCCCGACCGGCGCGGAACGGGCGACGGGTCCGGGCCGGCGTGCCCGGACCCGTCCGACGCGGCGGGAGGCCGGCTACAGGCCCGGGCCCAGCCCCAGGTCGGCGCCGGGCACCGCCTGCAGCACCGGGGTGATCACGCCGGCCTGCGGCAGCTTCAGGTCCGGCAGGCCGAAGTTGTCGGCGTTGGGCGGGGTGAGGGGGGCGTCCAGCGCGACGCCGGGGCCGAGGGTGCGCAGGTCGGAGGCGGGCGCCGAGACACCGACATGGTTGAACTCGTCGCCGAGGATCTCCGGCAGCGGGGCGCGCACCTGGGCGCCCGGAAGCCCGGCGCCGACCGGCAGCTGCGGGATCACCCGCTCGGGGATGAGCCGGCCCTCGACGTACTGCGGCCCGTTGGGCACCCCGGGCACGGGCAGCGGTACCTCGCCGCCGATCCGGGGCAGTTCCACGTTGAGGGAGTTCTCGACGCCGTCCAGGGGGACGGGCACGGGGACCGTTCCGACCGCGGCGGCGGGGGTCGCGGTGGCGGCGCCGGCCGCCATGAGTACTGCGGCGACGGTTCCTCGGGTGGTCGACTTCATCTCGGGTCCGGACCCTTTCGGTGTGCGGAGCGGGCTGTGCGTGCGTACCGAGTAACGAGCGGCGAAACGACCCAGTCCACATTTCCCCCGGGTGCGCTATTCGCCCGAAAGCCGAATTGTCAACTCAGCCGACCACGTCGCCGGAATTCTCGGTCGCGCTGTCCGGGAGGGGTCAGGCGCGCAGGCTCCGGGCGGGCAGGACGACGTGGGCGGCGGCCTTCAGGGTCTCCTCGGCGCCCGCGAACGCGGCCAGCGCCTCCGGCTCCACGGCCTTGCCGGGCTCCGCCTCGGGCCAGGGACGGCTGGTGAAGACGAGGTAGGCGTAGCCGCGCTCGTCGACGGCGGCCAGCCACTCCTGCGGTGGCGTGCACTGGGCGTTGAGGCTCGGCATGTTCAGCACGGCCGCACCGGACTCCACCAGGAGCGTGACGGGCAGGCTGGGCCGCCCGGTGCCGTCGACGACGTCGCCGCCTACGGGCAGTCCCTGGTCGGCGAGCATCCGCTCGATGGCCGCGGTGGCGGCCTCGGGGCCCTCCGGGCCGTCGCCGAGGGAGTAGGCGAGCAGGTAGGGCATGTCGGTGCCGTCGGGGGCCTCGCCGCTCCACGGCATGACGACCAGGGTGCCCAGGTCGGCGGGGCGGAAGGGGCGGGTTTCGCTTGAGGTTGAGGTCACCGCGCGACCTTATCGACGCGCCGGGGGCCGCCGGACGGGTTCTCACCCGAGCGGAGGACGCGGCCGGGGGGCTCCACACGAACGAGGGACCCGTACGGGCCCGCTTCGAACGACCCGGCGCGCCCGCCCGGTCCGGGTCGCCGGGCGACGCCGAGGGCCGGTCCCGTGCGGTACGGAACCGGCCCTGTGCGCGGGGTCGTGCGGTCAGCCCTTCAGGGGCAGCCCGCCGAGCAGCGCGTTGCCGGAGTTGAGCGCGCCGGTGGCGCCCTTGACGGTGCTCAGCACGGAGTCCTGGTTCTCGGTGTCGAGGGCGTCCGACTGGTGCTGCAGGGGCATCAGGTCGTGGGTGCCCAGAGGCCCCTTGGTGAGCGTGTTCACGGCGCCGTTGAGGCTGGTGGGCGTGAGGTCGGCGGTGCTGTGGGCGAACGCGGGCGCGGCGGCGCCGGCGAGGGCCACGGTTCCGGCAACGACAGCGGCAGCCTTCAGGGACTTCATCGGGTTCCTTTCTTCGGCAACCCGGCAACTCGGCAACTCAAGTCACCAGGGAGTTCCTTACGCCGTGCGTAACGATTCCCGGGCGCGGCGGAAACCCCGTGCGCGGAGACTTTCCGCACCCCGGCGGCGGGCCACCCGATCGAAGGGGGCGGTCCATCGGCCTTTCCCGTCCTCGCACGGGATCCGCACATGAGGCCCGGACTTGACGTCCGGATTTCCGGGGTGCGGCAAGCGGCACGGGTACCCGTGGTGCCGTCGGGCTCAGGACGCGGGCAGCAGGATGCCGGCCGGCAGCGCGGGCACCTCCGCGGGCAACGACGGCGTCTCGGCGGCGGGCAGGGACGCGGCATCGGCGGGCAGGCTCGCCAGCTCGGGCAGGCCGGTCATGTCGGCGGCGGGCAGTCCGGCGCCGAGCAGGGTCGCGGCGACCAGGTCGACCAGGCTGTTGATCACGCCGGTGGCCGAGGGGACGACCTTGCCGACGTCGCCCGAGGTCGCCGCCGCGAGCAGTTCTCCGACCGCCTTCTGGACGGCGGCGATCGCGTCGTCCTGGACATCGGCCGACGCCGCCCGCCGGGCGTCCGCCTTGTCGTCCGCCTGACCGCTCTTGACGGCCGGCAGCGGCAGCGGGGGCACGGCGGGTACGGCAGGCAGGGCGGGGAGTTCGGGCAGCGCGGGAAGCGCTGGGGTCTGCGGCAGCGCGGGGGTCCGTGTCTGCGGCAGGGTCACGGCCGGGGCCGCCGCCATCCCGGCGACGGCCGTCTTGACGGCGTCACCGAGCCGGGTGGCCTGCTCGGGGGTGAGCTGGCCGTTGTCGGCCTTCAGGACGGTGTCGAGCAGCTCCGTGACCGGGGTGAGGACGGAACCGAGATCGCCGAGCGTCCTGCTCCGGGAGGACAGCGCGTCCGCGCCGGGGACGGGCGCTCGGGACGCCGCACGGGCGCGTTCCCGGCTCGGGGGTTCCGTCGGCGGCCGCGGCGGCGGGGCCGGCGATCCCGATGACCAGAGCGGCGCACAGTGCGGTGGACGCGATACGCCGGACGGGCAGACAACGCATGAGGGTTCCTTTCGATGGTGCGTCGGACCCCCCGTGCGAGCGTCACTCACGCTCCGCAACAGATCCCTAACCCCGGGCCACCACCCGCACGGCCGCATCCGCACAGGCGAGCGGTGTCATCCGGGCCCGTCGGCGGTCCCGCACGGCGGGCCGTCCGTTCGGAGCAACGCGAACGGCCGCCCTCCCGGCTGGAGGGCGGCCGTCCGTCGGTGAACGTCAGACCGAGGTCAGTCGTTGACGCAGATGTTGCCGAAGGCCGGGTTCAGCAGGCCGGGCGCGTTGACCGTGTTACCGCAGACGTTGACCGGCACGTGGACGGGAACCTGGACGACGTTGCCCGACAGCACGCCCGGGGAGTGCGCGGCGACACCGTTCGCGCCGCTGTCGGCGGCGGCGATGCCGGAGGCGCCGGCGACGGCCGCGGCGGCAACGGAGGTCAGGACCAGGCCCTTCGCGATACGCGACATGGAGAGGTGCTCCTTGGGGTTTTGACACAAACACCCGGGCGGGGATGCCCGGCGCTGTGTCAACGCCGCACGCCGCCGGGGGTTGTGCCGCCAATGGGGTGATGTACCCGAGAGCCCGGTCCTGCGATTCCGACACACTTGACCGGTTTCACCCGATTAGTCCGTACAGTCGCTAGAGTTGCGGCCCGTCCGAGGCACCCCTATAGCCAGCAAATCGCACGAAAGGGTCACGTCGGTCATGGGCACTTCCCCGGTCCCCCCGGGCCCACCGCGTCCGCCGCTGCGCCGGGCGGCGGCGGGGGCCGCGGCCGTACGGGAGATTCGCTCACGTTCTCGACCGTTCACCGTGCCGGCCTCTCGTCGGCGGCTCCCGCCCAGCCCGCCGACTCCGCGCGGAACCGCGCGATCAGCGAGCCGGGGGCGGCTCCGGCGGCGTGTGTCCCGGCGTACGCCGACCCCCTCGGAGCCGGTGCGGATGCGTTCGATCCGGGCGGCTGTTCGGCGGGCGGCGGTGACCAGCCTGCGGTCCGGCTCGTTCCCCAGCGGGACGCGGCGGGGACCGGCCGGCTCTTCGCCGCCGCCGACGCGCGGAAGTGACCACAGGCGCGTTCCCGCCCGTCCCGAGCACCGTCCGTGAGCGAGGAAGACGTGCCATGCACCAGCCAGCACCCGACCGGCAACCGCGGGTCCTGCATCTGACCCAGCCGGTCGACGGCGGGGTCGCCCGCGTCGTGACGGATTTGGCGCGGGCCCAGCTCGCCGCCGGGCTGCGGGTCACGGTCGCCTGCCCCGCCGGACCGCTCACCGAGACCCTGGTGGCGCTGGGCGCGGACGTACGGCGGTGGGAGGCGGCACGGGCACCCGGGGCCGCGCTGCCCGGCGAGGTACGCCGGCTCGCCCGCGTCGTCGGCGCCGTACGGCCCGACCTGGTGCACGCGCACAGCGCGAAGGCCGGTCTGGCCGGGCGGCTCGCGGTGCGCGGGCGGATCCCGACGGTGTTCCAGCCGCACGCCTGGTCGTTCGAGGCGGTCGGCGGGGCCATGGCCGCGCTGTCGCTGAAGTGGGAGCGGCTGGGGGCGCGTTGGGCACACCGGCTGGTCTGCGTGAGCGAGGCGGAGCGGGAGACCGGGCAGCGCGCCGGAGTCACCGCGCGGTACCGGGTCATCCCCAACGGCATCGACCCCGGCCGCTTCCGCCCGGCCCCCGCCGACAGCGTGCGCACCGCGCTCCTCCCCGGCCTGGACCCGGCGGCACCGCTGGTGGTGTGCGTGGGGCGGCTGTGCCGGCAGAAGGGCCAGGACGTGCTGCTGGCCGCCTGGGACACCGTACGGGCCCGGGTGCCCGGCGCCCGGCTGGTGCTGGTCGGCGACGGGCCGGACGGCGCCGCCCTGCGCGCCGGGGCGCCGGAGTCGGTGCTGTTCGCGGGCGCCGTCGACGAGGCCGCCCCCTGGTACCGGGCCGCCGACCTGGTGGTGCTTCCCTCGCGCTGGGAGGGCATGGCGCTCGCGCCGCTGGAGGCGATGGCCTGCGGCCGGCCGGTGGTGGTGACCGACGTGGACGGCGCCCGGGAGAGCCTGCCGCCCGGGTCCGCCGAGCACTGCCTGGTGCCCGCCGGACGGCCCGGCGCGCTCGCCGGGGCCGTCGCCGGCCTGCTGCTCGATCCGCCGCTGCGCGCGTCGCTCGGCCGCCGGGCGCGCCGGCACGTGCTGGCCACGCACGACGTGCGGCACACGGCCGAGCGGTTCGCGGACCTCTACCGCGAACTGCTCGGCACCCGCCCGGCCGCCGGGCGGGCCACCGACACCGGCCGTGGCGCTCCGGAGGCCGGACCAGACGTAGGGCGCGCCGAGCCCACCGAGTGCAGGGAGTCCATCCACTCGTGACCGCGGAAAGCACCGTCCCCTCCTCCGGCGCGCAGCCCGGGTTCGCGTCCGTCTCGGTCCTGCCCCGGCGGGACACCGGCGCCGGCTTCCGGTTCCCGCTCCGGCGGCCCCCGGCCCGGCCCGCCTCACCACTGCCACTGCTGCTCACCGACGGCCTCGCCGCCCTCGCGGCCGCCGCGGCGCTGACCGAGGCGCGGCGCCACCCGCTGCTCGCCGCGCTCCTGGTCGCGGCCACCCTGCTGGTGCGGCCGCACCGGACCCGGCCGGTGGCCGGCGTGCTCGACGAACTACCCGCCGTCTGCGGCCGGATCGCGGTCGCCTGGCTCGCCCTCGGCACGCTCGTCGCGGCGTACGCCCCGGCCCACGCACTGACCGCGCGCACCCTCGTGGCCGGTCTCGCCGGCCAGTGCGCGCTGGCGGCGGCGGGCCGGGCCGTGGTCCACGCCCGGCGCCGCCGGTCCCTGCTGCGTCACCCGCGCGCGGCGCTCGTCGTCGGGCCGGCCGGCACCGCCCAGCGGGTCGCCGCCGCCGTGCTGCGCCATCCGCGCTGCGGGGTGCGGCCGGTCGGGATCGTCGCCGACCGCCCGGACGGCACCGAAGGGCTGCCGGTGCTGACGACCGATCAGGAGGTGCAGCGGGCCCTCATCCAGAACGGTGTCCGGGACGTCCTGTGCGTCCACCCCGCCGTGCGCACCGCGCGGGGCCCGCTGCTGCGGGCGCTCACCGAGTCCGGCTGCGCGGTGTGGGAGCTCGACGCCGACTCGCCCTCGTACGCCGCCCGCGACCAGCTCGCCGGGTTCGCCTGCCGCCGGCTGGACCTGGGCGTCCGGCGCCGGGGCAGCCTCGGCAAGCGGCTGCTCGACATCGCCGTGTCGGGGTCGCTGCTGCTGGTGGTCAGCCCGCTGCTGCTGGTGTGCGCGGCGGTGCTGCGGCTCACCGAGGGGCCGGGGGTGGTCTTCCGGCAGGAGCGCGTCGGCAAGGACGGGCGCCCCTTCACCCTGCTGAAGTTCCGCACCCACCGCCCGGCCGACGAGCACGAGGCGGCGACCCGGTGGAGCGTCGCCGGCGAGCAGCGGATGCGCCCCTTCTGCCGCTTCCTGCGGCAGTCCTCCCTCGACGAGCTGCTGCAACTGTGGAACGTCCTGCGCGGCGACATGAGTCTGGTCGGCCCGCGCCCCGAACGCCCTTACTTCGTCGGCCAGTTCAGCCAGATCTACCCCGGCTACGCGGCCCGCCACCGCATGCGCACCGGCATCACCGGCCTGGCCCAGATCCACGGGCTGCGCGGCGACACCTCGATCGAGGACCGGGCCCGCTTCGACAACGCGTACATCGACAACTGGTCGCTGTGGCAGGACGTGTGCATCCTGCTGCGCACCGCGGCCGCCCTCGTGCGACCGACCGGGAGCTGACACCGATGGCCCTCGCCCTGCCCCTCGACCCACCCCGATCCTGGTCGCCGGTGCTCCCCGTGGCCGCCGTGATCGGCCTGGTCGCGCTGCCCGCCGGCCCCGGCGGCGAGGGCGGCGCGGGCCCGGCCGACGCGCTGTCCGCGCTGGTCGTCCTGTACTGCGGGGTGCGGCTGCTGCGGCAGCGGCGGCGCCCGCTGTCCCGTACCGCCGCCCTCGTGTTCGGCCTGCCGGTGGTGGGCGCGGCGCTGGCGGCGGCGGGCGCGGTGTCGCCGGGGGCCGGGATCACCGGCCTCGGCCGGTACCTGCAGATCTTCGTGCTGGTCCCGGCCGCCGTACTGCTGCTCATCCGCGACCGGCGCGACTTCCGGCTGCTGGCCTGGTCGTTCGTGGGGCTGGCGGGCTGGCAGGGCGCGGTCGGCGTGCACCAGTACGTCACCGCGACCGGCGCGTCCTACCAGGGCCGGCCGATCCGCGCGGTCGGCACCTTCGGGCCGCAGGACGTGATGGGCATGGCGACGGTCGTGTCCTTCGGCATCGTCTGCGCGGTGGGTCTGGCTCTGGGCCGTACGGCGGCGGCTGACCGGCGCCTGGCGGGCGAGCGCGGCCGCGGCCGGGGGCGGGTGGTCGCCGCCCTGTGCGCGGCCACGCTCCTGCTGCCCCTCGCGCTCTCCTTCAGCCGGGGCGCCTGGATCGCCACCGCCGTCACCTGCTCGGCGCAGCTGGTGCTGGCCGGGCTGCGCCGGGCGCTCGCGGTCGGGGCGGTCGTCGCGGCGCTCGGGGTGGTGCTGGTCGGCGGGTTCGGAGTCGGTACGGCGATGTTGCAGGAGCGGGTCGGCAGCATCACCCAGGTCACCGACGCGCCCGACCAGTCGGTCACCGACCGGTACACGATGTGGGCGGCGGCGGCCGACATGTGGTGGGAACGGCCGTTGACCGGCGTGGGGTTGAAGGGCTTCCCCGAGTACCGCGACAGCCACGCCTCCGTGGCGCTGTCCGCCGGCAGCGACACCGACGGCGCGGGGTCGGGCTTCGTGAAGCAGCCGCTGCTCTCCCCGCACAACATGTACCTGCTGATCCTCAGCGAGCAGGGCCTCATCGGGCTGCTCGCCCTCGCCGGGTGCTGGCTGGCGCTGCTGGTGCGTGCGCTGCGGGGCGTCCTGCGGACCCACCGGGGCAGACCCGGCCTGGACTGCGCGCTGGTCGCCTCCGGTCTGCTGATCTGGCAGCTCACCGACTTCCTGTACGCCGACATCGGCGGCCCTTCCACGGTGCTGACCGCCGTCTGCCTCGGCCTCACGGCGTGGTGGTCCCTTGCCCCAGAACCCCGCTCTCCCGAGCCCGCCTCCGCCCGCCCGGCGCCTTCCCGGCACGAGAGGGTCCTCCCCCGATGACGGTCCCGGCCCCCTCGGGGACACCCCGGCCCCACCGCGGACCCGCCCCCGGCACGCCACCCGGACCCCCGGCACCGCCCCCCGTGCCGGCCGTACCGCCCCCGACCGCCGCACCGCACCGGACGCCCGTGGCGTCTGCCGCGGCCGGCGCGCTGCCGCCGGTCTCACGCGGGTTCCTCGCCAAGGCAGCCCTGGTGACCGCCGGGCTGTCGGTGGCGGGTGCGCTGCTCGGGCTGGTGCGGGACCAGGCGCTGGCGCGGATGTTCGGAGCGGGCCCGGGCACGGACGCCTTCCTCGTGGCGTGGACCGTGCCCGAGTTCGCGGCCACGCTGCTCATCGAGGACGGACTGGCGTTCGCGTTGATCCCGGCGTTCAGCCTGGCGCTGGCCCGGCGCGCGCGGGGCGCCCCCGGCGACCCGGTGCGCGCCCTGGTCGCCGGGACGCTGCCCCGGCTGTCGCTGGCGTTCGTCGCGGTCGGCGCCCTGGTCGCCGTGCTCGCGCCCCAGGTGGTCGGGGTGCTCGCCCCCGGCCTGCCCGATCCGGTGCTCGCCGTCGACTGCACCCGGCTCACCGCGACCTGCGTGGTCAGCTTCGGCCTCGCCGGGTACTGCAGCGCCGCCCTGCGCGCCCACCGCCGGTTCGTGGCCCCGGCGGCGATCTACGTGGCGTACAACGTCGGCATCATCACCGGCATGGTCGCCCTCGGGGAACGCTGGGGCGTGCGCGCGGCGGCGGCCGGCGTGGCGGTCGGCGGGTGCCTGATGGTCCTCGTACAACTGCCGTCCCTGCTCCGGCAGCTGCGTCGGCGGGGCGCTGCGGCGGACGCCGGGGCGGCCGGGCCCGGACAGGAGCCGCGACCGCTCGGCGCCGCCGTCGTCGCGACGGTCCTGCTGTTCGCGCTGTGCCGCCAGTCGCAGGTCCTCGTCGAGCGGTTCCTCGCCTCGCGGCTGCCCGCCGGCGCCATCTCACACCTCAACTACGCGCAGAAGGTCGCGCAGATGCCGATGATCCTCTCCCTGATGCTGTGCACCGTCACCTTCCCGGTGGTCGCACGGGCACTGGCCGAGGGGGACGCCGAGCGGGCGCGCGGCCGGGTGGAGCGGGACCTGGCGCTGGCCGCGTGCATGGTCCTGCTGGGCACCTCCGTGGTCATCGCCTGCGCCCGGCCGATCGTCGAACTCCTCTTCCAGCAAGGCGCGTTCGACGCCCGGGACACGGCCGCGACGGCCGGTGTGATGCGGGTGTACGCGCTCGGGCTGCTGGGCCAGACCCTGGTGGGCACGCTGGCCCGCGCCTACTTCTCGACGGGCCGCGCCACCTGGTACCCGGTCGGCGCGATGACCGTCGGGATCGTGGTCACCGCGTGGGCGGGCACGCTCGCCGTGCGCCCCTGGGGCGTCGCCGGGATCGCCGCCGCCAACGCGGCCGGCATCACCGTGACCGCGCTGGTGCTGCTGGCCGGTCTCACCGGGTCCGCCCGGCACGCCCGGCCGCGCGCCGTGCCGATACGGGTGCGTTCGGTGCTGCGCGAGCTGAGCCGCCCGGTGGGTGCCGCGGTGGCCGCCACCGTCGCGGGGACGTGCGCCGCGAGCCGGTTCGCCGGCCCGGTGGCGGCGTTCGCCGTGGGTGCCCTCACCGTGACCGCCGTCTTCGTCCTGCTCGGCCGGGCGTTCGGCGCCCAGGGCGTCGCCACCGCGCTGAGATCCGTACGTTCCGCGACCCGAAGGCTGCCGTATGCCCGTTCCCGCTGACATCGAAAGACGGCCCGCGCACCGGCCCGGCCGGGCCCCCTGGGTGGCGATGTACCACTCGGTGGGCGACTGCTCCGACGACCCGTACCGCGTCACGGTCACACCCGAGCGACTGGACGGCCAGCTGGCGTGGCTGCGCCGCCGCGGCCTGCGCGGCGTGCGCGTGGCCGACCTGCTCGCCGCCCGCGCCCGGGGCGAGGACGCCGGACTGGTCGGCCTGACCTTCGACGACGGGTACGCCGACTTCCTCACCGGCGCCCTGCCCGTCCTCGAACGCCACGGCTGCACCGCCACCCTGTTCGTGCTGCCGGGCCGGCTCGGCGGCGACAACGCCTGGGACCCGCGCGGCCCGCGCAAGCCGCTGCTGACCGCCGACGGCATCCGCGAGGCCGCCGCCCGCGGTGTCGAGATCGGCTCGCACGGCCTGACCCACATCGACCTGACCGGCGCCGACGACCTCGCGCTCAAGGCGGAGACCGTCGACAGCCGCACCGCGCTGGAGGAGCTGCTGGGCGCGCCGGTGGCCGGGTTCTGCTACCCGTACGGGGCCGCCGACCGGCGGACCGCCGACGCCGTGCGCGAGGCCGGCTACGGATACGGGTGCGCCATCGACCCCGGCCCCCTGACCGGTCGGCACGCCCTGCCCCGGGTGCATGTCGGGCAGCGCGACGGCACCGTACGGCTGTTCCTGAAACACCGGCTGCACCCGTTGCGCCGGCGACCCGTCGAGGGGCTGGGATGAAGGCGCTGCACGTCATCACCGGGCTGGGCGTGGGCGGCGCCGAGCAGCAACTGCGGCTGCTGCTGCGGCATCTGCCGGTCCCGTGCGACGTCGTGACCCTGACCCACCCGGGCGCCGTCGCCGACGGGCTGGCCGCGGACGGGGTGCGCGTCACCGACCTCGGCATGGCCGGCAACCGCGACCTGGCCGCGCTGCCCCGGCTGGCGCGGATCATCCGCTCCGGCGGCTACGACCTGGTCCACACCCACCTCTACCGGGCCTGCCTGTACGGACGGCTGGCGGCACGGCTCGCCGGGGTGCGGGCGATCGTGGCGACCGAGCACTCCCTCGGCGAGTCCCAGATGGAGGGGCGCCGGCTCGGCGCCGGGGTCCGCGCGCTCTATCTGGCCGGGGAACGGCTGGGCCGCGCCACGGTCGCCGTCTCCCCCACGGTCGCCGCCCGCCTCCGGCACTGGGGTGTGCCGGGGCCGCGCATCGAGGTGGTGCCCAACGGCATCGACCTGGCCCGGTTCCGCTTCGACCCGGCCGTCCGGCACCGCACCCGCCGGCGCCTGGGCCTGCCCGACGACGCCCACGTCATCGGCGCCGTCGGCCGGCTCACCGCCGGCAAGCGCTTCGACGTGCTGGTGCGCGCGCTGGCCCTGCTGCCCCCGGACTGCCGGCTGCTGGTGGTCGGCGGCGGCCCCGAGGAGAGCGTGCTGCGGCGCACCGCGTACCACGCCGGCGTCGCCGACCGCGTCCTGCTGACCGGGGAACGGCCCTACGTCCCCGACGGCACCCCCGGCCCCGACCTGCCCGCCCTCACCTGCGCCATGGACGTCCTCGCCGCGCCGTCCGCCGAGGAGGCCTTCGGGCTGGCCGTGGTGGAGGGGCTCGCCGCCGGGCTGCCGGTGCTCTACACGTCGTGCCCCGCGATCGAGGACCTGCCCGCGCACGCGGCGCCCGGCGCGCTCCGGGTCACGGGCGGCCCCGCCGCGTTCGCCCGGGCCGTCGCCGAGGACCGCGCACGGGGCCCCCGCCCGCGTACCGCGCCCGACGCCGCCCGCCACTACGACATCGCCCGCAGCGCCGCCCGGCTCATGGACGTGTACACGGCCGTCGTCGCCGGTCAGCCCCTGTCGTCCGTACCGTCGTCCGCATCCCAGGGAGTCACATCGTCATGACCGACAACCCGACCAGGCACCCCCGCCGGACCGCTGCCGCCCGCCTCAGGGCCCTCCCCCCGTGGTCCCTTCTCGTCGCCGGCGCGGTCACCGGCGGGCTGCTCGGCGGCGCGTACGGCGCGCTGAAGCCGCCGGTGTACTCGGCGACGGCCTACGTCGTCGCCGTCCCCACCAAGGAGTCCGACCCGGCGTCCGCGCTCGGCTTCGCGCAGGCCTACGGGCGGGTCGCCACCCAGGTCGCGGTCCTCGGGGACGCCCAGGTGTGGGCCGGGGTGCCGGTGCGCACCCTCCAGGGCAGCGTGCGCACGGCGACCTCCCCGGACGCCCCGATGGTGGCGATCACCGCCACCTCCGCCCAGCCCGACCTGGCCGCCGACATGGCCAACGCGGTCTCCCGCTCGCTGACCGAGCACGCCGCGAAGGCCAAGGACGGCACGCACGTGCAGCTGCGCCCGTTCGCCCGGGCCGTCGAGCCGGCCGAGCCGACCGGGGCGTCGGCGGCGGTCACCGCTCTGGTGGGCGTCAGCGCGGGCGGGCTGCTGGGCGGCCTGGTGCTGCTGGTGCGGCCGCGGCGCGGCCGGGAGGAGGAGACCGGGCGCGCGGCGGCCGTCCCCGGCCCGGCCCTGGCCGCCGACACCCACGGGGCGCTGTGAGCCCCGCGTACACCACCGAACTGCTCACCGACGAAAGCGCGTTCGCCGAGCTGGGGCCCGCCTGGGGGCGGCTGTACCGGCGGTGCGCGGCGGCCACTCCGTTCCAGAGCCACGCCTGGCTGCACTCCTGGTGGCTGTCGTACGGGCGGCGCGGCCGGCTGCGGGTCCTGCTGGTGCGGGACGGCGGCCCGGGGGGCGAGCTGGTCGCCGCCGCCCCGCTGACCGCCGTACGCCGTCCGCTGCCGGCGCTGGTGCCGCTGGGCGGCACGATCTCCGACTACGGGGACGTCCTGGTCGACGACGAGCACGGCGAGGCGGCCGTCGCCGCGCTGACCGAGGGTCTGGCGGCGGCCGCCCGTACCGCGCTGATCGACTTCCGCGAGGTACGGCCCGGCAGCGCGGTCGAGCACGTCTACGACCGCTGGAGCGGGCTCCGGCGCCGGGTGAGCGACTCGGTGTGCCTGGAGCTGCCCGCCGTGCCGATGGCGGACCTGGTGGCCCGGCTGCCGTCGGCCAAGGCCCAGCAGCGGGTGCGCGCCAAGCTGCGCAAGCTGACCGCGCTGGGCGTCGAACGGGCGGTGGTACGGCCGGACGGCGTGGACTCGGCGCTGCGGCGGCTGCTGGAGCTGCACCGGCTGCAGTGGCAGGGCCGCAAGGTGACCGGCGAGCACCTTCAGGCACGGTTCTGCGAGCACCTGGTGCGCTCGGTGGCGCCGATGGTGCGCTCCGGGGACGCGGTGGTCACCGAGTTCCGGCTGGACGACGACGTGGTGGCCGTCGATCTGACCCTGGTGTCCCGGCGGCTGGCCGGCGGCTACCTGTACGGCGCCCATCCCCGGTTACGGGAACGCAAGGCGGACGTCGCGGTGATGCTGCTCGACGCCTGCGCCGAGCACACCGGCGGCGGCCCGCACGGCACGCTGAGCCTGCTGCGCGGCAACGAGCCCTACAAACTCCACTGGCGGCCCGAACCGGTCGTCAACCAGCGGCTGCTGCTGGCCCGGCGGCACACCGCGCCGCTGCTGTCGGCGGCGCTGTGCGGTGTGGCCGTGCGGCGGCGGGGCAAGGAGCTGCTGCTTCGCAGGGAGCAGCGGTCCGGGAGGAGGCCCGAGGGTGGCGGCGGGTCCTGACGCGGGCCCGCCGCCACCCCGGGCTCACCGGGTCGGCCGGTCACCCGTTGCGCGTCCACCAGTCGAGGCGGACGCACAGCCTGCCGCCGATCCAGTACTCGACCCAGTCGCCGAGGTCCAGCGGCGCGCAGTTCACCGGGGGTTCGGCGGGCGGCTGGGTCGGGACGGGCTTCGGGGCCGGGACGGGCGTGGTGGGCTCCGGAGCCGGGCCCTCCTGGCGACCGGACAGGGCCGCGCGGTAGATCTCCGAGGAGCGCGGGTTCTGCCGGCACTGCCAGACGCCGTGCGGGCAGTAATCCGTCAGGGTGTTGTACAGCGGCCGGTGTTCGTCGATCCAGGCGAGCATGCGCCGCATGTACTCGGCGTTGTCGCCGTTGCGGAACAGTCCCCATTCGGGATAGGAAATGGCCTTGCCGTGTTCCGCGGCGAAGTCCACGTGTTCCTGCAGGCCGAACGGTTCCGTCACCTGTTCGTCGAAGGTCCGCCCCGTCGGCTGGTCGTAGGAATCCATTCCGATGATGTCGACGGTGTCGTCCCCCGGATAGCACCGCGTCCACGGAACGGCGTCCCGGCCCCGGCTCGGCGTGAAGTCGAACCTGAATTCCTGGCCCGGCACGGAGCGCATGGTGGTGACGATCCTGTTCCAGTACGTCTTCCAGGCCTCCGGGTCCGGGCCGCAGCGATGGGTGTACGTGATGCCGTTCATCTCCCAGCCGAGCACGATCACCGTGTCCGGCACGCCCAGCGCGACCAGCCGCTCGGCGAGGGCCCGGTAGTGGTGGTCGAACCAGCCGGCGGCGCCCCTGCGCAGCAGCGAGCGCACCCGGGCGTCGGACACGCCGGCCTCGTTGCGCTCCAGCATGGGCACGTTGAGGACGAAGATCCGGTCCTCCTTCTCACGCCGCCAGCGCGCCCAGTCGGCCAGGAACCCCGGCCTGCCCTCGATGTTGCTCCACCGGTCGCCCGGCAGGTAGGTGTGGCCGACCCGCAGTTCGGCGCCGTCCAGCCACTTGCTCAGCTCAGCCATCCGGGCGATGCCGCGGGGGCTGTAGCCCAGGTAGGCGCCGAAGGCGGGCTTCGGCGCGGCGGGGGGCGGCGCCGGGGCTGGCGTACCGGCCGGGTCCGGCCCGGGCGTCGGCGCGGGTGCGGCCGGGGTGGGCGGAGCGGGAGGGTCGGCGGCCCGGATCACCCCCGTGCCCGCGGCGAAACCGGGACCGGACGCGAGGGCGGCCGAGGTGACGACCGCCGCCACGACGGTCAGCCGCCGGGACCGGGCGCGTCGCTGCTGTGGGGCCATGCCTGCTCCTCTCTCAACTCTCGAAACGCGGCAAGCACCGGGACGGGATTCAGCACGGAATACGACTGACGCCCAGTCACAGAAAGTCACATGAAAAGGAAGTACGCCACCGTGGCTACGGCTTTCGAGTGGCCCCGTCGCTCACCCCGGTGAACCGACCCGAAAGACGATCCGAGGAAATGCCCGTGCCCCCACTCGACACCCGCGTCCCCGCCGTTCTCCTGCGGATCGACCCGAATCCCTTTCACCATGGGACGCTTGGCGCCGTGCGCTCCCTCGGCCGAGCGGGAGTGGAGGTGCACCTGGTCGCGGACGTGACGGGCAGTCCGGTGCGCGCCTCCCGTTACGTACGGCAGTTGCACCCGCCGCCCGCCCCGGGTGCCCCGGTCGCCGAGGTCGCCGCCGTCCTGCTGCGGGTGGCGGCCCGGGTGGCGCGGCCCGCCGTGCTGATCGCGCTGGACGACGCGGGCGCGGTCGCGGTGAGCAGGCTCGGCGCGGAGCTGTCGCCCGCCTACCTGCTCCCACCGCAGCCGGACGGGCTGCCCGAACGGGTCGCCGACAAGGCGGAGCTGGCCCGGCTGTGCGCGGCGGCGGACGTGGCGCACCCGGTGACGCTCGTCCCGGAGAGCGCGGCGCAGGCCGTCGCGGCCGCCCGGCGGCTGGGGCTGCCGATGGTGGCGAAGTGGAGCCGGCCCTGGCTGCTGCCGCCGGGGTCGGGGTTGCGCAGCACGGTGGTGGTGCGCTCCGCACGGGAGGCGTGCGAGCTGTATGCGCGCCGCGAGGAGGCGGGAAGCCGCCTGCTGCTGCAGCAGTTCCTGCCGCCGGGTGACGACCGTGACTGGTTCTTCCACGGGTACGCCGACCGCTCGGGCGCGGTGCGGGCCGGCGGCACCGGCCGCAAACTGCTGGCCTGGCCGCGCGGCGCGGGACTGACGGCGGTCGGCGAGTGGACGCCGGACGCGTCGGTGCGGGTGCCGGCCGAGCGCCTCGCCCGGGAACTGGGCTACCGGGGCATCCTCGACCTGGACTTCCGCCGCCACGGCCCGGCCGGCCGGCCGCACCTGCTGGACTTCAACCCGCGCGCCGGCGCTCAGTTCCGGCTGTTCACCGACACCGCGGGGCTGGACGTCGTCCGCGCCCAGCACCTGGACCTGACCCACCGTCCGCTGCCGTCGGGCGCGGAACGGCCCGGGCGGGTCTTCGTGGTGGAGAACTACGCGCCGCTGACGGCGCTGCGCCGTACGCGGGGCGACCGCGAGCCGGCCTGGCACGCCGACGACGACCCGGCGCCCGGGCGGGCCATGTGGGCCCTGTGGGGCCGCCACGTGAGCCGCCGCCTGCTGACCCGGCTGCGGCCGGGGGCGACGGAGCCTGCGGCCGGGACGTCGGCCGAGACGGCCGAGACGGCGGGTGAAGCGCTGGGCGCGAGCGGGCGAGGGGGCGCGCGGGGCGGGTCGGCGCCGGAAACGTCCGACCGTTCGGGTGCCGTCGAGCAGGCGCGGGTGGTGCGTCAGGCGTCACCCCGGTCCGTCGCGTTGCCGCACCCGGCCGAGCCGACCGACGAGGAGCGAACGGGCAGCCGGTGACGCACAGAATGCCGGCGGCGGGCGTGGCCCCCACGCCCCCGCCTCCACCGGCCGGCCCACCACCGACCGCTCGACCTGGGGCTCGTGACGCGGACCGCAGGCCCCGAGGCACGCCCGGCAGGCCACGACGACCCGCTGTCGGCGGCCGGCGCCCTGCTGGGGTGCGCCGAGTACGGCCCGGCGTCGCCCGGAGACGCCGAACGGCCCCGCGTAACCGCGGGGCCGCAGGGCTGACGGGCGGGGTGGGTGCCGGGCGCTGGGCGTCCGGCACCCGGTGCGGTCATCGACGGGACGCGGCCCGGCCCCGCCGGTAGAGAAGGGCGCCGGCGGTGATCAGCGCCGCGCTGAATCCGGACGCTGCCAGCAGACCCTCGCTGCCGGTCTCCGCCATGCTGGGCGGCACGGCGTGGTCACCACCGCCGGGCGGGGTCTCGTGTCCGCCACCACCCGGAGGCGTGTCCCCACCACCGGGAGGCGTGTCACCCCCGCCAGGAGGCGTATCCCCACCACCGGGAGGCGTGTCACCCCCGCCAGGAGGCGTGTCCCCACCACCGGGAGGCGTGTCACCCCCGCCAGGAGGCGTATCCCCACCACCCGGAGGCGTGTCACCCCCGCCAGGAGGCGTATCCCCACCACCGGGAGGGGTCTCCTCGCAGTCATCGCCGGGCGGGGTCCCGTGGTCGCCGCCGCCCGGTGGGCTGCCGTAGCCGCCGTCACCATGGCCGTCGCCGCCGTCACCGTGACCGTCGCCGCCGTCACCATGGCCGTAGCCACCGTCACCGCGACCGTCGCCGCCGTCACCATGGCCGTAGCCACCGTCACCGCGACCGTCGCCGCCGTCACCATGGCCGTAGCCACCGTCACCGCGACCGTCGCCGCCGTCACCATGGCCGTAGCCACCGTCACCACGACCGTCGCCGCCATCACCATGGCCGTAGCCACCGTCACCACGACCGTCGCCGCCATCACCATGGCCGTAGCCACCGTCACCACGACCGTCGCCGCCATCACCATGGCCGTAGCCACCGTCACCGCGACCGTCGCCGCCGTCACCATGGCCGTAGCCACCGTCACCACGACCGTCGCCACCGTCACCATGGCCGTAGCCACCGTCACCGCGACCGTCGCCACCGTCACCATGGCCGTAGCCACCGTCACCATGACCGTCGCCGCCGTATCCGTCGTCGTCGGCGGGGCCGCCGCGGCCCTCCGGCCGGCCCGTGTGGGCGCAGGAGTTGCCGAAGGCCGGGTTGAGGGCGCCGACCGGGTCGACGGTGTTGCCGCAGGCGTTGAGGGGGATCTCGACCGGGCTCTCGACGGTGTTGCCGGCCAGAACGCCGGGTGAGCCACTGGTGGTGCCCTTGGCCTGCGTGTCGTTCGTCTGCGTGTCGGCGAGTGCGGGACTGCCGCACAGGGACAGAATGCTCGTCGCGGCTGCCGCCGCGACCATTCCCCTGCTCAGGGTCTGTCGCAATCTCGTGGTCTTCCTGCTTGAAGAAGTGGGAAAAGCCGGCCTTGGAACGCGTGCGGTGTCTCCAAGGCCGGCCTCAGCCCAGCCCGGGGGCCGGAGTGACGTGTCGTCAGTCGTTGACGCAGACGTTGCCGAACGCGGGGTTCAGCGCCGCGGTCACGTTGACCGAGTTGCCACAGACGTTGATCGGCACGTGGATCGGGATCTGGACCACGTTGCCGGAGAGGACACCGGGCGACCCGATGGCCGCACCGTTGGCACCGGCGTCGGCGAAGGCCGGTGCGGCCCCACCCAGGGCCAGGACCAGCCCCGCGACGACAGCAGCGCTCTTCTTCATGACATTCCCTTCTCTGCGGTCACGTCGAATGACGGTCGGATAACCGAGCGAGCACAGCCGGAACGGCTCGCACCATGACCTGCGGGCTGCAAAACGAGGGATAGACGTCCGAAGAAACTCCGGAACGCGTGCCGTCCAGGAATTCACTCGAACGCCTTCATATGATCAGTGGAACGCAGTAAGGGAAAAGGTTCCGCAGCGACCTGAAGTGACGATTCCTCGCCTCGTCGAAATCACGTCCGGGCGGCCCGCGCAGGAAGGGACGGACCGCCCGGACGCCTCACGCGCGCGAAGGTCAGCCGTTGGCGACGCCGTTGCCCGACAGGGCCGAGATGTCGTCCAGGATGTGCGACAGCGGCTCGTCGCCCTTGGCCTGGGTGGAGTTCTCGGCGCACTGCTGGTTCTGCGGCGCGGACAGGACCGGGATGTCCTGGACACCCCCGTTGACCAGGGCGAGGACGGACTGGACGTTGGCCTTGACCGGGAGGCCGACGCACAGCTTGTTCAGCGAGCCCTGCACCAGGGTGGCCTGCGGGCTCATGTCGCCCTTGGTCGCCGAGTTGCCGAACGCCGAGTGCGCACCGTTGCCGCTGGCGGAGGTGGTGCCGCTGTCGTCCCCGATGGCAAGCGCCTGGGGGGCCGCCGCCGCCGACGCGCCGAGGACGGAAGCGGCGACCGCCGCCGCGGCCATCGCCTTCTTCAGCATTTCGCTCTTCCTTCTTTCGCTGTCCCGGCCCGCGGCCAGGACCGTGTGCCTGCCCCCGACTCAACCCGGCGCGCCAGGTTTGGTTGCGGACCTTCACCCATTCGGTTTCCCCCTGCGCCGAATGTGGGCCATTGGAGTGAATGGGCGGAACCGGCGGCACGTCGGGCAGTTGGTCAGAGCGCTCCGGTGCACGGGGTTCATCCAGAAGGGACCAGCAAGTGATCAAGAAGGTACTGGCATCCGCCGCGATCGCCGCTTCCGTCGTCGGCGTCTCGGCTGCCGCCGCCGCCCCCGCGCTCGCCATCGGCAACGACAGCGGCACGACGTCCGCCAGCGGCAATGGCGCGTCCCAGTCGTTCGGCAACTCGGCCACCTACGGCAACATGAGCCCCCAGATGGCGCTCATCCAGGGCTCCTTCAACAAGCCCTGCATCGGCCTGCCGGCCAAGGTCAACCTGCAGTCGCTGGCGGGCGCCAACGTCGGCGTCCAGGACATCCCGATCCTGTCCGCCCCGCAGAACCAGCAGTGCGTCGAGAACTCCACCCAGGCCAAGGGCGACGAGCCGCTGTCGCACATCCTGGACGACATCTCGGTGCTCGCGGGCAACGGCGCCGCCAACAACTGAGCCGCGCCGGGTGAACGGGTTCGACCACTGAGCCCGGGGGCGCACCTCGACGTCCCCTCAGCGGGCCGCCGGTCTTCCGGCGGCCCGCCGTCGTGCGTGCCGCCTCGAACCACGGCCACCGCGGCTCACCGGCGCCCGTGCGGGGTGGCGCGCGCGTGCCGGTGAGGACGGCGCGCGGCTCGCCGCGGACGCGCTGGGCCAATCGGGGCAAAGCCGCAACCTTCCCGGCTGCGCGGGCGTTGACGAACACGCAGCTCCTCCCCCGGAGTCCGCCTTTCGAAAGGGAACGAACATGAAGAAGCTGTGGGCAACCGCGGCCCTCGCCGCCTCCGTCGCCGGCCTGACGGGTGCCACCGCGACCCAGGCCCTGGCCATCGGTGACGACAGCGGCACGACCTCCGCCAGCGGCAACGGCGCCTCGCAGGAGTTCGGCAACTCGGTCACCAAGGGTGACATGAGCCCGCAGCTGTCGCTGGTCCAGGGCTCGCTGAACAAGCCGTGCATCGGCCTGCCAGCGAAGCTCAACACCCAGTCGATCCTCGCCCCCGCCAACGTGGGCGTGCAGGACATCCCGGTCCTGTCGGCGCCGCAGAACCAGCAGTGCGTCGAGAACTCCACCCAGGCCAAGGGCGACGAGCCGCTGTCGCACATCCTGGACGACATCTCGGCCCTGTCGGGCAACGGCGCGGGCAACGGCTGAGTCAGGCCGCTTCCCCCTCGGCGGGTCACCGGTTCTCCGGTGGCCCGCCGTTCGTCGTCCGCGGCACGGCCGGCGCGCCGGTGGCGAGCCGCGGCGGCCGGCCTAGGAGACCACGTCCTTGCGGGCGAACCCCCGGAACGCGAGGGCGAACAGCACCAGCGCGTACGTCACGGAGACGGCGGCGCCCTGGACCATGCCGGACCACTCGGGGGTGGGCTGGACGGCGTCGGCCCAGGCGAACTGCCAGTGCGCGGGCAGGAAGTCGCGCCAGTCGCCGAGGGCGGTGACGGCGTCCAGGACGTTGCCGACGATGGTCAGGCCGACGGCGCCGCCGACCGCGCCGAGCGGCGCGTCGGTCCGGGTGGACAGCCAGAAGGCGAGGCCCGCGGTGACCAGCTGGGAGACGAAGAGGTAGGCCACGACCACCAGCAGCCGCTGTGCGGCCGTGCCGGCGGCGAGCGCCCCGCCGGTGGGCAGTTCCAGCGGGCCCCAGCCGTAGGCGGCCGAGCCGACGGCGAGCGCGACCACCGGCAGCAGGACCATCGCGGCGAGGCTGAGCAACAGCCCGACCGCGAGCTTGGACCACAGCAGCCGGGCGCGCGGCACCGGAGCGGCCAGCAGATAGCGCAGGGACGACCAGCCGGCCTCGGCGGCCACGGTGTCACCACAGAACAGGGCGACCGGGATGACCAGCAGGAAGCCCGCGGAGACGAACAGGTTCACCGCGGCGAAGTTGGCGCCGGACGCGGTCGCCGTGTCCATCAGGGTGAGCCTGTCGTTGCGGCCGCCCGGCTCGCCGCCGATCGCGAAGGCGATGAGCAGGACGAAGGGCAGCGCGGCCAGGACCGCGCCCATCACCAGGGTGCGGCGGCGCCCCAGCTGGCGGGCCAGCTCCACCCGCAACGGCAGGGTGCGGCCCGCCCGGTAACCGGAGGCGACCTCGGTGAGGGTGCTCATGCGGCACCTCCGATCAGGGTGAGGAAGGCGTCTTCCAGGCGGCGGTGCGGGCCGACCGAGGTCACCGGGACGTCCAGCCGGACCAGTTCGGCGACCAGGCGGGCGGCCGTGCCGTCGGGGCCGAGGCGGACCAGGAGTCCGTCGTCGGCGCGGTCGGCGGAGGCGACACCGGGCAGGGCGGCCACCTTCTCGACGACCGGGTCCTCCACGGGCGCTGCGGTGGCGACCAGCAGGGTGTCCCCGGAGCCGATGATGTCGCCGACCGGGCCGGCCTGGACGAGCCGGCCGCGGTCCATGACCACGAGGTGGGTGCAGGACTGCTCGACCTCGGCCAGCAGGTGACTGGACACGATCACGGTGCGGCCGGCGGCCGCGTAGCGGATCAGCACCTCGCGCATCTCACGGATCTGGGGCGGGTCCAGGCCGTTGGTCGGCTCGTCGAGGATCAGCAGGTCGGGCAGGCCCAGCATGGCCTGGGCGATGGCCAGGCGCTGGCGCATGCCCTGCGAGTAGGTGCGCACCGCGCGGGCCAGCGCGTCGCCGAGGCCGGCGATCTCCAGGGCCTCGTCCAGGTGGGCGTCCTCGGCGGGGCGGCCGGTGGCCCGCCAGTACAGCTCCAGGTTGTCCCGGCCCGACAGGTGCGGCAGGAACCCGGCGCCCTCGACGAACGCGCCGACCCGGGAGAGGACGGGGGCGCCCGCGCGGACGGCGTGGCCGAAGACGCGGATCTCGCCGTCGTCGGGTGCGATCAGGCCCATCAGCATGCGCAGGGTGGTGGTCTTGCCGGCGCCGTTGGGGCCGAGCAGGCCGAGGACCTGGCCCTTCTCCACGCGGAAGGAGAGGTCGCGGACGCTGTAGCGGTCGCCGTTGCGGTACTTCTTGCTCAGGTCGGTGATCTGCAGCGGCACGTCCGCCAGGCCGGGGTCCGGGCCCGCCGGGGCGGCGGTGCGGCGGCGGGCCGTCAGCAGCAGGGCCAGGGCGACGGCCGCGCCGGTCAGGGGCAGCCACCACACCCAGGCGGGCAGCGGGGCGGCCGCGGTCGTGACGCCGGGCGCGGTGGGGACCGACAGGGCGCCGTGGCCGCCCTTCAGGGAGACGGTGTAGGTCGCGGGGGCGACCGGTGAGGCGTAGCCGAGGTCGGTGGAGGCCAGGACCAGGCGCAGCCGGTGCCCCCGGTCGAACTCGTGGTCGACGGCCGGGAGGGTGAGGGTGACGTCCCTGCCCTTCTCGGCTCCCTCGACGCGGACCGGGGTGACCAGCTGGGAGGGCAGCAGCTGCCCCGTGCCGCCCTCGCCGACGTCGTAGACCTTGGCGAAGAGGACGGCGTCCTCGGAGGTCGAGGTGACGTGGACGGTGACCGTCGGGGTGCCGGTGACCCGCAGGTCGCCGGTGAGCGGAGCGGACTCGAAGGCGGCGTACTGGCCGGGGAAGTCGAGGGAGACGCCCACGCCGAGCGCGGACAGCTGGGCGAGGCCGCCGGTGGCGCCGAGGCCGGGCAGGGCGGAGACGGCGGGCGGGCCGGCGCCGGCCGGGTTGGCGAAGCGCTGCTCGCGGCCGGACAGCGGGACGGCGCGCTGACCGCTCGTCAGTCCGGGGTAGGCGTCGGCGCTCGCGCCGCGCAGCCGGGCCGCACCGTCCGTGGAGTCGACGCCGCCGGTGCGGGTGACGCGGAAGGCGGGGCCGGTGCCGGCGCTCTCGTCGCCCTTGAGGTAGCGGTCGAACCAGGCGGTCACGCGCCGCTGGACGCGGTCGGTCTCCTGGTCGCCGCCGTCGTGGCCGCCGGCGATCCAGTCGACGGCGACGGGGGCGCCGTTGGCCCGGATGGCCCGGGCCGCGGCGTCGGACTGGGCGAGCGTGAACAGCGAGTCGGTCCGGCCCTGCACCAGCAGGGTGGGTACGTCGATGCGGTCGGCGACGGCGGACGGCGAGCGCTCCGTCAGCAGCCGGCGGGCCGCGGGGTCCGGGGTGCCGGACTCGGCGACCCGCTCGTACATGGCGCACAGCGCCGGCTCGAACCGGGCGCAGCCGCCGCCGTTGCTGAAGAAGACGCCGGCCCACAGTTTCTTGAACACGCCGTTCGGGAACAGCGCGTCGGCGAGGTTCCAGTAGGTGACCGCGGGGGCGATGGCGTCCACCCGGTCGTCGTACCCGGCGGCCAGCAGGGAGACGGCTCCGCCGTAGGAGGCGCCGGCCACGCCGACCCGCGGGTCGCCGGCCGCGTCGAGGCGGACCTGGGGCTGTCCGGCGAGCCAGTCGATGAGCCTCGAGACGTCGGCGACCTCGCCCTTCGGGTCGTTGAGGCCGATCTTCCCGGTGGACTCGCCGAAGCCGCGCGCCGACCAGGTCAGCACCGCGTAGCCGTCCCGGGCCAGGTCCTCGGCCTGGGACCGGACGTCGTCCTTGCTGCCGCCGAAGCCGTGCCCGAGCAGCACGGCGGGGCGGCGGCCGGTGCCGCCCGCGGTGAAGTACGAGGTGTCCAGGCGCACGCCGTCCCCGGCCACGACCCGGTCGGTGCGGTGCACCGGCGGCGCGTCGTCCGTGGCGACGGCCGTCCAGGTGCCGAGGCCGGCCAGCAGGGCCACGGCGGCCACGGCGGCGGCCGCCCGCGCCGGACGCCCGGGCAGTCGAAGATCCATGGTTCAACCGTACGGGCTCGACCTGTCGGCGCGATGCCGACCGGAGGGCGAACCGGGGACCTCCCTGGGGCGTACGAGGGGGTGTCGGCGTACCGCGGACGCGGTACGGCGGCGTCCCGGTGCCTGTCCTCGGCACCGAACGGGACCGGAACTGTGCGGGCACCCGGCATCCCCGATGTCAGTGCCGAGGTCTACAGTCGAGGGCACAGATGAGACACAGGTGCAGTCGGCACGCGGGTGCGGACGCACACGCGTACGGACGACACACGGATTTCGGGTGGGGACACACATGAAGCTGAAGCACACGGCTGCCTGGGTGGGGCTCACGGCGGCGGTGATGGTGGCCACGGCCGCCTGCGGCGGGGGTTCGGCGAAGGACACCGCCAAGGAGGCCGGGAAGAAGGCGGGCACGGTCGCCGACAAGGGCGTGGCCCAGATCAAGGCGGCTCTCACGCGCGCCACCGACCGTACCGAGCAGGTCGGTTCGGCCCAGGTGAAGATGACGACCGACCTGGGCAACGGCACGTCGGTCGCCTCGGAAGGCACCTACTCCTGGGGCGACGGCTTCGCGTTCGACCTGGAACTGGACACCGCCCAGGCCAACATGCAGCAGCTCCAGGACGACCCGAAGATGCGCATGCTGTTCGTGGACGGCGCCTACTACTACGACATCGACCCCCAGCCCTCCGGCCCGATCGCGGGCAAGGAGTGGATGAAGCTCGACGGCTCGGCCCTCTTCGGCGAGTCGGGCGCGCAGGCCATGAGCGGGAGCAACGGCAGCCCGTCGGCGTCCATGAAGGGCCTGAAGTACGCCGACGACGTCAAGGACCTCGGCAGCGAGACGGTCAACGGCAAGAGCACCGAGCACTACCGGGCCGTCATCGGCCCCGAGAAGATGGGCCAGTTCAAGGACGCCCTCAGCGGGGACGACTCCATGATGGGCGCGGTGACCGGGGGCGCGGACTCCATCGTCATGGAGGTCTGGGTCGGCGACGACGACCTGCCCGTCCGCCTGGTCGAGGAGATCGGCCGGCTCACGGTCTCCATGGACTTCGAGAAGTTCGGCAGGACGGCCCGGGTGACGGCCCCGCCGGCCTCGGAGACCGGTGACCTGACCGAGCAGTTCAAGGCGGCCCAGCAGAAGCAGCAGGGCTGAGCACGGCGGTGCCCCGTCCGGTCCTCCCGGTGAGGAGGACCGGACGGGGCACCGGTGCGCCGGCTCAGTGGTTGCGCGGGAAGCCCAGGTCCACGCCGGCCGGGGCGTCCGCCGGGTCGGGCCAGCGGGTGGTGACGACCTTGCCGCGGGTGTAGAAGTGCGTGCCGTCGTTGCCGTAGATGTGGTGGTCGCCGAAGAGGGAGTCCTTCCAGCCGCCGAAGGAGTGGTAGCCGACGGGGACCGGGATCGGGACGTTCACGCCGACCATGCCGGCCTCGACCTCCAGCTGGAAGCGGCGGGCGGCGCCGCCGTCCCGGGTGAAGATCGCGGTGCCGTTGCCGAACGGCGAGGCGTTGATGAGGGCCACGCCCTCCTCGTAGGTGTCGGCGCGCAGCACGCACAGCACCGGGCCGAAGATCTCGTCCTGGTAGGCCTTGGCGCTGGTCGGCACCTTGTCGAGCAGTGAGATGCCGATCCAGTGGCCGTCCTCGAAACCCTCGACCGTGTGGCCGGTGCCGTCCAGGACGACCTCGCAGCCCTCGGCCGCCGCGCCCTCGACGTAGGACGCCACCTTGTCGCGGTGGACCTTGGTGATGAGCGGGCCCATCTCGGACGCCGGGTCGTTGCCGGGACCGATCTTGATCTTCTCGGCGCGCTCGCGGATCTTCTCCACCAGTTCGTCGCCGATCGCGCCGACCGCCACGACCGCCGAGATGGCCATGCAGCGCTCACCGGCCGAGCCGTAGGCCGCGGAGACCGCCGCGTCGGCGGCCGCGTCCAGGTCGGCGTCCGGCAGGACCAGCATGTGGTTCTTGGCGCCGCCCAGGGCCTGCACGCGCTTGCCGTGCGCGGAGGCGGTGGTGTGGATGTAGCGGGCGATGGGGGTGGAGCCGACGAAGGAGACGGCCTTGACGTCCGGGTGCTCCAGCAGACGGTCGACGGCCGTCTTGTCGCCGTGGACGACGTTGAAGACACCGTCGGGCAGACCGGCCTCGGCCAGCAGCTCGGCGATCCTCAGGGAGGCCGACGGGTCCTTCTCGGACGGCTTCAGCACGAAGGTGTTGCCGCACGCGATGGCGATGGGGAACATCCACATCGGCACCATGGCCGGGAAGTTGAACGGCGTGATGCCCGCGACGACACCGAGCGGCTGACGGATCGACGAGACGTCGACACGGCTGGCGACCTGCGTGGACAGCTCGCCCTTCAGCTGCACGTTGATCCCGCAGGCCAGGTCCACGATCTCCAGGCCGCGGGCGACCTCGCCGAGCGCGTCGGAGTGGACCTTGCCGTGCTCGGCGGTGATCAGCTCGGCGATCTCGTCGCGGTGCGCGTCCAGCAGCGCGCGGAAGCGGAACAGGATGGTGGTGCGCTGGGCCAGCGAGGACTGGCCCCACGACAGGTAGGCGTCCTTGGCGGCCGCCACCGCCGCGTCGACCTCCTCGACGGAGGCGAACGCGACCTGGGTGGTGACCGCGCCGGTCGCCGGGTCGGTGACCGGCCCGTACGTGCCCGACGCGCCCTCGACGGCCTTGCCGCCGATCCAGTGGTTGACGATCTTCGTCATGCCCGGTTACTCCTTCACAGATGGCGGCGTCGGGTTGAGACGTGCCGTTCGTACAGCTCACGTGCCTTGACCGCGGACGCTCGGGTCGCGGTCTCGGCCACAGGAACATCCCACCAGGCCTGCGCGGCGGGTGCGCCCGACACTGTGTCTGCCGTTTCGGTCTCCACGTAGACACATGTGGGAGTGTCGGCGGCCCGCGCCTCGGCGAGTGCCTCGCGCAGACCGCGCAGGTCACGTGCGTGCAGGACGCGCATGCCGAGGCTGGCGGCGTTCGCCGCCAGGTCGACCGGGAGCGGGGCGCCCGTGTAGGTGCCGTCGTCGGACCGGAACCGGTAGGCGGTGCCGAACCGCTCGCCGCCCACGGACTCCGACAGGCCGCCGATGGAGGCGTAGCCGTGGTTCTGCACGAGGAGGATCTTGATGGCGATCCCCTCCTGCACGGCGGTGACGATCTCCGTCGGCATCATCAGATAGGTGCCGTCGCCCACCAGCGCCCACACGGGCCGGTCCGGGGCGGCCATCTTCACGCCGATCGCCGCCGGGATCTCGTAGCCCATGCAGGAGTAGCCGTACTCCAGGTGGTACTGGTCCCGGGACCGGGTCCGCCACAGCTTGTGCAGGTCGCCGGGGAGCGAGCCGGCCGCGTTGATGATCACGTCGGTCTCGTCGACGATCGCGTCGAGGGCGCCCAGCACCTGCGGCTGGGTGGGGCGTACGTCGATGTCGTCGGCCTCGTAGCAGGCGTCGACGCGCTGTTCCCAGCGCTCCTTGTCCTCGGTGTACTCGGTGACGTAGGCCGGCGCGACCCGGTGGTCGTGGATCTCCAGCGCCTCGGTGAGTTCCGACAGGCCGCTGCGGGCGTCCGCGACCAGGGGCAGCCCGGCGAGCTTGTGGCCGTCGTAGGGGGCGATGTTGAGGTTGAGGAAGCGGACGTCCGGGTTGGTGAAGAGGGTGCCGGAGGCCGTGGTGAAGTCGGTGTAGCGGGTGCCGACACCGATCACCAGGTCGGCGGTGCGGGCGAGTTCGTCGGCGGTGGCGGTGCCGGTGTGGCCGATGCCGCCGACGTCCTGGGGGTGGTCGTGGCGCAGGGAGCCCTTGCCGGCCTGGGTGGAGGCGACCGGGATGCCGGTGGTCGCGGCGAACTCGGCCAGGGCCTCCTCGGCGCGACTGTGGTGGACCCCGCCGCCGGCGACGACCAGGGGCCGCCGGGCGCCGCGGACCGCCCGCACGGCCTCGGCGAGCTCGGTCGGGTCCGCGCCCGGGCGGCGGACCACCCAGGTGCGCTCGGCGAAGAACTCGTCGGGCCAGTCGTAGGCCTCGGCCTGGACGTCCTGCGGCAGTGCGAGGGTGACCGCGCCGGTCTCGACGGGGTCGGTGAGGACCCGCATGGCCTGCAGCGCGGCCGGGATCAGCGCCTCGGGGCGGGTGATCCGGTCGAAGTACCGGGAGACCGGGCGCAGGCAGTCGTTGACGGAGACGTCGCCCGCGTAGGGCACCTCGAGCTGCTGCAGCACCGGGTCGGCGGGGCGGGTGGCGAAGGTGTCGCCGGGCAGCAGCAGCACCGGCAGGTGGTTGATGGTCGCGAGGGCGGCGCCGGTGACCAGGTTGGTGGCGCCGGGGCCGATCGACGTCGTCACCGCGTGCGCGGACAGGCGGTTGGACTGGCGGGCGTAGCCGACGGCCGCGTGCACCATGGACTGTTCGTTGCGGCCCTGGTGATAGGGCATCACCTCGCCGTACTCCACCAGCGCCTGGCCGAGGCCGGCCACGTTGCCGTGGCCGAAGATGCCCCAGGTCGCGCCGATCAGCCGGCGGCGTTCGCCGTCGCGCTCGGTGTACTGGGCGGCGAGGAAGCGGACGAGCGCCTGGCCGGTCGTGAGCCTCGTCGTCGAGGTCCGTACCGTCATCGGTAACCCCCTGTGGTGTCTACGTGGTCGGGGTGGAAGCAGATCCGCCATTCCCGCGTGGCGCCGGGCCCCGCCATGACGTTCAGGTAGTACATGTCGTGCCCGGGCTGGGCGACGGACGGTCCATGCCAGCCGTCGGGGACGAGGACCGCGTCGCCGGAGCGGACCTCGGCGAGGACGTCGGCGCCGCCCTCGCGGGAGGGGAACACGCGCTGGTAGCCGAAGCCGTTCGGGCCGTCGATCTCGAAGTAGTAGATCTCCTCCAGCCGCGACTCCTCGCCCGGCCGGTGCTCGTCGTGCTTGTGCGGCGGGTACGAGGACCAGTTGCCGCCCGGTGTGATCACCTCGACGGCGATCAGCCTGTCGCAGTCGAAGCTGTCGGCGGAGGCGAAGTTGCGCACCTGGCGGGTGCAGGTGCCGCTGCCGCGCACCTCGACGGGAACCTCCGGCGCGGGGCCGTAGCGGGCGGGGAGTCGTCGCTCGCACTTCGCTCCTGCCAGGGCGAAGCGGCCTCCCGCGCCGGAGGCGATCTGGACCTGGGCGTCCCGGGGCACGTACGCGAAGTCGGAGACCGACGCGAACACACTCTTCCGGCCCAGGAGTTGGAACTCGTCTCCCGCCGTTCGCACGGTACATGCGCCCTGCAGCGGAAGCACGATCCATTCGCTGTCACCGGTGGCGAAGGTGTGCTCGCCACCCGGTTCCAGCTCGATGACGCGCAGACTGCTGTGGGTCCAGCCGGCCCTCTCCGGGTCGACGGCGAGGACGTGGTCCCCGTCGGCGGTGGTGCCCGCGGGCAGGTACAACTCGTGGTTCATGCGGCCCTCACAGCAGTCCTACGGCGGTGTCCACGGCGGCGGCGACATCCCCGTCCGCCGGGTAGAGCAGGGAACGGCCGACCACCAGGCCGCGCACGGTGGGCAGGCGCAGCGCGCCGCGCCACTTCTCGTACGCCCCGGCCTGCTCCTCGGCGGAGCCCCCGACCTCGCCGCCGAGCAGGACGGCGGGCAGGGTGGAGGTCTCCATCACCTCGGCCATGTCGTCGGGGTTCTCGGTGACGGGCAGCTTCAGCCAGGTGTAGGCGGAGGTGCCGCCGAGGCCGGAGGCGATGGCGATGGACCGGGTGACGGCCTCGGCGGACAGGTCGTTGCGCAGCCTTCCGTCCGGGGCACGCCGGCTGATGAACGGCTCGACGAACAGCGGGAGCCGGCGCGCGGCCATGGCGTCGACGGCGCGGGCGGTGGTCTCCAGGGTGGTCAGGGAGCCCGGGTCGTCGTAGTCGATGCGCAGCAGCAGCTTGCCGGCGTCGAAGCGGAGGCGTTCGAGGTCCTCGGCCCGGTGGCCGGTGAACCGGTCGTCGAGTTCGAAGCGGGCGCCCTGCAGGCCGCCCCGGTTCATCGAGCCCATCACCACCTTGCCGTCGAGGGCGCCGAGCAGCAGCAGGTCGTCGAGGATGTCGGCGGTGGCGAGGACGCCGTCGACGCCGGGCCGGGACAGGGCCAGGCAGAGGCGTTCGAGGAGGTCGATCCGGTTGGCCATGGCCAGCTTGCGGTCCCCGATGCCGAGTGCGCCGCGCGCCGGGTGGTCGGCGGCGACGATCATCAGTCGCCCGGAGTCGCCCAGCAGGGGCCGGCGGACGCGCCGCGCGGCGGCCTCGGCGACGGCCTCGGGGCGTTCGGCGCGCAGCCGGACCAGTTCGGAGACGTCGACCGGCGGCGCGGTGGCGGCGGCCTGGCCGGGGATCACAGCACCGCTCCCGCCGTGACGGCGTTCTCGATCTCCGTGCTCGTCGGCATCGCCGACGAGCATTCCAGGCGGGAGGCGACGATGGCGCCGGCCGCGTTGGCGTGGCGCATGATCTTCTCCAGATCCCAT
Organism: Streptomyces sp. bgisy159; assembly: GCF_057707805.1. Taxonomy (NCBI): domain Bacteria; kingdom Bacillati; phylum Actinomycetota; class Actinomycetes; order Kitasatosporales; family Streptomycetaceae; genus Streptomyces; species Streptomyces sp. bgisy159. Next base: position 161,057 of record NZ_JBYIQX010000005.1, on the reverse strand, counting down.
CCGGCGAGCAGGCCGTGGCAGAGCGAGCCGCCGAAGGCGTCGCCGGCGCCGAGGCCGTTGAGGACGGTCACGGGCAGCGGCGGGACCTCGGCCGAGTCGCCCGCGCTGCTGACGGCGAGGACGCCCTTCGGGCCCTGCTTGACGACCGCCAGTTCGACACCGGCGTCGAGCAGGGCGCGGGCGGCGGCGTGCGGGTCGCGCACCCCGGTGGCGACCTCCACCTCGTCGAGGTTGCCGACGGCGACGGTGGTGTGGCGCAGGGCCTCGGTGTAGAAGGGGCGGGCGGCGGCCGGGTCGGTCCAGAACATGGGGCGCCAGTCGAGGTCGAAGACCGTCGGGCCGGACTTGGCGCGGTGTGCGAGGGCGGCCAGTGTCGCCGTGCGGCTCGGCTCCTCGCTCAGGCCGGTGCCGGTCACCCAGAAGACGCGGGCCTCGCGGATGGCGCCGAGGTCGAGGTCGTGGGCGTCGATCTCCAGGTCGGGCGCCTTGGGCTGCCGGTAGAACCAGAGCGGGAAGTCGTCCGGGGGGAACACCTCGCAGAAGGTGACCGGTGTGGGCAGGCCGGGGACCGCGGTGACCCAGCGGTCGTCCACGCCGAAGTCGCGCAGCGCCTGGTGCAGGTAGGCGCCGAAGGCGTCCTCGCCCGTGCGGGTGATCACGGCCGTCCGGCGGCCGAGGCGGGCGGCCGCGACGGCGACGTTGGTGGCGGAACCGCCCAGGAACTTCCCGAAGGACGCCACCTGGGCCAGCGGGACCCCCGTCTGCAGTGGATACAGGTCCACTCCGATCCGCCCCATGGTGATCAGCTCGTACGCCATCGGGTTCCCTTCGTCTCGACTCCCCCCGGTTCTAGTGCCGGGAGCCGGGCCCTGTCAATACTTTGTCCAGACATTCGGACCAGCCCTTGACAGCGCTTGCCCCGCACTCCACGCTGACGCCCATGACGTCGTTGTCACCACACTCGGCACTCTCCCGCATCCGGATCGGTTCGGCCCCCGACAGCTGGGGCGTCTGGTTCCCCGACGACCCGGCCCAGGTCCCCTGGCGGCGCTTCCTCGACGAGGTCGCCGACGCCGGCTACGAGTGGATCGAACTGGGCCCGTACGGCTATCTGCCCGCCGACCCCGCCGTCCTCGCCGAGGAGACCGCCCGGCGCGGTCTGAAGGTGTCGGCCGGCACGGTCTTCACCGGGCTGCACCACGGACCGGACGTCTGGGAGAAGACCTGGGCGCACGTCGCCGACAACGCGGCACTGGCCCAGGCGATGGGCGCCCGGCACCTGGTCGTCATCCCGTCCTTCTGGCGGGACGACAAGACGGGCCGGGTGCTGGAACCGGACACGCTGACGCCGCAGCAGTGGCACTCCCTGACCTCGCTCACCGAGCGGCTGGGACGGGAGGTCCGCGAGCGGTACGGGCTGACGATCGTCGTCCACCCGCACGCCGACACCCACATCGACACCGAGGAGAACGTCGAGCGGTTCCTGGACGGGACCGACTCCGACCTGGTGTCGCTGTGCCTGGACACCGGGCACTACGCGTACTGCGGCGGCGACAGCGTCAAGCTCATCGAGACCTACGGGGAGCGGATCGGCTACCTGCACCTCAAGCAGGTCGACCCGGCGGTCCTCGCGGACGTACGGGAGAAGGGGACGCCGTTCGGGCCGGCCGTGGCGCAGGGGGTGATGTGCGAGCCGCCGGCGGGGGTGCCGGAGCTGGGGCCCGTGCTGTCCGCCGCCCAGGGGCTGGGCAGGGAGCTGTTCGCGATCGTGGAACAGGACATGTACCCGTGCGATCCGGACGCGCCGCTGCCGATCGCCCGGCGGACCCGGGCGTTCCTGCGCTCCTGCGGCGCCTAGGAGGTCCGTCCGGGCCCCGGCCCGGTGCACCCGCTTTACCTCCGTTCTGTCACAAACGCCCCTGCCGTGTCACAGGTGTCACATGTACGCGGACCCTGTGTCACACACGGCCAACAGGCACTGTCTCTTGGTCACCGGCCGTCGTTCACGGAGCGGCAGCGCGCCGCGGGGCTCCCCCCGGCGGCCTTCCGGCCGCCGCCCCGTGTGCGCCAGGGAGGTGCGAGTCATGACCGACCAGAGGCTGTGGTCCTACAAGGACATCGCGGCGCACATCCGGGTCCAACCGGACACCGTGCGCTCCTACCGCAAGCACGGGCTACTGCCCGCCCCCGACCACGTCGAGGGCGGCAAACCCTACTGGTACGCCGAGACGGTACGCGCGTGGGCGGCCTCCCGGCCCGGCAACCGGGGGCGCCGACCGGACTGACCCGGCGTCCCCGCCCCTGAGGAAAACCACTGTCCGCCCCACCGGCGCGTGGGGCACAGTGCCGTCCATGGACTTCTCCGTCAAACCGGTGCTCACCGGCGAGAAAACCGTGCTCCGGCCGTTCACCGAGGAGGACGTGCCGACGATGGCGCGGATCCTGGCCGACCCGGAGGTGATCCGGCTGACCGGGAGCCCCGACGCGGCGTTCGACGCCGACCGGCTGCGCGCCTGGTACGGCAGCCGCAACGACCGGCCCGACCGGCTCGACCTCGGCATCGTCGACCGCGCGAGCGGCGAGCTGGTCGGCGAGGCCGTCCTCAACGACTGGGACGAGCCCAACCGCAGCTGCAACTTCCGCATCCTGATCGGCCCGGGCGGCCGGGACCGGGGCCTCGGCACCGAGGCGGTCCGGCTGATGCTGGGCCACGCCTTCGAGGGTCTCGGCCTGCACCGGGTCTCGTTGCACGTCCAGGCCCGCAACCCGCGCGCCCGCCGCGCCTACGAGAAGGCCGGGTTCGTCGCCGAGGGCGTCGTCCGGCAGACCGTGTGGCAGGCCGGCGAGTGGCTGGACGAGGTGGTGATGTCGGTCCTGGCCCCCGAGTGGGCCGCGCTCAACGCCACGGCTCGATGACCGTCACCCCGGCTCCGGGCGCCGTACCCATCGCCGCGAGGGCGTCCGGTACGGCGTCCAGGGCGATCGTCGACGTCACCAGCCGGTCGGGCCGCAGCACGCCGGCCGCGACCGCCCGGAGCATCGCCGGGTAGGTGTGCGCGGCCATGCCGTGACTGCCGATCAGTTCCAGCTCCAGGGCGACCGCACGGGCCATCGGCACGGGGGTCGTGCCGTCCGGGGAGGGCAGCAGTCCGACCTGGACGTGCCGGCCGCGGCGGCGCAGGCCGCCCACGGAGGCGGCGCAGGTGAGCGGGGAGCCGAGGGCGTCGAGGGAGAGATGGGCGCCGCCGCCGGTCAGCTCGCGGACGGCGGCGGCCGGGTCGGCCACCCCGGTGGCGTCCAGGCAGTGGGCCGCCCCGAACTCACGGGCCAGCTCCAGCGCCCTCGGCGAGACGTCGACGGCCACCACCCGGGCTCCCGAGGCCGCCGCGATCATCACCGCGGAGAGACCGACCCCGCCGCAGCCGTGCACCGCGACCCACTCGCCGGCCGCGACCCGGCCCTGCTGCACCACCGCCCGGAAGGCGGTGGCGAACCGGCAGCCCAGCCCGGCGGCGGTGGCGTACGACAGGTCGTCCGGGACCGTGACCAGGTTCACGTCGGCGTGGTCGAGGGCGACGTACTGGGCGAAGGACCCCCAGTGGGTGAAGCCCGGCTGGGTCTGGCGCTCGCACACCTGGTGGTCGCCGGCCGCGCAGGAGGCACAGGCGCCGCAGCCGCACACGAAGGGCACGGTGACCCGGTCGCCGGGGCGCCGACGGGTGACGCCGGGGCCGGCCTCGACGACGACACCGGCCAGTTCGTGGCCGGGCACGTGGGGCAGGACGATGTCGGGGTCGTGCCCCATCCAGCCGTGCCAGTCGCTGCGGCACAGCCCCGTCGCCTCCACCCGGACCACCACCCCGTGGGCGGCCGGGCGCGGGGCGGGCACCTCGCGCACCTCGGCAGGCTCGCCGTACCGCTCGTACACCACGGCCCGCATTCCGGCTCCTCTCCGCCGCCCGGTCGTCCGACCGACCCCGAACGCTAACGGCTCGTTCCGGCCGAGCGGGCGGCACCCCTTTGAGAAATACCCCCTAGGGGTATAGTCTGGTGAGTGGAGGGCCCCACTGGACCCCCTGGTTCCCACACGCCTCGACGAGGAGAACGACATGACCGCCCACACCGACACCCCGGGTACCGTCACCACCGTCTACAAGGTGAGCGGCATGAGCTGCGGCCACTGCGAGGGCGCGGTGTCCGGCGAACTGTCCCAGCTGCCCGGCGTCACCTCGGTGAAGGCCGTCGCCGCGACCGGCGAGGTCACCGTCGTCTCCGCCGCGGAGCCGGACGAGGAGGCCGTGCGCGCCGCGATCGACGAGGCCGGCTACGAACTGACCGGCCGCGCCTGACAACCTCCCGCCCCCCACGGGCCGTACCGACCGTTCCACACTGGTCCCGTACGGCCCGTTCCGCTCCCTGGAGTACGGACATGACCAGCAGCACCGCGCCGATAGCCGGTGAGGACGCGCCCGCCCACGAGGTCGAGCTGCTCATCGGCGGCATGACCTGTGCCTCCTGCGCCGCCCGGATCGAGAAGAAGCTCAACCGCATGGACGGCGTCACCGCCACCGTCAACTACGCGACGGAGAAGGCGAAGGTGGCCTACCCCGAGGGCGTCGGGGTGGCCGACCTGATCGCGACCGTGGTGAGGACCGGCTACACCGCGGAGGAACCGGTACGTGAGGAGGCCGTCGAGGCGGCGCCGGCCGACGGCGGTGACCCGGAGCTCGCCGCCCTGCGCCACCGGCTGCTGGTCACCCTCGCGCTGGCCGCGCCGGTGGTGCTGCTCGCGATGGTGCCGGCCCTGCAGTTCGACAACTGGCAGTGGCTGTCGCTGACCCTGGCCGCGCCCGTGGTGGTCTGGGGCGGCTGGGGCTTCCACAAGGCCGCGTGGACGAACCTGCGGCACGGCTCCTCGACCATGGACACCCTGGTCTCGGTCGGCACGCTCGCCGCGTTCACCTGGTCCCTGTGGGCGCTGTTCCTCGGCGACGCGGGCATGCCCGGGATGCGCCACCCCTTCGAGCTGACCGTCTCCCGCGCGGACGGCGCCTCGACGATCTACCTGGAGGTCGCCGCCGGGGTGACCGCCTTCATCCTGCTCGGCCGCTACCTGGAGGCCCGCTCCAAGCGGCGCGCCGGGGCGGCGCTGCGGGCGCTGATGGACCTCGGCGCCAAGGACGTCGCCGTCCTGCGGGACGGGCGCGAGGTGCGGATCCCCGTGGACCGGCTGGCGGTCGGGGACCGGTTCGTGGTCCGGCCCGGCGAGAAGATCGCCACCGACGGCACGGTCGTCGAGGGCTCCTCGGCGGTCGACGCGTCCATGCTGACCGGGGAGTCCGTGCCGGTGGACGTGACCGTGGGCGACACCGTCACCGGGGCCACCGTCAACGCCGGCGGACGGCTGGTCGTGGAGGCCGGCCGGGTCGGCGCCGACACCCGGCTGGCGCGGATGGCCCGGCTGGTGGAGGAGGCGCAGAACGGCAAGGCCGAGGTGCAGCGGCTGGCCGACCGGGTCGCCGGGGTCTTCGTGCCGGTGGTGCTGGTGATCGCGGTCGTCACCTTCGGGGCCTGGCTGGGCGTCACCGGGGACACCGTCGCCGCGTTCACCGCCGCCGTCGCCGTACTGATCATCGCGTGCCCGTGCGCGCTGGGGCTGGCCACCCCGACCGCGCTGATGGTCGGCACCGGGCGCGGCGCGCAGCTCGGCATCCTCATCAAGGGCCCGGAGGTGCTGGAGTCCACCCGCCGCGTCGACACCGTCCTCCTGGACAAGACCGGCACGGTGACCACCGGGCGGATGACCCTTCAGGAGGTGTACGCCGCCGAGGGCACCGACGAGAAGGAGCTGCTGCGCCTCGCGGGCGCCCTGGAGCACGCCTCCGAGCACCCCGTGGCCCAGGCGGTCGCGGCCGGCGCCGAGGAGCGCGCCGGTGAGCTGCCCGCCGTGGAGCTCTTCGAGAACGTGCCCGGCCGGGGCGTGCGGGGGCGCGTGGAGGGGCGCGAGGTGGCCGTGGGGCGGCTGTACGACGTACTGCCTCCGGAGCTGGCCCGCGCGCGCGAGGCGGCCGAGCGCGAGGGCCGTACGGCCGTCGTGGCGGGCTGGGACGGGGTCGCGCGCGGGGTGCTGGCGGTCGCCGACGCGGTGAAGGAGACCAGCGCCGAGGCGGTGCGCGAGCTGCGCGCGCTGGGGCTGACGCCGATGCTGCTGACCGGGGACAACCGGACGGTCGCCGAGGCCGTGGCCCGGCAGGTCGGCATCGACCCCGGCGACGTGGTCGCGGAGGTGCTCCCCGAGGACAAGGTGGCCGTCGTGCGGCGGCTGCGGGACGAGGGCCGGGTGGTGGCGATGGTCGGGGACGGGGTGAACGACGCCGCCGCGCTCGCCACCGCCGACCTGGGGCTGGCGATGGGCACCGGGACCGACGCGGCGATCGAGGCCGGCGATCTGACGCTGGTGCGCGGGGACCTGCGGGTCGCCGCCGACGCCATCCGGCTGTCGCGGCGGACGCTCGCGACGATCAAGGGAAACCTCGTCTGGGCCTTCGGATACAACGTGGCCGCGTTGCCGCTCGCGGCGGCGGGTCTGCTCAATCCCATGATCGCGGGAGCGGCGATGGCCTTCTCGTCGGTGTTCGTGGTCAGCAACAGCCTGCGGTTGCGGGCCTTTCGCGAGGGCGCGAACCTCACATAAGCTCTTCACAAGCCTCGCGCATCTTCCTTACGCTTGGTTCCTGTTCGCCGTAACAGGGCCCTTGCGCATCTAACGGACATATGCAAGAGACACAGATCACAGTGACGCGAACGTAACCATCGAAGGGGTTCGACGGTCTAAGTTGGCGATGTCAGAAAGCGTCTTGGGGGGCGCCGACTGACGTCTGGAGTTGTCTTGGGGGACTGCTCCAGAGATGCGTTGCCGGGGCACGCACACCGGGAAGCTTTGAGCGGCCCTCCCGGCGTGCGCTGTCCCGGCAGATGCACATCACGCACGATCCCAGCAGTACGGCGAGTTTTGCTCGTTGTGCTCACCAGCGATTCAGGCGCTGTGTCCTCACAGACGCCCGGCCGGATCCCGTGGGGGGAATCCGCACCGGGACATGGGAAGGCGCCCTGGTCGTCGGCCCGTGGGGGGACCGGCGTCAGGGCGCCTTCTGTTACGTGCGCGGGGCTTCGGGGTCAGCGCTGCTCGACCGGGATGAAGTCGCGCTCGACGACGCCCGTGTAGATCTGGCGCGGGCGGCCGATGCGGGAACCCGGCTCCTTGATCATCTCGTGCCACTGGGCGATCCAGCCCGGCAGGCGGCCGAGCGCGAACAGCACCGTGAACATCTCGGTCGGGAAGCCCATGGCCCGGTAGATCAGACCGGTGTAGAAGTCCACGTTCGGGTAGAGGCTGCGCGAGACGAAGTAGTCGTCGGAGAGCGCGTGCTCCTCCAGCTTCAGCGCGATGTCCAGCAGCTCGTCGGACTTGCCGAGCGCGGAGAGGACGTCGTGCGCCGCCGCCTTGATGATCTTCGCGCGCGGGTCGAAGTTCTTGTAGACCCGGTGGCCGAAGCCCATCAGCCGGACGCCGTCCTCCTTGTTCTTCACCTTGCGGATGAAGGTGTCGACGTCGCCGCCGGAGTCGCGGATGCCCTCCAGCATCTCCAGCACCGACTGGTTGGCACCGCCGTGCAGCGGACCCCAGAGCGCGTTGATGCCGGCCGAGATCGACGCGAACATGTTCGCCTGGGAGGAACCCACCAGGCGGACGGTCGAGGTGGAGCAGTTCTGCTCGTGGTCGGCGTGCAGGATGAGCAGCTTGTCCAGCGCCGCGACGACGATCGGGTCGAGGTCGTACTCCTGGGCCGGGACCGAGAAGGTCATGCGCAGGAAGTTCTCGACGTACCCGAGGTCGTTGCGCGGGTAGACGAACGGGTGGCCGATCGACTTCTTGTAGGCGTACGCCGCGATCGTGGGGAGCTTGGCGAGCAGCCGGATCGTGGAGAGGTTGCGCTGCGTCTCGTCGAACGGGTTGTGGCTGTCCTGGTAGAACGTGGACAGCGCGGAGACGACCGAGGACAGCATGGCCATCGGGTGGGCGTCGCGCGGGAAGCCCTTGTAGAAGTTCTTGACGTCCTCGTGCAGCAGGGTGTGCTGCGTGATGTCGTTCTTGAAGGAGGAGAGCTGGTCGACCGTCGGCAGCTCGCCGTTGATCAGCAGGTAGGCGACCTCCAGGAAGGTGGAGCGCTCGGCCAGCTGCTCGATCGGGTAGCCGCGGTAGCGGAGGATGCCCGCCTCACCGTCGAGGTAGGTGATCGCCGATTTATAGGCGGCCGTGTTGCCGTATCCGCTGTCCAGGGTCACCAGACCGGTCTGGGCGCGGAGCTTCCCGATGTCGAAGCCCTTGTCACCGACGGTGCTGTCGATCACCGGGTAGGTGTACTCGCCGTCGCCGTACCGCAGTACTACAGAGTTGTCGCTCACGTCTTCCCTCACCGACGTTGTGCCTCATCTTCGAGGTTGCCCTGACTGTCTCTACCATCCCCCATTTGGCGCAGGAGAGTGCACTCGGGGTCGACCATTGGGCTTACCGGCGGCACTCAGTGCCGCCAACTTGCTCATCCTGCCGCCTTCGACCCGGTTCCGGAAGTGGTCTGTGACCTTCACGACTCGTTTGATCGATCATTTTTTTGCACTGTCTCACGATCCGCGCCGTCTCACGACCCGCGGCCGCCGAGGCGGAAGTCCAGTGCCGTGCAGCGCCGGCCCGCCGAGACCGAGCGGACCGCCTGGCCGATCGCCTTGCGGGAACCCACGAGGACGACCAGCGACTTGGCGCGGGTCACCGCCGTGTACAGCAGATTCCGCTGGAGCATCATCCACGCGCCGGTGGTGACGGGGATGACGACCGCGGGATACTCGCTTCCCTGCGAGCGGTGGATGGTGACCGCGTAGGCGTGCGCCAGCTCGTCCAGCTCGTCGAACTCGTACGCCACCTCCTCGTCCTCGTCCGTCAGCACCGTGAGCCGCTGGTCGACCGGGTCGAGGGAGGTGACCACGCCCACGGTCCCGTTGAAGACGCCGTTCTTCCCCTTCTCGTAATTGTTGCGGATCTGGGTGACCTTGTCGCCGACGCGGAAGACCCGGCCGCCGAACCGCTTCTCGGGCAGATCGGGGCGGCCCGGGGTGATGGCCTGCTGCAGCAGCCCGTTGAGCGTGCCGGCGCCGGCCGGGCCGCGGTGCATCGGCGCGAGCACCTGCACGTCCCGGCGCGGGTCCAGGCCGAACCTGGCCGGAACGCGCCGGGCGGCCACGTCGACGGTGAGCCGGCCGGCCTCCTCGGTGTCGTCCTCGACGAAGAGGAAGAAGTCCTTCATGCCGTCGGTCACCGGGTGCTGCCCGGCGTTGATCCGGTGCGCGTTGGTGACCACGCCGGACTGCTGCGCCTGGCGGAACACGCGCGTCAGACGCACGGCGGGGATCGGGCCGCCGTCGGCGAGCAGGTCCCGCAGGACCTCCCCCGCGCCGACGCTGGGCAACTGGTCGACGTCTCCGACGAACAGCAGGTGGGCGCCCGGCGGAACCGCCTTGACCAGCTTGTTCGCCAGCAGCAGGTCCAGCATGGACGCCTCGTCGACCACCACCAGGTCGGCGTCCAGCGGCCGGTCCCGGTCGTACGCCGCGTCGCCGCCCGGCTTCAGCTCCAGCAGGCGGTGCACCGTGGACGCCTCGGCGCCGGTCAGCTCGGCCAGCCGCTTGGCGGCACGGCCGGTGGGCGCGGCCAGCACCACCTTGGCCTTCTTCGCCCGGGCCAGCTCCACGATCGAGCGCACGGTGAACGACTTGCCGCAGCCGGGGCCGCCCGTGAGCACCGCGACCTTCTCGCTCAGCGCCAGTCTCACGGCCGCCTCCTGCTCGGGGGCGAGGTCGGCGCCGGTCCGGGTGCGCAGCCAGGCCAGCGCCTTGTCCCAGGCCACGTCCCTGAAGCCCGGCATCCGGTCCTGCTCGGTGCGCAGCAGGCGCAGCAGCTGGGCGGCGAGGGAGAGTTCGGCGCGGTGGAAGGGGACCAGGTAGACCGCCGTGACCGGCTCCGAGTCGCCGTCCGGGCCGGGCACCTTCTCCCGTACGACGCCCGGGTCCTCGCCGTCCTGCGGGACCTCGGCCAGCTCGGCGAGGCACTCGATGACCAGCCCGGTGTCCACGCCCAGCAGCTTCACCGCGTCGGCGATCAGCCGCTCCTCGGGCAGATAGCAGTGCCCCTGGTCGGCGGACTGGGACAGCGCGTACTGAAGGCCCGCCTTGACGCGCTCCGGGCTGTCGTGCGGGATGCCGACGGACCGGGCGATCCTGTCGGCGGTGAGGAACCCGATGCCCCAGACGTCGGAGGCCAGCCGGTACGGCTGGTTCTTCACCACGGAGATCGAGGCGTCGCCGTACTTCTTGTAGATGCGCACGGCGATGGAGGTGGAGACCTCCACCGTCTGGAGGAAGAGCATGACCTCCTTGATCGCCTTCTGTTCCTCCCAGGCGTCGGCGATCTTCTTCGTGCGCTTGGGGCCGAGGCCGGGGACCTCGATCAGCCGCTTGGGCTCCTCCTCGATGATCGTGAGGGTGTCGGTGCCGAAGTGCCGGGTGATGCGGTCGGCGAAGACCGGGCCGATGCCCTTGACCAGGCCCGAGCCCAGATAGCGGCGGATGCCCTGGACGGTGGCGGGCAGCACGGTGGTGTAGTTCTCCACGAGGAACTGCTTGCCGTACTGCGGGTGGGAGCCCCAGCGGCCCTCCATCCGCAGCGACTCCCCGACCTGGGCGCCGAGCAGCGCGCCGACGACCGTGAGCAGGTCGCCGGCGCCCCGGCCGGTGTCGACGCGGGCGACCGTGTAGCCGTTGTCCTCGTTGGCGTAGGTGATGCGCTCCAGGACGCCTTCCAGCACGGCGAGTCGCCGCTCCCCGCTCCCCGTTTCCTGAGCCATGATCCGACGGTACCGCCCGGCACCGACAGTTCAGCCCGCCTGCGCCCTCACATGGTCGACGACCTCGGCGAAGTCCTCGGCCGGGAAGGAGCCGACGTACGCTGTTCTGCCGGCGGCAGAACACCGGCCGGGCCGGGCTCGACGGCCACTACCGTCCAGTCCCATGACAGCGATCACGACGCGTACGGTCGAGTACCCGGCGGACGGTCTGACGATGATCGGGCACCTGGCGCTTCCAGCCGGTACCGACCGCCGGCCCGCGGTGTTGCTCGGACCGGAGGGCATGGGGCTCAGCGATGTCGAGCGCCGCCGGGCCGACGCTCTCGCCGAGCTGGGATACGTGACGCTGGCCTTCGACCTGCACGGCGGGCGCTATGTGGGCGACCCCGAGGAGATGCTGGCCCGTTGCCTGCCGCTGCTCGCCGATCCCGACCGGATGCGGCACATCGGCCACGCGGCACTCGACGAGTTGCGCAGCGAGCCCCGGACCGACCCCGACCGGATCGCCGCCATCGGCTACGGCACCGGGGGTGCCATCGCGCTGGAACTCGGGCGCGACGGCGTCGACCTGCGGGCGATCGGCACGGTCAACGCGACCACCACGGGCCGACCGGGCGAGGCAGCGCGCATTCGCTGCCCGGTGTGGGCCGGGGTCGGATCGGAAGACCCGATCATGCCGCCCGCACAACGGAACGCGTTCACCGCCGAGATGCAGGCCGCGGGCGTCGACTGGCGCCTCGTGGTCTACGGCGGCGCCTTGCACGCCTTCCACCACCCGCCGGTCGACCACCCCACGGTCCCCGGCGTCGGCTACCACCCCCAGCACGCGCGGCGAGCCTGGCGCGACGTCGTCGACCTGCTCGCCGAGTGCCTGCCCGTGACGGGGGATCAGAGGGCATGACCCGGGCAGACAGCCTGGCCGCCGGCCTGGCCCGCGTCGTGCACTGACAGTTGCCACTCCTCAAGTCCGCACAGCGGCAGGGCGCTTCAGCGGCCCGGGCTCCGGCGGCCCGCCTCCCGGCTGCCCCGGCGCAGGGCCGGGTCCACCGGAACCCGCGCCGGGCGGCGTGCCACCCCGTTCCGTCGGACAGGGCACGCGGTACGCGTCGGTGGCACGGCAGCCGCCAGAGCCTGGCACGATCGCCGTGGACGACGCGCCGCGGGGAGCCGCCCGGTTGGGCGGAACGGGACGGCGCGACGCCGATGAGCAGCGGGCGGGCGGTCGCGGCCGGTCGGCGCCGGGGCGACCGCCCGCCCGGCGCGGGTGATTGGGGAGTGCGTTCACGATGGTGATGTACGACTACGACCTGCTGGTCGTGGGGTCGGCCAACGCCGACCTGGTGATCGGTGTCGAGCGCAGGCCGGCGGCCGGGGAGACGGTGCTCGGCTCGGACCTGGCCGTCCACCCGGGCGGCAAGGGCGCCAACCAGGCCGTCGCGGCGGCCCGCCTCGGCGCCCGTACGGCCCTGCTGGCCCGGGTCGGCGACGACGCCTACGGGCGGCTGCTGCTGGACTCGCAGCGGGCGGCCGGAGTGGACACGGTGGGCGTACTGGTGAGCGCGGCGCCGACCGGGGTCGCGCTGATCACGGTGGACCCGTCGGGGGACAACAGCATCGTCGTCTCCCCGGGCGCCAACGGCCGGCTCACGCCTCAGGACGTGCGGACGGCCGCGAGCCTCTTCAGCGCCTCCCGGGTTGTGTCCACACAGCTGGAGATCCCGCTCGAGACGGTGGTGGAGGTGGTGCGGAACCTGGCGCCGGGCAGCCGGTTCGTGCTGAACCCGTCCCCGCCGCGTCCGCTCCCGGCGGAGGTGCTGACGGCCTGCGATCCGCTGATCGTCAACGAGCACGAGGCGAAGGTCGTCCTGGGCGACGCCGCCGGGGTGAGCGACGATCCGGCGGCGTGGGCGCGGCTGCTGCTGGCGAAGGGCCCGCGTTCGGTGGTGGTGACGCTGGGCGGCGAGGGCGCGCTGGTGGCCTCCGCGGACGGTATCGCCCGGGTTCCCTCCGTCACGGTGCACGCCGTGGACACCACCGGTGCGGGGGACGCGTTCACCGCGGCGCTGGCCTGGCGGCTGGGCACGGGCGAGCCGCTCGCCGAGGCGGCGGCGTACGCGGCCCGGGTGGGTGCGGCCACGGTCACGAAGGAAGGGGCGCAGGTGTCCTTCCCGACCGCGACGGAGGTCGCCGCGCTGTGACGAGGAACGGAATCCTGAACCGGCACCTCTCCGGCGCCCTGGCCGAACTCGGGCACGGCAACGGGGTGCTGGGGTGCGACGCCGGTTACGCAGATCCCCGACGGGCCGCGCATGGTGGACCCGCCTCCCGGGCCGGGGTGCCCTCCTTAGGTGCTCGAAGGGCTGTCGGCGGAGCTGGCGGCGGAGGGCGCGACGGCCGCAGCCGGGGTACGGGACGCCGATCCGGCGGCGGAGCAGCTGCTGGCGGGCCACTTCCCCGGTCTCACGCTGGTGCCGCCCGAGCGGCTCAAGGAGCCGCGCGCCGGCGCGCGGCTCGTCGCGCGCACCGGCGAGGCGCCGCCGTACGCGTACGACCCGCGAGGTGCCGGGAGGGTTGCACGGTCCGGGGTTGATCTTCTTTCGTGCGGCGATCGGCGCAACGGCCGTGCTCCTGCGGTTGCGTGAGCGGCACATCAGGGGCTTGCTGAGGGAGAGGTCCGCAAACGGATCGTACGTGCGGCCGTCGGCCGGGTGCGACGGCGTGATCAAGGGAGTTCCTCGATGCAGTCACCTCTGTCCGAAGCAGTTGTCGCCGGTGCCGGGGCCGCGGACCTGGAATCACTGCCCCTGCCGGACTACTTCCGCGCCACGACGGTCCGGGCAGAGGACGTGGACGTGTTCCGTTCCATGGATGACAAGGACGTACGCAAGTCCCTGTCCGTCGACGACGTGCCCATGCCCGAACTGGCGCCCGACGAGGCGCTGATCGCGGTCATGGCGAGTTCCATCAACTACAACACCGTGTGGACCGCGATGTTCGAGCCGGTCCCCACCTTCCAGTTCCTCAAGCAGATGGCGAGGAACGGCGGCTGGGAGGCACGTCACGATCTCCCGTACCACATCGTGGGCTCCGACGCGTCTGGCGTCATCGTGCGCACCGGATCGTCCGTTCGCAAGTGGAAGGCCGGCGACCACGTCGTCGTCTCGCCCGCCTACGTCGACGAGCAGGACCACGACACCCATCGGGACGGGATGCTCGGTGAGGGGCAGAAGGCCTGGGGATTCGAGACGAACTTCGGCGGGCTCGCCCACTACGCGGTGGTCCGGGCCAGTCAGCTCATGCCCAAGCCGGCCGTGCTGAGCTGGGAGGAAGCCGCCGTCAATCCCCTGTGTGCGAGCACGGCCTACCGCATGCTCGTCAGTGAGCGCGGTGCGCAGATGAAGCAGGGGGACGTCGTGCTCGTATGGGGAGCGACCGGCGGCCTGGGCGCCTACGCGGTGCAACTCGTCCTCAACGGCGGCGGTATCCCGGTGGGTGTGGTGAACTCTGCGGAGAAGGCCGAAGTGCTCACGGCCCTGGGCTGCAGAGCCGTCATCAACCGCTCCGAGATCGAGGCGGGTGACCCCACTCTCCTTCAGCGGCCCGAGGGCTGGAAGAAGATGGGGAAGGCCATTCGCGCCGCCGTGGGCGAGGACCCCCACATCGTGTTCGAGCACGTCGGCAGGAGGACGTTCGCCGCTTCCGTCTTCCTCGCGCGGCGTGGAGGCACGGTCATCACGTGCGGCTCCAGTACGGGTTACGAGCACCTGTACGACAACAGGTACTTGTGGATGCGGCTGAAGCGGATCATCGGCAGCCACGGGGCCAACTTCCACGAACAGTGGGCGGTCAACCGGCTCATCGCACTGGGACACCTGGTTCCGGCGCTTTCCCGGACCTACGTGCTCGACGAGGTGGGCGCCGCGGCGCGAAGCGTGCAGACCAACGAGCACATCGGCAAGGTCGGGGTCCTGTGTCTCGCGCCCGGTGAGGGACTGGGCGTCACCGACCCGGAGGGCCGCGCACGGATCGGCGAACGGCGCCTTGGCGCATTCCGCAGGTAAGTAGCCGCGGGCCCGCGCCGGCCCGCGTACCACCACACAGGCTCCCGCGCCGCTGGACGGCACGGGAGCCTTTCGCGATCCCGGTAGAGAGCATTCATACGAAAAGCGCGAATATCGCCGTGCGGCGTGTCCCGTGGGTGGCCGTCGATTCCTTTTCGACATTGTGGGCAGCCGAGTCCGACCCTGTGTCGCACGCTCCCGAAAACCTCCGCACAAGGAGTCCTCACCCTCATGCCTCCCCTCTTCACGTGGCCCGTCTTTCACGCATCCGCCCGCATGCGAGCGAGCTTGGTCCTTTTCTCCCTGCTTGCCCTCATCCTCACGGCCGGCTCTCCGCCGCACGCCCATGCGAGGGACAGTGCGCCACGGCGGGCGGGCGACCACGCGCACATCGCCGCGGTCCGGGACATCGACGACCGCACCCAGGACATCCAGGTCTACTCACCCGCCATGCGGACGACCATTCCAGTGCGGATCATCCTGCCGAAGAGCTGGAAGTCCAAGAGAAACGCGCGATTTCCCGTGGTGTACCTGCTCCACGGCGGGGACGACGACTACACCTCATGGACGCGCGAGACGGACGTCGAAGACCTGACGAGGAATTCCGAGGCGCTGATCGTGATGCCCGACGCCGGGAGGAACGGGTACTACAGCGACTGGTTCGCGGGGAAGCCGCGCTGGGAGACGTTTCACATCCGGGAACTCGTGCCGCTGATCGAGCGGGCGTATCGCGGGAGTTCGTCCCGCGCAGTCATCGGTATTTCCATGGGCGGTTTCGGGGCCCTGGTCTATGCGGGCCGCCACCCGGGAATGTTCCGCTACGCGGCCGCGATGAGTTCCTACGTGGACCTCTTCGAGCCCTCCGTGCTTCTCGCCCTCCATCTCGGGTCCCAGAGGGAAGGCATCGACATCAAGGACGTGTGGGGCGACCCCGTCATGCACCACGACGTCTGGAGGGCGCACAATCCCGCCTCGATGGTCCCGTCGTACCGCCGGACGCATGTACACCTCTCGGCGGGCGACGGGTCGCCCGGACCCGCGGACGGGGGCCGCGCACTGGACGTGCTGCTCGCGAGCACGCTGGGGGAGGTGACGCTTCCGGAGCAGATCTCGAAGTTCGCCGCCGCTCTCAGGTCGGAGGGCGTCAGGACCACCACGCACCTGTACCGCCCCGGCACCCATTCCTGGCCCTACTGGCAGCAGGAACTGCATGCCGTCTGGCCCCAGGTGACCCGGACGCTCGAACGCTGACCCGGAATCACCCGGGTACGCCCGCCGCAGGAAGGTCGAGGAACATGGGGCGAACGGTCATGCTGTTTGCCGCGGGGTCGCGCGGAGACGTGCAGCCCTGTCTGGCACTGGCGCAGTCCCTGATGCGACACGGACACGCCGTACGTGTCCTCGCCAGCACACGCTACGAACAACTGATCACGAGCACCGGAGCCGGATTCCACCCCGTGGCGGCGGACCCGTCGGACATCGTCGGCTCCGCCACCGGACAGGAGCTCCTGGGAAGCCGTCAAGGTCCCGTCGCCTTCGTGCGCACCATGAACAGAGTGCTGCGGCCCCACATCGAGAACCTCCTCGACGAGGCCTTCGCGTGTGCCGCCGGAGCCGACCTGGTCCTGGCCCCGGCCTTCGGCCTGTTCGGAGTCCATCTGAACCAGCGCCTGGGCGTCCCCCACGCCGTCGTCCACTTCCAACCGAGCCAGCCCACCCGGGCCTTCCCCCACCCCTTCGTACCGGCCGCGCGTCGGCTGGGGCCGTTCGGCAACCGCGTCAGCTACGACATCGTCGACGCCGGGACCTGGCTCCTGTCCCGCCGTCACGTCAACCGCTGGCGGGTGCGGCACCACGGGCTGGCCCCACTGCCCCGGCTGTCCCCCATGCGCGCGACGCGCCGGTCCACGGTGCTGTGCGCGTTCAGCCCCACCGTCGTCCCCCGCCCCTCCGACTGGGGCCCCGACGTGCACGTCACCGGGTTCTGGGACTTCCCTCAGCCTGACTGGCGACCGCCGCAGCGGCTGACCGCGTTCCTCCTCGCCGGGCCGCCGCCGGTGTACGTCGGCTTCGGCAGCATGCGCACCGGCGATCCACGCCGGACCGACCGCACCGTACGCGCGGCCCTGAGACGCGCGGGACTGCGCGGGGTGCTGCTCGGTGACCCCTCGACGAGTGAGGACGACATGCTGGTCCTGGCGGAGGCGCCGCACGGCTGGCTGTTCCCGCGCATGGCCGCGGTCGTCCACCACGGAGGAGCGGGGACCACGTGCGCGGCTCTGCGCGCGGGTGTGCCCAATGTGGTGTGTCCCTTCTTCGGCGACCAGCCGTACTGGGCCTCGCGGGTGCACGCGCTGGGAGCGGGCCCGCCCCCGCTCCCCGCCCGGGATCTGACCGCCGACGCGCTGGCGGAACAGCTGACGGCGGTCACCGGGAACACTGCCTTCGGCGAGTCGGCCCGGCGGATCGCCGGCGCTCTGAGGGCGGAGGACGGAGCGAACCGCGCGTGTGACGTCCTGCGTCACAGGTTCGCCCTCGGCTGAAGCCGACCGGGCACGGGCCCTCGGCCGGACGGGGCATCAGCGCGGACGCCAGGGCCTGAAAGCCGTACGGGCGGGCGCGGTGCGCGGGCCCCGCAGCGACCACCGGGCCACCGGCACCCCTGCACCGACCAGCACGGCCGCCAGGCACAGACCGGCCCGGTAGCCCGCCGACAGCGACTGACCGGCCGTCGCCCCGCCGGCCAGGCGAGCGTCCTGGACGAAGGTGACCAGGGCTCCCACGATCACGATGCCGAACACACCGGACACCTCGCGCGTCGCGCTGAACAGGCCCGCGGCGAAGCCGGACAGGTGATCCGGCGAGGCCCGCATGGCGCGTGTGGTCAGCGGCAGGGCCAAGGCGGACCCCGTACCGACACTCGCCAGCCCCGGCAGCAGACCGGCCAGACGGCCGCTCGTGCTGCCCACCGCGACGAGGAGCAGGCCCACGGCGACGAGGAACAGACCCGAGGCGGCGATCCTGGCGTCCCCGAACCGCCTGGCGAGAGCGCCGACGAAGGGGACCGTCGCGAAGAGCGCGCAGACGACCGGGGTGAAGGCCAGGCCCGCTTCGGTCGGGCTGAGGCGCAGGCCGTTCTGAAGGAACTGCGACGTGTAGAAGTACACCCCCGTCACGCCCAGTCCCCACAGGAGCTGGGTGACCAGCCCGCCGGTGAAGGCACGCCTGCGCAGCAGCACGGCCAGCGCCGGGCTCCGGCCCGGCTTCCTGACGCAGTACAGGGCCAGGAAGCCGCACCCGGCGGCGACCGCGCAGAACAGGACCGACGTCTCGGTGAAGCCGTGGCCGGGTCCCTGGATCAGGACGTAGGCGAAAGCGGCCACGGACACGCAGGCGAGTGCGTTCAGGTGCAGGGGCATGGCCGCCGGTGTCCTCGGGCGCGCTCCCCTGGCGCCGTGGGCGGCCCGGGGCAGCACCACGGCGCCCATGGCGAAGGCGAACAGACCGAGAGGGACGCTCAGCGCGAAGAGCCACTGCCAGCCCAGGCGCTGCGTCACCACACCGGAGACCACCGGCCCGAACGCCAGGGCCGACGCCATCGCCGCGGTCATCGCCCCGAACGCGGCGGTCCTCACCCGGGGCGGAAGGTCGTGCGACGTGATGGCCAGGGACGCCGGAAGCACGAACGCGGCCCCGACACCCTGAAGCGCACGGGAGCCGAGCAATGACGCACCGGTGCTCGACAGCGCGCACAGCACGGAGGCCACGGTGAAGAACGCCACCCCGGTCAGCAGCGTGCGGCGCCGCCCCACGGTGTCCGTGAACTGCCCGGCGATGAGCAGGAAGCTCGCCAGAGCGAGTGGATAAGCGGCCGCGACCCATTTCAGGGCGGCATCCGACAGGGCGAGTTCGCGGCCGATCCGGGGCAGTGCCACGTATACGACGCTGTTGTCGACGGCGATGAGAAAGGTGGACAGGCCCACCGTGGCCACGATGCTGAGGACGCGTAGTCGTTTCACGGTCTCCTCTCACAGTGCCGAGGGGTGTCACTCCAATGTCGGCGCGAGAGTGGCAGACGGCAACTCCAGCGTGCTTTGATGCCGTATCGGTGGCCTGGCGGACTTCAGTGCGCGAGGCGTTTTCCAGCCCCGGTCACCCGCCCGGCATGTGCACGGGCTGCATGGTTCTCGCCTACTCAACGAAAGCGCGGTGAGCACGTGCCAGCACTGGCGCCGAACACACTCAGCCATCACCTCGCCCACGTCGCGGCTCTCACACCCGCCGAAAAGGCCTTTACGTTCGTTGACTACCGGGAAGACCTCAGTGGAGTGGCCACTTCACTGACGTGGCAGGCACTCGAACAGCGGGTTCGTACCGCGGGCTCCGGGATTCGGCGACTCTGCGCGGCGGGCGACAGAGTGGCGGTCGTTGCTCCGCAAAGTCTCGATTACATCGTCGGCTTCCTCGCATCCGCGTGTTCGGGCACAGTAGCCGTCCCGATGTTCACTCCGTCCCTGCCGGGACACGCGGAAAAACTCGCGGCGGTGCTCAAGGACGCGGATCCCGCTCTTCTGCTGACCGTCGAGGGACACCGCAAGGAACTCGAGGATTTCTGCGAGCACCATGGAACTCCTGCCACCCACAGAATCGTCACGGAGGCGGAACTACGGAACGCCGCAAATGATTCCACAGTCATTTTCGACGTCGACCCGACCGATCTGGCGTACCTGCAATACACCTCCGGTTCCACGCGTATTCCGTCCGGCGTGGAGATCGAGCATGCCCAGGTGTGTGCCAACGCGCGCCAGGCCATGGAGGCGTACAACCTCCGGCGAGGGAACAACTGCACCGTGGGATGGCTGCCGCTCTACCACGACATGGGGCTGGTCCTCGCCGTCGTCCTCCCTCTTCTCGGTCACCTGCCCTCCGTCCTCATGGATCCCCTGGCCTTCATCCAGCAGCCGGCGCGGTGGCTGCGCCTGCTGACCCGGCACCCCGGCGCGCTGACGGCGGCTCCCAATTTCGCCTACGACTACTGCGTCCAGAGTCTCGACGAGCAGGAGATCGACGAACTCTCCCTCGCCTCGGTCGCCGCCATGGTCAACGGCAGCGAGCCCGTCGGGGCCGGCACGGTGGAGCGCTTCCACGCCGCCCTGTCCCGCACCGGGCTGAGCCGCATCGCCATGCGTCCCTCCTACGGGCTGGCCGAGGCCACCGTCTTCGTCTCCGCCTCCCCCCTCGGCGAGGAGCCGACGGTCACGTCCTTCGCCCGTGACGCCCTGGGCCGGGGAGTCGCGTGGGCGGCCGACACCGCGGACGAGGAGGCGACCGTCGACATCGTGGCGTGCGGGCGTCCCACGGGTCAGGAGCTCGCCATCGTCGATCCCGCGTCCTGCCGTCGTCAGAAGGACGGTCACATCGGTGAGATCTGGCTCCGCGGCCCCAACATCGGCCGCGGCTACTGGAACCGTCAGGCGGAATCCGACGCGACGTTCCGCGCGGTGCTGCGGGGGGAGGCAGCAGGCGGCGGATGGCTGCGCACCGGGGACCTCGGCGTGTGGCACGACAAGCAGGTGTACATCACCGGCCGCCTGAAGGACCTCGTGATCATCGACGGCACCAACCACTACCCGCACGACATCGAGGAGACGGTCGAGCGCGCGCACCCGGCCGTCCGTCCCCACCACGTCGCCGCCTTCGCCGTCTCCTCGGCGGAGGGGGAACACCTGGTCGTGGTGGCCGAGCACGGCAGGGACCGTACCGTCGACGGGGCCGCGGCGGACGAGGTGACGCGTGCCGTCCGCAGCGCGGTCGCCGCCCGGCACGGCGTAGCCGTGCGTGAGGTCGTGCTGGTACCGCCCGGCACCGTCCCGCAGACCACCAGCGGCAAGGTGGCCCGTGGCGCATGCCGCGAGCAGTACGCGGCGGGCCGGTGGACAGCCGCCGTCGAGGTTTAGGCCAGACCGTCGGGCGTCGCTCGAGCGCCGGCAAGGAGAGGTACATGGTTGCGGACAGGAAAGCGGCCTCGGCGGCCGGTCGGCGGGTGTTCACGGCGGGTGAGCTGCGGTCGATTCTGCGCCGGCTCGTCTCGGAGAGCGTCGGCGTCCCGGAGGCCGAGGTCGGCGACAACCGTCTTCTCGTGGACTACGGACTGACCTCACGTGCCGCCGTCGGGCTGGCGGGCCGTCTGGAGCAGGTGCTGCAGCTGCCCCTGCCGGCCACGTTGATGTGGGAGGCCCCGACCGTCGAGCAGCTCGCACGCCGGCTCGGCGAGGTTCAGGCGTCGGCGGCGCAGGAGCCCGAGGAGCACCACGGGGGGCCGAGGACACGGCGGGTACCCGGAGAGCCCTGTCCCGTCGCCGTGGTCGGCCTCGGCTGCCGCCTCCCGGGGGGCGTCACCGGTCCGGAGGCGTTCTGGAAGCAGCTCCTGGACGGACGGGACTTCATCGGTGACGTGCCGGCCCTACGCCGGCACACCTTCGCCGCCGCTGCCCGTGCCACCGCGCGCATCGAGGAAGTGATGGGGCAGGGCGCCTTCCTGGACGACGTCGACGCCTTCGACGCAGGTTACTTCGGCATCACCCCGCGAGAAGCGGAGGTGATGGACCCGCAGCAGCGCCTGCTCCTGGAGGTCGCGTGCGAGGCCCTGGACCACGCCGGCCGACCGGCCCACTCGCTCGCGGGCAGCGACACTGGCGTGTTCGTCGGCCTCAGCGCCCTGGAGTACGGGCACCTGACCACCGCCGATCCCCGTCATCTGACGCCGTGGACCACCACCGGCGCCGCGGGAAGCATCGCCGCGAACCGGCTGTCCTACCTGTTCGACCTGCACGGCCCGAGCGTCACGCTCGACACCGCCTGCTCCTCCTCTCTGGTGGCGGTGCACCAGGCCTGCGTCAGCCTGAGCATCGGCGAGTGCGACACCGCTCTGGCCGCCGGGTCCAACATCCTGCTGCTGCCCACCGTCACGGCCTCGTTCGAGCAGGCGGGAGCACTGGCGGCGGACAGGCGCTGCAAGCCGTTCGACGCGGCGGCGGACGGCATCACCCGCGGAGAGGGGTGCGCGGTCGTCGTCCTGCGTCGGCTGGCCGACGCACAGCGCGACGGTGACCGCGTCCTGGCCGTCATCAAGGGCACGGCGGTCAACAGTGACGGCAGATCGGCCGGGCTGATGGCGCCCAACCCGGCTGCTCAGGAGCACCTGTTGCGCAGCGCCCTCGGGAACGCCCGGGTCGAGCCGGACACGGTCGACTTCGTCGAGACACACGGCACGGGCACCCTTCTGGGCGACCCCATGGAAGCCGGCGCACTGGGTGCGGTCATCGGCCGCGGCAGGCCCGCCGGGCAGCCGCTGCTCATCGGCTCCGTGAAGAGCAACCTCGGACACCTCGAGGGGGCGGCGGGGATCGTCGGCCTGGTCAAGACCGTGCTCGCGCTGCACCACCGCCGCATCCCGCACACCCTGCACTTCCGGACGCCGAACCCGCACATCGACTTCGAAGAGCTGCGGCTGCGGGTCGTCTCGTCCCCCGTCGCCTGGCCCGAGCGGGGTGACCGTCCGGCCCGTGCCGGTGTGTCGGCCTTCGGCTTCGGGGGCACCAACGCGCACGTCGTGCTCGAGCAGGCACCCGAGGACACCTCCCGCCCCCCGGACGCGCACGGTGACGACTCCCGGCACCAGCACGTCCTGGTCGTTTCCGCCAGGTCACGGCAACGCCTGGGGGACGCCGCGACCGCACTCGCCCGGCTGACGGCATCCGGTGACGCCCCCGCCCTGCGGGACCTCGCGTACACCCTCGCCCGGCATCGCAGGGGGGAAACCTGCGCCGCCGTGGTCGCACGCACCCACGAGGAGGCGGCCGGCCGTCTGGCGGCTCTCGCACGCGAGGACGAAGGCTTGGGTATCGTCCCGGCGTGCCCCGACCACTCGGCGGCACACCCGGACGCGGAGCGCCGACCCGTCTTCGTCTTCTCGGGTCACGGCTCTCAGAGGCAGGACATGGGACGGCGGCTCCTCGCCTCTGATCCGCTCTTCGAGGCCGAGGTGCGTGCGCTGGACCCCGTCTTCCTGGAGGTGTCCGGCAGCCACTCGCTGAGCGGCCTCCTCGGATCACCGGACGGAGACGGGGTGGACCTCACCCAGCCCGCGCTGTTCGGCCTGCAGGTCGCGCTGGCGCGCACCCTCATGGCCTACGGTGTCCGGCCCGCCGCCGTCATCGGCCACTCGGTGGGCGAGGTGAGCGCAGCGGTGATCGCCGGTGCGCTCACCCCCGCCGACGGCCTGCGCGTCGTGCGCCACCGCTCGGCACTGCTGTCCGCCGTCGACGCCCAGGGCTCCGGCGCCATGGCCGCCGTCGAGCTTCCGGTCGAGGAACGGGCCGGTGTCCTGGGGCGGTTCCCGGGGGTGGAGATCGCCGTGCACTCCTCTCCGTACCGGTGCACGGTCACCGGACCGGCCGAGGCCGTACGCCGGATGGTGGACGACCTGTCCGCGCAAGGCCGGCTGACCCGCATGCTGAACGTGGGCGGGGCGGGGCACTCCCCCGCGGTGGAAGGCCTCCTCCCGGAACTGGACGAGGCCCTCACCTCGCTCTGTCCGCACCCGGCGGAAGTGACGTGGTACTCCACCGTGCTGGACGACCCACGCGAGTTCGTCGGCGCCGACGCCGCCTACTGGTGCGCCAACGTCCGGCGCCCCGTCCGGCTGCACCAGGCGGTCGAGGCAGCCGTCCGCGACGGGAACGACATCTTCCTGGAGATCTCCCCGCACCCCATCGCTCTCGTGCCGGTCGGCGAATCCGCCCAGGCCGTGGACAGCGCCTCGGACCCGCTGGTCGTCCCGACCCTCGACAAACGGGGCGACGAGCCGGCCGATCTGCGCACCGCGCTCGTCCGCCTCCACCTCGCGGGTGTGCCCGTGGACGAGGAACTGCTCTGGCCGGCGGGCCGCCGCGTCCCGCTCCCCAGCCCGGACTGGCGCCATGAACGCCTCTGGTTCGACCGGGGCGTGACCGGTCTTGCCGCCGGATCCGCACACGGCCCGGGCGCACTCGGCCCGCGCACGGACGACCCCCGCGGCGACGCCGTGCTGTGGCAGGCCGACCTCGGGACGGCGGGAACGGACCGTCCCGAACGTCTCCTTCACGGACAACCCGTGCTCAGCCTCCCGCAGGCCGTCGCGCTCGTGATCGCCGCGAGCCAGGAGGTCCACGGGCACGACGTCGTCACCGGCCTGTGCCTGGAGGACGTCGCCCTCCACCAGTGGCTCCCCCTCGCCCGGAGCACTCCCGTCACCCTCACGTGGGAGCCCAGCGGCGATCACGCGGACGTCACCGTCAACGCGCGGGCGGCGGACGGCTCGTGGCGCTGTCACGCGTCGGCCCGGGTACGTGTCCGTGCGAAGGCGCCGGCGAGGGAGAGCGACGGTGGCGCCGGCGCACCGGAGGTCATCGGCCGGTGGGCACCCGCCGATCCCGCACCCGGCGAACGAAGCGAACCCGCCGGCGCACGCTGTGAGGAGCTGCTCACCGCGCTGCTGTACGCACCGACGCGCACGGAGCCCGCGGAGCCCGGCCTTGGTCCGGACCGGCTGCCGGTTCCCACCGCAGTGCGTTCCCTTCACATCGAGCGGTTCTCGACGGACGAACCGGTCACCGTCGAAGGACTGCGGACGGGCCCCCGGCGGGCCGTGCCGAGCGAGGCCGGCGGCTCCGCCGTCCCGCGCGGCACCGGCCCGGTCTGGGACCTCGTTGCGCGCGGCGCCCGGACCCGGGTGAGCGCCCGGGGGGTGGAGTTCGACTCGGCCGGCCCTCTTGACGTCCCCAGGCCGCTGGACGCACTCAGTCACGAGATCCAGTGGCAGAAGTCACCCGTCCCGCTGCCTGGGCGGCTGGACCGTGTGCTCCTGCTGTCCGGCGAGCCGGCACCCGAATCCGAGGGCGCCGTGACGGCCGCCCTCGAGGCGGCTCTGCGACGCAAGGGCGTGACGACCACCACGTGCGCGGGCTCCTCCCGCGCCATGGAACCGGCGCTCACGGAATGGCTCGGCACCGTCGGCCGGGACGAGAGCACGGCCGTGGTCCTGCTCCTGACCGGACCGTCCGCCGGCCCCGCCGACACCGCCGCCCTGCACACGGCGTTCGCCCTCGCGCGACGGCTCTGTGCCGAGGCGTCGGAGGGACGCCGCCCCCGGCTGTGGTTCGTCACGCAGGGGGCCCGGTCCACGAGCCCCGGGGAGCCCGGCGAGCCGGGGCTGGCCTGCCTGCGCGGACTCGTACGCACACTGGCTCTGGAGGAACCCGCGCTGCGGGCGGGTCTCGTGGACGCGGCGCCCGCGTCCGCCGACGAACTCCTTCAGGAACTGCTCGGCGACAGTCCCGAGGACGAGGTCGCCTGGCGAGAGGGGACCCGGCTCGTCGCCCGCCTGAGCTCCGCTGACCTGACCGCCCAGCAGTACGAGAAGCCCTTCGTGCGGCGCGACGGCGCCTACCTCGTCACCGGCGGCCTCACCGGGCTCGGTTTGGCGACCGCCGGGCGCCTCGCCGGTCAGGGCGCGGGCCACCTGGTCCTCAACGGCCGGCGCGCTCCCGCCCCCGAGGCGCAGCGGGTCATTGCCGACCTGCGCGCCCGGGGGACGGCCGTCACGGTGGTCCAGGGGGACATCGCCGAACCCGGGGTGGCGTCACGCCTGGTGCAGGCCGCGACGTCCCAGGGGCACGAACTGCGCGGCGTCGCGCACTGCGCGGGTGTCCTGCACGACCGGCTGATCACCAACCTTGGGGCTGACGACATCGACACCGTGCTCCGCCCCAAGGTGGCCGGCGCGATGCTGCTCGAAGAGGCCCTGGACGCCCACGACATCGACTGGTGGGTCTTCTACAGTTCGGCCGCCGCCCTCCTCGGCTCGCCCGGCCAGTCCGCCTACGCGGCCGCCAACGCGTGGCTGGACGCCCTGGTGCAGCGGCGCCGCTCCGAGGGCAGGCCTGCGACGTCCATCGCCTGGGGGCCGTGGAGCGGCACCGGTGGCGTCCCCGACGGCCGTGCGACGGCGCTGCGGCCGCTCACCATGGACGAGGGACTGGACGCCCTGCAGACGCTCGTCGTCCACGACCGGACGCACACGGGAGTCGCGCACTTCGACGGCGAGCGGGTACTGGCGGCCTTCCCCGGCGTCTCCTCCATCCCCTTCTTCGCCGAGGCCGTGCACGACGGCACCGCCGCCGGGGACGACGGCTGGGCGGGGCCCGACGGCATCAGGGCGCTGGGGGACGGCGCGGCGGACCTGGTCCACGGGCGCCTGGTCAAGCGGGTCGCGGCCATCATGGGCTTCGGGACGGCCGACCTCGACGAGACGGTGCCCCTCCCGCGGCTGGGCCTCGACTCCCTCATGGCGGTCCGCATCCGTCACGCGGTCCAGCAGGATTTCGGCGTCGAACTGCCCCCCGACCTCATGCTGCGGGGCGCGACACTCCAGGAGGTCGGGTACACCCTCCGGGAGGGCCTCGGATTGGGGCACGACACCGCCGGCACGGCCGAGGCACCGCCCGAGGCGACGGCGGCGGATCTCGCCCCGCCCCCGGCCCTGCCCAGCTCGATCCAGCCCCGGGACGCCGCCGAGCGCCTGGTGGCCGGGGCCTGGGGCGAGGTCCTGACGGAGCGCCCCGAGGACGTCTACAGCGACTTCGCCGCGGCCGGCGGGACCGAGCGCACGGCCGAGCGCCTGGTGGAGACCATCCGCGGCCGCCTGGGTGGGGTGCCAGTGGATCTCACCGCCGCATCGGTGCTGGAGGAGCGGACGGTGGCCGCCATCGCCGAACTGATCCGTCCGGTGGTCAACTCGCGCGGGAAGGACCCGGTCACCGTTCTGCGGCCCCCGGTGAGGGGGAGCGCGAAGCGTCCGCTGTTCACCTTCCACCCGGCCGGGGGCCCCACGTCCGTCTACCAGCCGCTCACCCAGCTGCTGCCACCCGACCGGGCCGTGTACGGCATGGAGCGGCTGGACGACGTGGACACGCTGGAGGAGAAGGCCGCGCGCTATGTCTCCCTCGTCACGGATCTGCAGCCGGAGGGCCCCTACCACCTCATCGGCTGGTCCTTCGGCGGCTGTCTCGCGTACGAGGCCGCACGGCAACTGCGGGAGGCCGGGGAACGCGTCGGGTTCCTCGGGCTCATCGACACGATCCTTCCCGCCGCACTGCCCGACCTCGACCCGGACGATCTGCTCGAACGGTTCAAACGGTTCACGGAGTACGTGCGCACCACCTACGGACGCGACCTGGACCTCTCGTACGAGGAACTTGCGCGGACCCCCGAGCGGCAGCACATCGACGTCGTCATGCGCAAGGTGGCCGAGGCTGGTCTCGACATGAGTCCCGGCATCATGGAGCACCAGCGCACGTCGTACATCGACGCGCGGGTCGGGGAGCGCTACACCCCACGGCCCACCGACGTCCCCGTCGTGCTCTACCGGGCACAGCAGCCGCAGCCCCTGACGACCGCTCTCGACCCGCGGTATCTGCGAACGGAGGCGGACCTCGGCTGGGCGCCGCTGTGCTCCGGTGGTCTCGACATCGTGCCCGTGCCGGGTGACCACCTCTCCCTCATCGACCCCCCGCACGTGGCGGTGATCGCACGGCACCTCACGGAGGCGCTCGAGGCTGCGCGTGGCCGGCGCTGAGGTACCGGCCTTCCCCGCGTCGCACGGCGCGGGTGCGCCGCGGCGCACCCGCGCCGGCCCCGATCAGGCCGCGTGCTCCACGAAGCGTGCCGCCGTTTCGGCGAGCACCTCGCGGCCGTCCCGGGCCCACAGCGCGTCGTTGAAGAGCTCGACCTCGATCGGGCCCGTGTACCCGGCCGCCTCCACGTGGGCCTTCCACTCCCGCATGTCGATCGCGCCGTCGCCGATCTGGCCGCGGCCGTTGAGGACGCCCTCGGGCAGCGGGGTGGTCCAGTCGGCGAGCTGGAAGGTGTGGATGCGGCCCTGGGCGCCCGCGCGGGCGATCTGCGCGGGCGCCTGGTCGTCCCACCAGACGTGGTAGGTGTCGACCGTGACACCGACCTGGTGTGCGGGGAAGCGTTCCGCGATGTCCAGGGCCTGGGCGAGGGTGGAGACCACGCAGCGGTCGGAGGCGAACATGGGGTGCAGCGGCTCGATGGCCAGTCGCACCCCGTGCTCCCCCGCGTAGGGGCCGAGTTCGGCGAGCGCGTCCGCGATCCGTTCCCGGGCGGCGCGCAGGTCCTTGGAACCGGCCGGGAGTCCGCCGGAGACCAGGACCAGGGTGCCGGTGCCGAGGACCGCCGCCTCGTCGACGGCGCGGCGGTTGTCGGCCAGGGCGGCCGCCCGCTCGCCGGGGTCGATCGCGGTGAGGAAGCCGCCGCGGCACAGCGTCGTCACCGCCAGACCGGCGTCGCGGACCAGTTTCGCGGCCGCCTCGACGCCGTACTCCCGCACCGGCTCGCGCCACAGGCCGACGCCCGGTACGCCCAGGTCCCGGCAGGCGTCGACGAGGTCGGGCAGGGACAGCTGCCTGACCGTCATCTGGTTGATGCTGAAGCGGGAGAGGTCGGTCACGGGGTCACTCCGTACAGGTGCAGCAGGGTCCTCATCCGTTCCTCGGCCAGCTTCGGGTCGGGGAACAGGCCGAGGCCGTCGGCGAGTTCGTAGGCGCGGGCGAGGTGCGGGAGGGAGCGGGCCGACTGCAGGCCGCCGACCATGGTGAAGTGGGACTGGTGGCCGGCCAGCCAGGCCAGGAAGACCACGCCGGTCTTGTAGTAGCGGGTCGGGGCCTGGAAGAGGTGGCGGGAGAGCTCGACGGTGGGGGCGAGGAGGGCGCGGAAACCCTCCGTGTCACCGGTGTCGAGGATCCGTACCGCCTGCGCGGCCAGCGGGCCCAGCGGGTCGAAGATGCCGAGGAGGGCGTGGCTGAAGCCCTGGTCGTCGCCGGCGATCAGCTCGGGGTAGTGGAAGTCGTCGCCGGTGTAGCAGCGGACGCCGTCGGGGAGCCTGCGGCGCAGGTCGACCTCGCGCCGGGCGTCCAGGAGGGAGACCTTGATGCCGTCCACCTTGTCCGGGTGCGCGGCGATGACGTCCAGGAAGGTGTCCGTGGCCGTGTCGAGGTCGGCGGAGCCCCAGTAGCCCTCCAGCGCCGGGTCGAACATCGGGCCCAGCCAGTGCAGGATCACCGGCTCGGCGGCCTGGCGGAGCAGATGGCCGTAGACCTCCAGGTAGTCCTCGGGTCCGCGGGCCGTGGCGGCCAGGGCGCGGGAGGCCATGAGGATGGCCTGGGCGCCGGACTCCTCGACGACGGCCAGCTGCTCCTCGTAGGCCGCGCGGACCTCGGCGAGGGTGCCCGCGGTGAGCTGGTCGGTGCCGACGCCGCAGGCGATGCGGCCGCCGACCGCCCGGGCCTCGGCGGCGCTGCGGCGGATCAGCTCGGCCGCGCCCGCCCAGTCCAGGCCCATGCCGCGCTGGGCGGTGTCCATGGCCTCGGCGACACCGAGCCCGTGGGACCACAGGTGGCGGCGGAAGGCGAGGGTGGCGTCCCAGTCGACGGCGGCGGGCGAGTCGGGGCTCACGTCGGCGAACGGGTCGGCGACGACGTGGGCCGCCGAGAAGACCGTACGGGAGGTGAAGGGGGTGCCGGGGGCCACAGCGAGGGGTTCGGTGCGGGGCTCGTACGTCCGCAGGCCACCCGTGGCGTCCGGCAGTCGGATGGTCACAGGGAGACCTCCGGCACCTCGATGCGGCGGCCCTCCGCCGACGACTTCAGGCCCAGTTCGGCGAGCTGGACGCCGCGGGCGCCGGCCAGCAGGTCCCAGTGGTAGGGGGTGCCGGCGTAGACGTGCCTGAGGAACAGCTCCCACTGGGCCTTGAAGCCGTTGTCGAAGTCGCCGTTGTCCGGGACCTCCTGCCACTGGTCGCGGAAGACCTCGGTGGCGGGGATGTCGGGGTTCCAGACCGGCTTGGGGGTGGCGGAGCGGTGCTGGACGCGGCAGTTGCGCAGGCCGGCGACCGCGGAGCCCTCGGTTCCGTCGACCTGGAACTCGACCAGTTCGTCGCGGTGGACGCGGACCGTCCAGGAGGAGTTGATCTGGGCGACGGCGCCGCCGTCGAGCTCGAAGACGCCGTAGGCGGCGTCGTCGGCGGTGGCGTCGTAGGGCTTGCCGTTCTCGTCCCAGCGCTGGGGGACGTGGGTGGCGGTGAGGGCCTGCACGGACCGCACGCGGCCGAACAGCTCGTGCAGCACGTACTCCCAGTGCGGGAACATGTCGACGACGATGCCGCCGCCGTCCTCGGCGCGGTAGTTCCAGGAGGGGCGCTGGGCCGCCTGCCAGTCGCCCTCGAAGACCCAGTAGCCGAACTCGCCCCGCACGGAGAGGATCCGGCCGAAGAAGCCGCCGTCGATCAGACGCTTCAGCTTGAGCAGGCCCGGGAGGAACAGCTTGTCCTGGACCACGCCGTGCTTGATGCCCCGCGCGTGGGCCAGCCGGGCGAGTTCCAGGGCGCCGTCGAGGCCGGTGGCCGTCGGCTTCTCGGTGTAGACGTGCTTGCCCGCGGCGATCGCCTTCCTGATCGCCTCCTCGCGGGCGGAGGTCACCTGGGCGTCGAAGTAGATGTCGACGGTCTCGTCGGCGAGGACCGTGTCCAGGTCGGTGGAGACGTTGTCAAGGTCGAGGCCGTGCTTCTCGGCGAGCGCCTTCAGCGCGTGCTCGCGCCGGCCGACCAGGACCGGTTCCGGCCACAGCACGGTGCCGTCGCCGAGGTCGAGTCCGCCCTGCTCGCGGATGGCCAGGATGGAGCGGACGAGGTGCTGGCGGTAGCCCATGCGCCCGGTCACGCCGTTCATGGCGATACGCACCGTCTTGCGTGTCACGTCGGTGAGGGTCCTTTCGTACGCGGGGTCCGCGCCGCGTACGCCACCTCCCTCTCACTGGTGAGCGTCACAGCAAGCGCTTTCTATACGATAGAAAGCTAGCCTCTGGACAGCCGTCGCGACAAGACCGTGACGGGGTCGAGTTGTTCGAGGAGTCGAACAAGGGGGGCTCGGGGGCTTAGGGTCTGCACGACACGCCCGGCGGGCAGCCGGAACCAGGCCTCTGACGAGGCTGTCTACGAGGGCGTACGGCGACGACGGCGTACGGCCGCAGGGGCGTACGGCGATGTGGCAGGACGTACCACGACGCACGAAGAGATTGCGCGACCGGAGGACGACAAGATGACGGTGACCCTGGCGGACGTGGCGGCCCGCGCCCAGGTCTCCCCCGCGACGGTGTCGCGCGTACTGAACGGCAACTACCCCGTGGCCGCGTCCACGCGCGAACGGGTGCTGCGGGCCGTGGACGAACTGGACTACGTGCTCAACGGACCGGCCAGCGCGCTGGCCGCGTCGACCTCCGACCTGGTGGGCATCCTGGTCAACGACATCGCCGACCCCTTCTTCGGGATCATGGCGAGCGCGATCCAGGCGGAGATCGGCGGCCCCGGCGGCCGGGCCGGCGGCGAACGGCTCGCCGTGGTCTGCAACACCGGCGGCTCGCCCGAGCGGGAGCTGACGTATCTGACGCTGCTGCAGCGTCAGCGGGCGGCGGCCGTGGTGCTCACCGGCGGCGCCGTGGAGAACGAGCCGCACGCGGCGGCGGTGTCGGACAAGCTGCGCAAGCTGCGGGCCGCCGGGACGCACGTGGTGCTGTGCGGCCGGCCGCCGGCGGAGGACACCGACGCGGTGGCCCTCACCTTCGACAACCGGGGCGGCGGCCGTGAGCTGACCGAGCACCTCATCGGGCTCGGCCACCGGCGCCTCGGCTACATCGCCGGCCCCGAGGAGCGCACCACCACCCGGCACCGCCTGGAGGGGCACCGGGCCGCGCTGGCCGCGGCGGGCATCGAGGAGGACCCGCAGTGGACCGTGCACGGTCCGTACGACCGGCGGGCGGGCTACGAGGCCACCCGGGAACTGCTGCGGCGCGACCCCTCCCTGACGGCCGTCGTCGCCGCCAACGACTCGGTCGCGCTGGGCGCGTGCGCCGCGTTGCGGGAGTCCGGGCTGCGGATTCCCGAGGACGTGTCGGTGGCCGGCTTCGACGACCTCCCCTTCAGCATCGACGCGGTGCCCTCCCTCACGACGGTGCGGCTGCCGCTCGCCGAGGCCGGTGCCCGCGCCGGGCGCATCGCCATGGGCCGCGAGGAGCCCCCGCCCGGCGGTATCGCCACGATCAGGGGGGAACTCATGGTGCGGGGGTCCACGGGGACGCCTCGGGCGTGAAGCCGTGCGGGACGGGGCGGGGCCCGGGGGCGGCCGACGCCCGGGGGTGCGCGAGGCCGCCGGAGGTGCCAGGCCGCCGGTGAGCAGGGGGCCGGGAGCCGGGGGCGGAGAGCAGGGGCCGGGGGCGGAGAGCAGGGGCCGGGGGCAGAGGGCGGGGAGCAGAGGGCCAGGGTCAGGGAGCCGGGGGGTGCGGCACCCGGCGTCCGGGAGGCCCGGAGCACCGGCCTCGGGATGACCGACAACGGCCGGTGCCCGCCGGTTCGCCGCGCCCGCGCCGAGGCGGCGCAGTAGGGTCCCGAACATGAAGTTCGCCTTCTCCACGCTCGGTCTGCCCGGTCTTCCCCTCCCCGAGGTGCTGCGGCTCGCGGTCGCGCACGGATACCACGGGGTCGAGCTGCGCGCCCATCCCGAGGAGCCGGTCCACCCCGGCCTCGATGCCGGGGAACGGGCCGCGGTGGCCGGCCTGTTCGCCTCGGCGGGTGTGCAGGTGCTCGGCCTTACGGGGTACGCGCGCGTGTGCGCGCCGGGCGACGACGCGGCCGTGGTGGCGGAGATCCGGGCCCTGCTGGACCTCGCCCACGACCTCGGCGCGCCCTTCGTCCGGGTCTTCCCCGGCGCCGCCGAGGGACAGTCCGCGCAGGACGCCGACGCGGTCGCGGCCGGCCGGCTCGCGACCGCCGCCGAGCACGCCGCCGAAGTCGGCGTACGGATCCTGCTGGAGACCCACGACTCGCACCGCACCGGCGCCGCCGCGACCCGGGTGCTCGGCCTGGTCGGGCACCGCCAGGTGGGCGCGCTGTGGGACGTGATGCACACCTGGCTGGGCGGCGAGCAGCCCCTCGACAGCTACGCGGCGCTCGCGCCCTATCTGGGCTACGTCCAGGTCAAGGACATCGCGTCGCCCGACGACACGACGCCGCTGCCGCTGGGCTCCGGCGTACTGCCGCTCGCGGAGTGCGTGGAGGTGCTGTCTCGGCACGGCTGGGACGGCTGGCTGTGCTGGGAGTACGAGAAGCGCTGGTACGAGGCGGCCGAGCCGCTGCCGGGGCTGCTGGGCGCGGGGCGGGAGCACCTGGGACGGCTGCTGAACGAGTCGGCGTGACGCGCGGGGCCGCCGGGCCCTCACCGCTCAGACCGTCGCCCCGCTCTCCCGTCGCCTCGCCACCCTGGCCGCAAGCTCGGCCTTCCGGGCGGGCCACTCGTCCGCGGTGATGGAGAAGACCGCCGAGTCGCGCAGCCGGTCGTCCTCGCCCGGCGCCCAGGAGCGGGACGAGTTGCGCATGACGCCCTCGAAGCGGGCGCCGACGCTCGCTATGGCGGCGCGGGAGCGGGCGTTGCGGGCGTCGGTCCTGAGCTCGACGCGGGAGACCCGCCACTGTTCGAAGGCGTGCCGGAAGAGCAGGTACTTGGCCTCGGCGTTGACGCCCGTGCCCTGCGCGGAGGCCGCGAGCCAGGTGAAGCCGACCTCAACGGCGTCCAGCCGGTCGTCGGTGCGCCAGCAGCGCGGTTCCAGGTAGGCGGTCGCGCCGACCGCGCGGCCGGTGGCGAGGGACACCTGGGCGTACGGGGCGACGCGGCCGGTAGCCGCGCTGGCCAGCTGGGCGTCGACGTACGCGCCGATCCCGTCCGCTCTCGGCACCCACGTGAAGGCGTACGCGCGCCGGTCCTCCTCCGCCGCCACCGCCAGGTCTGCCGCGTGCCGGTGCGCCAGCGGCTCCAGCCGGACCAGCGTGCCCTCCAGGGCCGGGCCCCGTAGCTCGAAGCTCACCGAGTGATGTCCTTCCGCAGTCGTGCGAACGCCTCGTGGAAACCTGGGAAAGTCTTGCGGACGCAGCCGGGGTCGTCGAACGAAATACCGGGGGTGCGCAGGCCGGTGACGGCGAAGGACATCACGATGCGGTGGTCGCCGTACGAGGTGACCGGCGAGGCCGCGGCGGGCGTCGCGGGCCGGATCTCGATCCAGTCCGGGCCGGTGCCGACCGGGACGCCCAGCCGCCGCAGGTTCGCCGCGCAGGCCTCCAGGCGGTCGCACTCCTTGACCCGGGTGTTGGCGACGTCCTCGATGCGCACCGGGCCGGAGGCGTAGGGGGCGATGGCGGCGAGGGTGGGCATGGTGTCGGAGATGTCCCGCATGTTCACGGTGAGGCCGCGCAGTTCGCCCGTGCCCTCGACGGTCGTCGCGGCCGGGCCGACGTCCACCTTCGCGCCCATGCGGCGCAGTACGTCCACGAAGCCGAGGTCGCCCTGGAGGGCGCCCTCGCCCAGGCCCTCGACGGTCACCCGGGCACCGGGGGTGACGGCGGCGGCGGCGAAGAAGTAGCTCGCGGTGGAGGCGTCCGGCTCGATGGCGTAGGTGGTGGCCCGGTAGCCGCCCGGCGCGACGGCGAAGACGTCGCCCTCCCGGGTCACCTCCGCACCGAAGGCCCGCATCATCGCCGTGGTGATCTCGACGTACGGCACCGAGACCAGGTCGGTGACGCGGATCCGCAGTCCGCGCCGGGTCAGCGGGCCGAGCAGGAGCAGCGCGGTGAGGTACTGGGAGGACTGGCCGGCGTCCAGAGTGACCTCGCCGCCTTCCACGCCCGCCGCGCGGACCGTCAGCGGGTGGTGCCCCTCCGCCTGCTCGTGCCGCAGGTCGACGCCGAGGTCGCGCAGGGCGCGGGTGAGCGGCAGCAGCGGTCGGCGGCGCATCTGCGCGGAGGCGTCGAAGCGGTAGGTGCCGCGGCCGGTGGCGGCGAGCGCGGGCAGGAAGCGGGCCGTCGTCGCGCCGTCCCGGCAGTACACGTCCGCCTCGGCCACCGCCGGGCCGGCCGGGCGTCCGTCGATCTGCCAGCTGTCCGGGGTGCGCCCGACGCGGTAGCCGAGCCGGGTGAGCCCCTCGGCGAAGCCCTCCGTGTCGTCCGAGCGCAGCGGGCGCACGAGGGTGGTGACGCCGTCGGCGGCAGCCGCGAGGAAGAGGGCGCGGGCGGTGATGGACTTGGAACCGGGGATGGCGACGCTGGACATGGCCCTCATGATCCCGTGCCGACCGCCTCCGGAGCAGGGACGTCCACGGTATGAACGCCGCGGCCGGGCGGGGGCGGTCAGGCCAGGGATACTCCACCGGCTGGCGGGGCCCCCGCGCACCAGCGCGTGCCGCGCACCGGCTCGCCCGGGGAACACCTCCGACGTCCTGCCGGGACACGGGAACGAGAGGCGAGAGGGGCGGCCCCCGCCGACGCCCTGCCGGGGCCCAGGAACCAGAAGCGAGAGGGGCGCCCCGTCGACGCCGGCCGGCGGCGTGGCGCGGCCGACGGTGCCTGGGCGCGCGCCCCGGGCCGGGAACCCGGCGCGGGGGGCGTTCGTCCAACTCCCGGAGCCGCCGGGAGAGTCCTCGTGGTGCGGTGTCGGCCCTCGCCTCCGGCCGAGATCGCTGACCCCCCTCTCCGCCGCACCGCGCCCGGCGGCCGGCCGCCATCGGCGCGCCCCCTCCACTGCGCCGATGGCGGCACCCGCGCGGGGACGGGACACGGTGCCGCGCGCGGTGCCTTGATCGGCGGGACGATTGCGGATAGGGCTGGCGGGACGGAAGTGTCCCCCGGGACGTCAGCGATCAGCCGCCGAAGGAGCGCCCGATGCCCTCCAGACGTACCGTCCTGGCCGCCGGTGCCGGGCTCACGGCGGCACTCGGCGCCGGTGGCCCCGCGCGGGCGGGCGACGAGCGCCGGCTGCGGCGGATCGTCGCCGGGATGACGCTGGAGGACAAGGTCGGACAGGTCTTCGTCTCCCGGGTGTTCGGTCATTCGGCGACCGCGCCGGACGCGGCCGACGCCGAGGCGAATCTGCGCGAGCTGGGCGTGCGCAGCGCCGCCGAGCTGGTGGAGAGGTACCGGGTGGGCGGGGTCGTCTACTTCTCCTGGGCGCACAACACCCGTGACCCCCGCCAGGTCGCCGAGCTGTCCGACGGTGTGCAGCGGGCCGCGCTGGCCCGGCCGGGCGGGCTGCCCGTGCTGGTCGCCACGGACCAGGAGCACGGCGCGGTGTGCCGGATCGGCAGGCCGGCCACGCTCTTCCCGGGCGCGATGGCGATCGGGGCCGGCGGGTCGCCCGCCGACGCCCGCACACTCGGGCTGATCGCGGGCCGCGAGCTGCGCGCGATGGGCGTACGGCAGGACTACTCCCCCGTGGCGGACGTGAACGTCGACCCGGCGAACCCGGTGATCGGCGTGCGGTCCTTCGGGGCCGGTCCGCGCGCCGTGGCCGACCTGGTCGCCGCCGAGGTACGCGGCTATCAGGCCTCGGGGGTGGCGGCGACCGCCAAGCACTTCCCGGGGCACGGGGACACGGCCGTCGACAGCCACACCGGCTTCCCCGTCATCACGCACAGCCGCGCGGAGTGGGAAGCGCTGGACGCCGTGCCGTTCCGGGCGGCGGTCGCGGCCGGCGTCGACGCGATCATGACCGCGCACATCCTGGTGCCGGCGCTCGACGACTCCGGCGACCCGGCCACCCTGTCCCACCCGATCGTCACCGGTCTGCTGCGCGAACACCTGGGCTACGACGGGGTGGTGGTCACCGACGCGCTGGACATGGCCGGGGTGCGGACCAGGTACGGCGACGACCGGGTGCCCGTGCTGGCGCTGAAGGCCGGCGTCGACCAGCTGCTCAACCCGCCCGACCTGCGCGTCGCGTGGCACGCGGTCCTCGCCGCCGTACGGGACGGGGAGCTGGGCGAGCCGCGGCTCGACGCCTCCGTGCTGCGGATCCTGCGGCTCAAGGAGCGGCTCGGGCTCCTCGACCGGCCGTACGCCGGCACGGCGGGCGTGGACCGTACGGTCGGGGCACCGGCCCATCGCGCCGCCGCCGACGGGATCGCGGAGCGCACCACGACCCTGCTCGTCAACGAGGGCACCGAGGGCACGGTGCTGCCGCTGTCCCCGCGTACGCGGCCCCGGCTGCTCGTGGCCGGCGCCGACCCCGCCTCCCCGTCGGGTACGACCGGGCCGCCGACCGGCGTTCTGGCGACGGCCATGACCGAGCTGGGCTTCGCGGCGACCGCCCTGCCCACGGGGGTCGCGCCCTCCGACGCCGTGATCGCGCGGGCGGTGGCGGCGGCCGGGGAGGCGGACGCGGTGGTCGTCGGCACGTACGACGTCACCGCCGACAGCGCCCAGCGGACGCTCGTCGAGCGGCTCCTCGCCACCGGGCGGCCGGTGGTGGCGGTCGCCCTGCGCAACCCCTACGACATCGCCCACCTCCCCGGCGTCCGGGCGTGCCTGGCCACCTACTGCTGGACCGATGTCGCCCTGCGGGCCGCCGCCCGGGTGATCGCCGGGGCGGTGGCGCCGCGCGGGCGGCTGCCGGTGCCGGTGCCCCGGGCGGACGACCCCGCGCGCACGCTCTTCCCGATCGGGCACGGCCTGTCGTACTGAGCCCTCACCCCCAGGGCGTACGCCGTCCACACCACAATTCCAGTCACCGATTTACTGCATGGCGAAAAAGTACCGCAGAGCCCCTCACCCGAGGAACTCATTACAGTCAGCGGCCGAAACACCACCTAGCTCAGATGTAGCTCAAAATTTCGGCGCTCTCCGACTCCAAAAGGACATGGCCATGCTTCTATGACACCACACGTCACCCCGCAGGGTGACCCAGAAGAAGAGGATCAAAACAGCGTGAAGAAGATCCGAAGTGTCGCTGTGTTCTCCGTAACTGCCGCCGCTCTCTCAGTCATGTCATTACCGGCGTACGCCGAACAGACCGACCCCACCGAGCCGGTTGTCGAGATCGGAACAGCCCCTCCGGAAGAGCCTCAGGAGACCGATCTCACCGACCCGATCGAGGGTGAACCCGACATTCCCGATGAGCCTCCCACCGGCAAGATTCCCAGCGAAATCTGCACACGGCAAAACGTCTATACCCCCACCGCCAACCTTGGAAGGAAGCACCAAGGGGTGGGGCCGACGTTGGCCAACTACAACGGATCATCCCGGACGGCAAGATCCACCTTCACATCGGAGGTCACCGGCGAAGTCGGTGTCAGCCTTTCCGCTGGACTCTCGACGAGTGTCGACATCCTGGTCGCCAAGATTGAGGCCAAGTACCAGGTCGATCTCTCCCTGAAGCTGACCGCAAAGCTGGGCAACACCATATCCACCGACACGCCGCCCAAGAGGACCACTCTGGCCAAGTACGGCGCCTACCGCCTGAAGAACACGGGCACCAGCTACGTCGTCTACAGCAACTGCCGGACCAGCACGAAAAAGACCATCACGAGCTACACGCCCTGGAGGGTTGGCTGGTACCTGTGGGAACAGTGACCAGGCTTTCACGCCGACAGCGGCCGATTGCGCTGGGAATCGGCCTGACCCTCACGCTGCTGAGCGTGTCCGGCTGCACCGGCGGAGGCCAGAAGCCCGCCGACACTCCGACTGGCAGAACCACCTCAGCGGCTCCGTCCGCAGCTCCCGAAGGCGGCGGAGCGGAGCATGTCACCGGAGAGTCCGTCACCGCCGCACCAGAACCCGCGAATAACGGCACCGTACTCATCAGCGTCGACTCACACCAGGGGAATGCGACACTCCCACTGAAAGAGGGCGTGAAGCCTGGGCGGCCGATAGGAATACAGGTCAACTGTCAGGGGGCGGGAACACTGGAAGTTTCCCTGGAGCCCGCGAGCGTAAGCTTTCCTCTGCCCTGCTCGGAAAACGAGGTCAGCAGCACCTACAACGAGGTGCACCTGAAACGCGCGAGAGCAGATGCCTC
This sequence comes from Streptomyces sp. bgisy159, assembly GCF_057707805.1. Taxonomy (NCBI): domain Bacteria; kingdom Bacillati; phylum Actinomycetota; class Actinomycetes; order Kitasatosporales; family Streptomycetaceae; genus Streptomyces; species Streptomyces sp. bgisy159. The sequence continues at coordinate 122,036 of NZ_JBYIQX010000005.1, read as the reverse complement.
CATCCGCATCACGGCACCGTCCACAATGCGCTGGGCACTGACCGTCGAACAGTGAGCACAGAAAACTGCCATCGCGTTGCTTGCCCGTACCCTCAACGGGCAAGCAGCGCCTGTTTCCACCTCGGTACAGAATTCAGCACAGGATCCACCCCGAACTGACCGACCCGCCCCCCACCGACCCCCGCACCCACACGCACCGGCGGCCCGCGTGGACGGTGACCGGGCCGGCGCGGAGGACGGAACGGGTCTCGCGGCGTACGGCGCGGTTGCCGCGGGCCTGGACGCTGAGGGTCATCTCGCGGCGTACGCCGGGGCGTTTGGTGAGGGTGACGGCGCAGACGTAGCCGTTGCGCTTGAACACGTAGACCGCGCCGGTGCTGAAGGACAGGGTGCGCACGTGGCGTCCGGCGCAGGGCAGCCGGGCGGCCGCCTCGGCCGGGGGCGCCGGTGCGGCGAGCGCCAGCAGTCCGGACGCGGTCAGCACGGCCGCGCCCAGCGCGAACCGCCGCCGAACCGCTCCCCAGCCTCCTCCTGAGTTCACCGTGACCCCTCCCTCCCCCGCAGTGCCGTACTGGTGTACGGACGCGCAGCGAGATGCGCACGGTTGCGCTCCGGGGGCCCTCAACCCCCGCCCCACGGGGCAGTAGTGAGGTAGGTCACATTCGTGCGAAGGTGTCGTCACGGTGCGCGGCGGCGGGCTTCGTACTGGGTGACGGCAAGGTCCCGCTCCCGTGCGACTGGACAGGATGAATGTGCTGCACCTACTTGTGACCCTGTGTCTCACCGGCGCCGCGGCACTCATCGCGGCGGGCTCCCACTGGATACGGGACCGTTCCCGCGAGCGGCTGTACCGGTCGGTCGCCCGGTCCCTGCCCCACGGCGGTTCGGTGACGGAGCAGCAGCCGGACCGCTCCGCCTGGGAGTTGCGGGTTCCGCCCGGCGGAGACGGGCGGTGAGCGATGCCGGTGCGCGCTACGACGGGTTCTTCGCGGACCACTACGACGAACTGGTGGTGATGGCGACCCACATGACCGCCGGCGATCTGCACCTGGCGGAGGAACTGGTCGCCGACGCGTTCGTCCGGGCGCTGCGGGCCTGGGACCGGATCGACTCCCCGCGCTCCTGGCTGGTCGCGGTCATCGCGCGGGACGCGGTCAAGCGGTCCCGCCGGCTGCGCGGCCGGCTGCCCAAGCCGGCCCGGATCTGGGCGACGGACCGCACGGTCGTCGCCGACGACCCGGCGACGGTGGTGGAGCGGCTGGAGGACTGCGCGCGGGTGATGCGGGCCCTGGCGGAGCTCTCCGACCGGCAGCGCACCATCGCGGTGCTGCACTGGTGCCAGGACCGTTCGCAGAAGGAGATAGCCGCGATGCTGGGCGTCGCGCCGAGCACGGTGGCCCGGCACCTGGCCCGCGCCCAGCGGACGCTGCGCCGGGTCTTCGGACCGCGCGGCGAGGCGCTCAACCTCTTCACCGACCTCGGGAAGGAGCGGACGTGACCTGGTTCCGCCGCCCCGTACAGCCGTCCGAGCCCGACCCCGTGGTCCGCGCGGAGCTGGCCCGCTCCGTGGCCGCGCTGCGGGCCCGGCTCGGCGAGACCGATCCGGCGCGGCGGGAGGAGGTCCTCGCGCGCGTCAAGCGGCGGGCCGCGGGCCCCTCCGGGGAGCCGTACCGGCCCGGGGACCTTCCCGCCCGGGCGGGCCCGCCCGGGCCGGCCCACCCGCACCGCCGGATACACCGCCGTTACCTGGACCAGCTGACCGGGCTGCCGCACCGGCAGTGGCTGCGGGGGCGTCTGGAGGCGGTGCTCGGCGATGCCGGGCGGACGCGCGCCCGGGTCGGCCTGATCGTGTTCGACCTGGACCGGTTCCGGCTCGTCAACGACACCCTGGGGCACGTCGCCGGGGACCGGCTGCTGCTCCGGGTGGCCGACCGGCTGCGGCGGGCGCTGCCCGAGGGGGCGGAGGCGGCGCGGCTCGGCGACGACGAGTTCGCCGTGCTGCTGCCGGCCGCCGGCTCCACGGCCTCGGTGGCCCGGGTCGCCCGGGACCTCGTCGCCGCGCTGGGTGCCCCGCTCGACCTCGACGGCCTCACCCTGGTGCTGGAGGCCGGGGCCGGGGTCGCCGTCTTCCCCGACCACGCCCTCGACGCCGAAGGCATGCTGCGGCGCGCGGACGTGGCGATGTACCAGGCGAAGCGGGACCGCACGGGGGTGGAGGTCTACGAGTCCGAGCGGGACTCCCACACCCCCGACCGGCTGGGTCTGCTGGGCGATCTGCGCCGGGCGCTGGACGCGCACGAGGTGGAGCTGCACTACCAGCCGAAGGTGCGCTTCGACGGGCAGGTCGCCGGCCTGGAGGCACTGGTGCGGTGGGTGCACCCGGAGCGCGGGAAGGTGCCGCCGGACGAGTTCGTGCCGCTCGTGGAGTCGTCGGGGCTGATGCCCCGGCTGACGGCGTACGTGCTGGAGCGGGCCGTCGGACAGCTCGCGCGGTGGCGGGCGCAGGGGCTGTCCGTGCCGGTCGCGGTGAACGTCTCGCCGCGCGACGTGCACACCCCCGGGTTCGCGGGCTCGGTGGCGGCGGTGCTGGCGCGGCACGGGGTGCCGGCGGCGTCACTGCAACTGGAGATCACCGAACGGGTGCTGCTGGAGGATCCCGAGCGGGCCGCCGAGACCCTGAGCGGGCTGACCGGGCACGGCGTGAAGATGTCGCTGGACGACTTCGGCACCGGCTACTCCTCGCTGGTGCACCTGCGGCGGCTGCCGGTGAGCGAGCTCAAGATCGACCGGTCGTTCGTGGCCCGCCTCGCGGTGGACGCACAGGACGCCGAGATCGTGCGGTGCACCGCCGACCTCGCCCACGCCCTGGGCATGGTGGTGGTCGCGGAGGGCGTGGAGGACGACGAGACCTGGGGCCGGCTGCGCGACCTGGGCTGCGACGCCGTGCAGGGCTGGCTGATCGCCGCGGCCATGCCGCCGCGGGAGACGGCGGCATGGCTGCGGTCCCGGGACGGGCGGGACCCGGGCGGCCCCGGTCACACGGGTCCGGCGGCCACCGGCTCGCCGACGAACGTCCGCCACAGCTCTGCGTAGCGGCCCTCGCGGGCGAGCAGCTCCTCGTGGGTGCCGTCCTCGACGACCCTGCCGTGGTCCATCACGACCACCCGGTCCGCGCGGGCCGCGGTGGTCAGCCGGTGGGCGACGACGAGGGTGGTACGGCGGCCGGCGACGCGGTCGGTGGCCTGGTTGACCTGGGCCTCGGTGGCCAGGTCCAGGGCCGCGGTCGCCTCGTCGAGGAGCAGGACGTCGGGGTCGACGAGTTCCGCGCGGGCCAGCGCGATCAGCTGCCGCTGGCCGGCGGAGAGGTTGCGGCCGCGCTCGGCGACCTCGTGCAGGTAGCCGCCGTCGAGCCGGGCGATCATCTCGTGCGCGCCGACCGCCCGGGCCGCCGCCTCCACCTCGGCGTCGGTGGCGCCGGGCCGCCCGTAGGCGATGGCGTCCCGGACCGTGCCGGGGAACAGGTACGCCTCCTGCGGCACCACGCCCAGGCGGTGCCGGTACCCGGTGAGGTCCAGTTCCCGCAGGTCGGTGCCGTCGACGGTGACCCGGCCGGCCGTCGGGTCGTAGAACCGGGCGACCAGCTTGACCAGGGTGGACTTGCCGGCGCCGGTCTCACCGACGAACGCGACGGTCTGCCCGGCCGGGATCCGCAGGTCGATGCCGGTGAGGGCCTGCTCGGGCCGGTCGGCGGACCCGTACGCGAAGTGCACGTCCTCGAAGGCGATCTCGCCGCGCAGGGCCCTTACCTCGCGGGGCGCGGCGGCCGGCTTGGTGGACGTCGGCTCCCGCAGCAGTTCCTGGATGCGGCCCAGCGAGACGGTGGCCTGCTGGTAGCCGTCGAAGACCTGGGAGAGCTGCTGGACCGGCGCGAAGAACAGGTCGATGTACAGCAGGTACGCCACCAGCGCGCCGGTGGTCAGCGTCCCGTCCTGGATCCGGCCGGCGCCGACGACCAGGACGGCCGCCGCCGCCGCCGACGACAGCAGCTGGACGAAGGGGAAGTACACGGAGATCAGCCACTGGCCGCGGATGCGCGCCCGGCGGTAGCTGTCGCTGGCCTCCGCGAACCGCGTCGCGCCGGAGCGCTCCCGGCGGAACGCCTGCACGATGCGCAGCCCGGACACCGACTCCTGGAGGTCGGCGTTGACCGCCGAGACCCGCTCGCGGGCCAGCTCGTACGCCTTGACGCTGGCCCGGCGGAAGAAGACGGTGGCGATGATCAGCGGGGGCAGCGTGGCGAAGACGACCAGCGCGAGCTGTACGTCGATCACCAGCAGGGCGACCATGATGCCGAAGAAGGTGACGGCCGAGACGAACGCGGTGACCAGGCCGGTCTGCAGGAACGTGGAGAGCGCGTCGACGTCCGTCGTCATCCGCGTCATGATGCGCCCGGTCAGCTCCCGCTCGTAGTAGTCGAGGCCGAGGCGCTGGAGCTGGGCGAAGATCTTCAGGCGCAGCGAGTACAGGACGCGTTCGCCGGTCCGGCCGGTCATCCGGGTCTCGCCGATCTGCGCCGACCACTGGAGCACCACGGTGAGCAGCGCGAGCAGCGAGGCCGCCCAGACCGCGCCCAGCGAGGCCCGGGTGACGCCGTCGTCGATGCCGTGCCGGATCAGCACCGGCAGCAGGAGTCCCATGCCGGCGTCCACGGCGACCAGGCCGAGGCTGACCAGGAGCGGGGTGCGGAAGCCGCGCAGGAGGCGGCGCAGGCCGTACGACTCCTCGGGCCGCACCGCGCGGTCCTCGTCGACGTCGGGGGTGTCGGTGGCCGGGGGCAGCGCCTCGACCTGCGCGAGGAGTTCCGGGGTGGCCGGGGAGCCGGACAGCGCGGTGTCCTTGGGCTCCCGGTCGCCGGTCCACAGCCGGGGGGTGACGCCGCGTTCCGCGTCGAACTCGGCGTCCAGCTCGTCGCGTACCGAGGTGTCCTCGGCGGGGGCGGCGGGCCGCGCGTGGCCCGGGGAGACGGCACCGAGTTCGTCGGGGTCGGTGAGCAGCCGGCGGTAGAGGGCGCAGCGCCGCTGGAGTTCCTCGTGGGTGCCGACGTCGGCGAGGCGGCCCTGGTCGAGGACGGCGATGCGGTCGGCGAGGTTGAGGGTGGAGCGGCGGTGCGCGATGAGCAGCGTGGTGCGGCCCGCCATGACCTGCTGGAGGGCCTCGTGGATCTCGTGCTCGACGCGGGCGTCGACGGCGGAGGTCGCGTCGTCGAGGACCAGCAGGCGGGGGTCGGTGAGGATGGCACGGGCGAGCGCGATGCGCTGGCGCTGGCCGCCGGACAGGGTCAGGCCGTGTTCGCCGACCTTGGTGGCGTAGCCGTCGGGCAGCTCGGCGATGAACCGGTCGGCCTGGGCGGTGCGGGCGGCGGCCTCGATCTGCTCGTCGGTGGCGTCGGGGCGGCCGTAGGCGATGTTGTCGCGGACGGTGTCGGAGAAGAGGAAGGAGTCCTCCGGGACCAGTCCGACGGCGGCCCGCAGCGAGTCCAGGGTCAGCTCGCGCACGTCGTGGCCGCCGATGAGGACGGCGCCGCGCGTGACGTCGTAGAAGCGCGGCAGGAGCAGGGAGACCGTGGACTTGCCGGAGCCGGAGGCGCCGACCACCGCCAGGGTCTCGCCGGGGCGGATCTCGAAGCTGAGGCGGTCGAGGACGAGGCCGGCCCTGCCGGGCGCGGTGTCGTAGCCGAAGGACACGTCGTCGAACTCGACGGTGGCGGGCGCGTCGGCGGGCAGGTCCTTGGTGCCGTCGGTGAGCGTCGGTTCGGTGTCGATCAGCTCCAGGACGCGCTCGGTGCCGGCGCGGGCCTGCTGGCCGACGGTGAGGACCATGGCCAGCATGCGGACCGGGCCGACCAGCTGGGCCAGGTAGGCGGAGAAGGCGACGAAGGTGCCGAGGGTGATGTGGCCGTGTACGGCGAGCCAGCCGCCGAGGGCCAGCATGGCGACCTGGCCGAGGGCGGGTACGGCCTGCAGGGCGGGGGTGTAGCGGGAGTTCAGCCGGACGGTGCGCAGCCGGCCCGCGAAGAGACGGCGGCTGACCTCGCGGATCTTGCCGGTCTCCTGGTCCTCCTGCCCGAACCCCTTCACCACGCGGACCCCGCTGACCGCGCCGTCGACCACGCCCGCCACGGCGGCGGCCTGCGCCTGCGCGTACCAGGTCGAGGGGTGCAGGCGGGTCCGGCTGCGCCGGGCGATCCACCACAGGGCGGGCGCGACCGCGAGCGCGACGAGCGTGAGGGGGACGGACAGCCACGCCATCACGACCAGGGAGATCAGGAAGAGCGCGAAGTTGCCGATGGTCATGGGCAGCATGAACAGCAGGCCCTGGATCAGCTGGAGGTCGCTGGTGGCGCGGCCGACGACCTGCCCGGTGGACAGCTCGTCCTGGCGGCGGCCGTCCAGTCGGGTGATCGTCCCGTACATCTCGGTGCGCAGGTCGTGCTGGACGTCCAGGGCGAGGCGGCCGCCGTAGTAGCGGCGGACGTAGGTGAGGACGTAGACGAGGACGGCCGCGCCGATCAGTGCGCCCGCCCAGGGGGCCATGGACCGGGTCCGGTCGCTGACGACATCGTCGATGATCATTTTGATGATCAGCGGGACGATCGCCATGACGGCCATGCCGAGGAGCGACGAGGCGAGGGCCAGTACGACGTCCTTCGGATACCGCCAGGCGTATCCGGCCAGTCGCCTCGCCCATCCCCGTTGCGGTGTCACGCGCTGCCTCCCTCTCGCCCTGATCTTCCGCAAGGCACCAACGCGGGCGGGGTGGGATTTCATCCCGGGCTCCGCTCCGGCCCGGGTCCGGCGGGGCGCTTCGTCCGCGCGCCCTGGACGGATATGCCGTTCCCCGTCACCTGATCGACATGTCCACTTCATGGACACGCCCGCATGTTCATGTCACTCTCCCGATTGCGCCCCCCACTCAACACGCGTAGATCGGACCCCGCATGAAGCTGGCGACACGCATGAGCCGCTGGAGGTCGGTGGCCCTGACCACCGCCGCGCTCCTGGTCGGCCTCACCGCTCCCGCGCTGACGGCGACCCCGGCCGCGGCGACGACCACCGCCTACGACTCGACGTACTACAAGAACGCGGTCGGCAGGACGGGAACGTCCCTCAGGTCGTCCCTGCACACCATCATCAGCAGCCAGTCCAAGCTGTCGTACTCGGCGCTGTGGACGGCCCTGAAGAACACGGACCAGGACCCGAGGAACAGCAACAACGTCATCCTGCTGTACAGCGGCATATCCCGCAGCAAGTCGCTCAGCGGCGGCGACACCGGGGACTGGAACCGGGAGCACGTGTGGGCCAAGTCCCACGGCGACTTCGGCACCTCGACCGGTCCCGGCACCGACCTGCACCACATCCGCCCCGCGGACGTCAGGGTCAACTCCATCCGCGGCAACAAGGACTTCGACAACGGCGGCGGTTCGTTCACCGACAGCGGCGGCAGCCTGACCGACGGCGACTCCTTCGAGCCGCGGGACGCCGTCAAGGGCGACGTGGCCCGCATGATCTTCTACATGGCGGTGCGCTACGAGGGCGACGACGGCTGGCCCGACCTCGAGGCCAACGACCGCGTCAGCAACGGCAGCAACCCCTACCTGGGCCGCCTCTCCGTCCTCAAGGCCTGGAACGAGGCCGACCCGCCGGACGCCTTCGAGGAGCGCCGCAACCAGGTCATCTACGACACCTACCAGCACAACCGGAACCCGTTCATCGACCACCCGGAGTGGGTCGAGGCGATCTGGTAGAAGAGGCGCCGACCGGGCATGCGAGGGAACCGTGGGAACCGTACGACGCGGATGCCCGGTGCCTACAGTAGGAGCCGTGACGGGCGCCGCACGACCCGGGCCGGGTCCATGAGGACACGGACGCGGCCCGGCGAGCGCGGGCCGACGCGAGGCGTGGTCCGGCCCCGGTGACCGCCGGGGCCGGACCACGTCGCGTGCGCCGGTCCCCCGCCCTCCCACCACCGCCGCAGAGCGGACCGCGCGACGAAGAAGGAGCACCCTCTTGGCGATCCAGCGAATGGACAACGTGGCCATCGTCGTCGACGACCTGGAGGCCGCCGTCGCCTTCTTCACCGAGCTCGGCATGGAGCCGGAGGGCGAGGCGCAGATCGAGGGAGCGTACGCGGACCGGATGCTCGGGCTCGACGGGGTCCGCAGCGCCATCGCGATGATGCGCACCCCGGACGGTCACGGCAAGGTGGAGCTGACGAAGTTCCACTCCCCCGCCGCGGTCCCGGCCGGACCGGCCGACCCGCCGCCCCACACCCTGGGGCTGCACCGCGTCATGTTCGCCGTCGACGACATCGACGACACCGTCGCCCGCCTGCGCCGCCACGGCGCCGAACTCCTCGGCGAGGTGACGCGGTACGAGAACCTGTACCGGCTCTGCAGCCTCCGCGGCCCGTCGGGCATCATCGTCGCCCTGGCCGAACAGATCGGCTGACGAACCTCCACCGGCGCCTGCCGTCCGGCCCCGTCTCGCGTCCTCACCCCGGATGCGTGGGTGCGAACATCCGCAGCACCGCCGGGAGGACGACCACCGACGGCCCCGGCGCGGCCAGCGCCTTCGCCAGGTCGGACTCCAGCGTCTCGGGGGTCGTACGCACCCCCGGGACGCCGAAGGACCCGGCCAGCGCCACATAGTCCGGGCGAGCCAGCTCGGTCCCCGTGGCCTGGCCGAAGGCGTCGGTCATGTACTCGCGCAGGATGCCGTAGCCGCCGTCGTCGACGATCAGCCAGGTCACCGGAAGGGCGTGCTGCTTCGCCGTGGCCAGCTCGGCGATCGAGTAGAGCGCCCCGCCGTCGCCGGAGACGGCCAGCACCGGCCGGGTCGGATCCGCGACCGCCGCGCCCAGCGCCGCCGGGAAGCCGTAGCCGAGGCCGCCGGCACCCTGGGCCGAGTGCATGTGGTTCGGGCCCTTGGCGTCGAAGGCGGACCAGGCCCAGTAGGCCAGGATCGTCATGTCCCAGAAGGAGGGGGAGTCGGCGGGCAGAGCCCTGCGGACCGACGCCAACACCTCCTGTTCCAGGGTGAGTTCCTGAGCCGCGATACGGTCGCGCACGCGGCCCAGCAGCTCCCGCACCCGCTCGGCGGCCGACGGGTCCGCGCGCTCCCGCACCGTCTCCAGCAGCGCCTGGAGCGCGAGCCGGGCGTCCGCGTGGATACCGAGCGCCGGATGGTTGGACTCCAGCTTGCCGAGGTCGGCCTCGATCTGGATGACCCGGCCGCGCGGCTTGAACGTGTGGTAGTTCGAGGAGAGTTCGCCGAGCCCCGAGCCGACCACCAGCAGGACGTCCGCGTCCTCAAGGAAGTCCGTGGTGTGCCGGTCCTCCAGCCAGGACTGGAGGGACAGCGGGTGCGTCCAGGGGAAGGCGCCCTTGCCGCCGGGGGTGGTGACGACCGGCGCCTGGAGGCGTTCCGCGAGCTGCTTCAGCTTGCCGCTCGCGTCGGCCCGTACGACGCCCCCGCCTGCGATGATCGCCGGGCGGGCGGCCTTGGACAGGAGGTCGGCGGCGACCGCCGTCAGTTCCACCCGCGGGACCAGGTCCTCCGGCGTCGCGTCCACGCCCGTCACCACCGGCAGATGGGTCTCGGCGAGCAGGACGTCCTGCGGGATCTCCACCCACACCGGCCCGTGCGGGGCGGTCAGCGCCGACTTCCAGGCCGCCGCGAGCGCGGACGGGATCTGGGACTGGGTACGCACGGTGTGGACGGACTTCACCACACCGCGGAAGGAGGCCGCCTGGTCCGGGAGTTCGTGCAGATAGCCGTGGCGGCCGCCGCCCAGACCCGCCGTCGGGATCTGGCTGCTGACGGCGAGGACGGGGGCGGAGGCCGCGGCCGCCTCCTGGAGTGCGGCCAGCGAGGTCAGCGCGCCGGGGCCGGTCGACAGCAGCAGCGGCGCCGCCTCACCGGTGATACGGCCGTACGCGTCCGCCGCGAACCCGGCGTTGTTCTCCATGCGCAGGCCGACGTAGCGCAGGCCGGAGCGGCGCAGCGCGTCGAACATGCCGAGGGCGTGCTGGCCGGGCAGGCCGAAGACGGTCGTCGCGCCGAGACCGGCCAGCGTCTCCACGACCAGGTCCCCGCCGTTGCGGCCGGGCGGAGGGTTCAGCGCGGCCTCCGTCTGTGCGGCGGTGGGGCGGAGTTCCAGGTCGTGGTCGTGGGTCACTTCGCCTCCGTGTCCTTCCGGGCGGCGTTCCGGGCCGCGGCGATCTGCCGGGACATGATCGTCGTCAGTTCGTACGCCGTGTGGGAGGCGGCGACCGACGTGATCTCGGCGTGGTCGTACGCGGGGGCCACCTCGACGACGTCCGCCGAGACCAGGTTGCAGGAGGCCAGGCCGCGCAGGATCTCCAGCAGCTCGCGGGAGGTCATGCCGCCCGCCTCGGGAGTGCCGGTGCCGGGCGCGTGCGCCGGGTCGAGGCAGTCGATGTCGATGGAGATGTACAGCGGGCGGTCGCCGATGCGCTGCCGGAGCTGGTCGGCGACCTCGTCGGCGCCGCGCCGGTAGACGTCCGCCGAGGTGACGATGCCGAAGCCCATCTTCTCGTCGTCCGTCAGGTCCTGCTTGCCGTAGAGCGGGCCGCGGATGCCGACGTGGGAGAGGGCGGAGGTGTCGAGGACGCCCTCCTCGACCGCCCGGCGGAACGGGGTGCCGTGGGTGTACTCGGCACCGAAGTAGGTGTCCCAGGTGTCCAGGTGGGCGTCGAAGTGGAGCAGGGCGACCGGGCCGTGCTTCTTCGCGACGGCGCGCAGCAGGGGCAGGGCGATGGTGTGGTCGCCGCCCAGCGTCATCAGGCGGGCGCCCGAGTCCAGCAGGTCGTCCGCGGCCGCCTCGACCGTCTCGACGGCCTCGTTGATGTTGAACGGGTTCACGGCGATGTCGCCGCCGTCCGCCACCTGGGCGAGGGCGAAGGGCGAGGCGTCCTGGGCGGGGTTGTACGGGCGCAGCAGGCGGGACGCCTCGCGGATGGCGTTGCCGCCGAAGCGGGCGCCGGGCCGGTAGGAGACGCCCGAGTCGAAGGGCACGCCCACGACCGCGACGTCGGCTCGGCCGACCTCGTCCAGCCGGGGCAGCCGGGCGAAGGTCGCGGGGCCGGCGTACCGCGGGACGCGGGAGGAGTCGACGGGGCCGCGGGGCGTCTCGTTGCTGGTCATGGTCGGATGCCTTCCTTCTTCTGCGCCGTCCCTGCGCGCTCTTCCGCCCAGGTGACCACCTTCGACCCTAGGTGGCCGGACGGCGACCGCGAAGTGTACGTTTCATCCATCCGAGCCCTACAGGATGGATGAAACGCACATCATGCCGGATCCCACTGTTCCGCCGACGCCCCCGGTGCCGCTGTCCGCGCTGCTGGCCCGCGAGGATCTGGGACTGCGGCAGGTCGCCGGGCCCCGCGACGGGGGGACGGCCGTCCACTGGGCGCACGCGTCGGAGATGGCCGACCCGTACCCGTACCTGCTGGGCGGGGAACTGCTGCTCACGGCGGGCGTGCACATCCCCGGGGACGCGGACCGGGGCACGGACCGGGAGGCGGAGGGGGAGGCGGAGCGGGACGGCTTCTTCGACGGCTATGTCGCGCGGATCGTCGCCGCGGGCGGCGCGGCCCTCGGCTTCGGGCTGGCCCCGGTGCACGACACGGTGCCCGGCGCGCTGGTCGCGGCCTGCGAGGCGCACCGGCTGCCGTTGCTGGAGGTGCCGCCGCGGACCACGTTCTCGGGGGTGGCCCGCGCGGTCTGGGAACTGATGGAGCGGGCCCGCACCGCCGAGCTGCGCAGGGTGGCGGAGGCCCAGCAGAGCCTGGTGGCCGCCGCTTCCGGGCCCGACCCGGTGTCGGCGGTGCTGCGCCGGCTCGCCCGGCGGGTGGGCGGGCACGCGGTGCTGTACGGGCCGGGGGGCGCGGAGATCGCCTCGGCGGGGCGGATGCCCACCGGACCGGAGGAGTCCGAGGACGCGGCGGGGCCCGGGGCGTCCGAGGGCTCGCCGGGGCCGGTGCGGGCCGCCCTGGCCGGGCTGGCCGGTGTCGTCACCGCCCGCGCGTCCCGTACGGCCACCGACACCGTCGCCGGCCGTCAGCTGTCCGCGTACGCCCTGGGCGACGACCGGGGTTTCGTGCTCGGGGTCGCCGCGCCGGGCCGGGCCGCCGGGGACCACACCATCGTCTCCGCGGCGGCCGTGCTGCTGTCCCTGCTGACCGGCGAACGGCACGGCGGCAGCGGCGCGGCCCGCACCTCCGCCCTCGTGCGGCTTCTCCTGGGCGCCTCGGCCGAGGAGGTCGCCCCGCTGCTGGGCGACGACGAACGGTGGCAGGTGGTCCACGCCCGCCCGCAGCCGACGCCCGCCCCGGCCGCCACCGACCCGACCGCCACCGGTCGGCCTGCCACCGGTCAGCTCGCCGCCTTCGCCCTCGGAGCCGCGCTGGGTTCGCCGTTGGTCGACGTCGCGGACGGCCTCGTACGGGTGCTGCTGCCCGAGGGCACGGCACCCGCCCCCCAGCCCGGCTGGACGCTGGGGGCGAGCGCGCCCGTCGCCCCGGCGGACTGGGCGAGCGGCGACGCCCAGGCGGAGCGGGCGCTGGCCCGGGCACTGGCCACCCGCGCGCCGCTGGTGCGGCACGGGGCCGGCGCGGGGCTCGCCGCACTGGTGCCGCCGGACGCGGCCGGGGCGCACGCCCGCGCCCTGCTCGCACCGCTCGACGGCCGGCCCGCGCTCACCGAGACGCTCCGCGTCTGGCTGTCGCTGCACGGCGGCTGGGACCGTACGGCGGTGGCGCTGGGCGTGCACCGCAACACCGTGCGGCAGCGGATCGCGCGCTGCACCGCCCTGCTGGGGACGGATCTGGATGATCCGGACGTCCGGATGGAGCTGTGGTTCGCGCTGCGCTCACCGGGGCTGAACAGGGCGGACGGCGGCACGTGACCCGCGTCCCAGCGGCCGGAACCGCGCCGCCTCGCACAGGTCGCTGCCTCACAATGGACACCATGCCGATACCCGGGACACCCAGCCGTGCCGAGCTCCTCGACCACCTCGTGCGCACCCGCATCGCGGGCGATGTCGCCACGCCGCGCGAGAACAACCTCTCGCACTACCGCCAGCTGGCGAACGGCAACCGGCACTACTGGCTCGGCCTGGAGCTCGGCGACCGCTGGAACGACGAGCAGGACGTGCTCGCGGTGATGGCCGAGCGGGTCGGCGTCAGCGACGACCCGGAGCACCGGTACGGCCAGGACACCATCGACCCGGAGCTGACCGTGGCCGGTCTGGAGCGGATGGCGGGGCGGCTGCGCAAGGCGGGCGAGGACCGGCAGCGGGTGCTGTTCGCCACCGGTCACCCGGGCGGCCTGCTGGACGTGCACCGCGCCACGGCCGCGGCCCTGCGCGCGGCGGGCTGCGAGATCGTGGTGATCCCGGACGGGCTGCAGACCGACGAGGGCTACGTCATGCAGTTCGCGGACGTGGCGGTCCTGGAGCACGGGGCGACCCTGTGGCACACCCACTCGGGCGAGCCGATGAAGGCGATCCTGACCGCGCTGGAGCACCTCGGCCGCCCGCTGCCCGACCTGGTGGTCGCCGACCACGGCTGGGCGGGGTACGCGGGGCAGCACGGCGTGGACTCCGTCGGGTACGCCGACTGCAACGACCCCGCCCTGTTCCTCGCGGAGGCGGAGGGCACCGTGCAGGTCGCCGTCCCGTTGGACGACCACGTGGTCAGCCCGCGCCACTACGACCCGATGACGGCGTACCTGCTGGCGGAGGCGGGGCTGTCCTGACCCGTCAGGCCCGCGGCACCCGGACCACGCCCTCCTGGATCACCGACACGGCCAGCCGGCCGTCCTGGGTGTAGATGCGGGCCTGGCCGAGGCCGCGGCCGGCGTGGGCCGTCGGGGACTGCTGGTCGTACAGGAGCCATTCGTCGGCGCGGAAGGGGCGGTGGAACCACATCGCGTGGTCCAGGGAGGCGCCGACCACGTCGCCGACCGCCCAGCCGCCCCGGCCGTGCGCGAGCAGCACCGAGTCCAGCAGCGTCATGTCGGAGACGTACGTGGCGAGGACGATGTGCAGCAGGGGGTCGTCGGCCAGCTTGCCGTTGGTGCGGAACCACACCTGGCTGTGCGGGTCGCGCGGCTCGCCGAAGCGGCCGTAGGGCGGCTCGTCGACGTAGCGCAGGTCGATCGCCTCGCGCGCCTGGAGGAAACGCTCGACGATCTCGGGGGCGAGGTGGTCGTAGCCGCGCAGCCGTTCGGCGGAGGTGGGCAGCGTGACCGGGTCGGGCGCGGGCGGCATGGCGGTCTGGTGGTCGAGGCCGTCCTCGTACTCCTGGAAGGACGCCGACAGCGTGAAGATCGGCCTGCCGTGCTGGACGGCGACCACCCGCCGGGTGGTGAAGGAGCGGCCGTCACGCATGCGTTCGACCGTGTAGACGATGGGCGCGCCCGGGTCGCCCATGCGCAGGAAGTACGCGTGCAGCGAGTGCGCGGGCCGGTCCGCGGGGACCGTGCGCCCGGCGGCGACCAGCGCCTGCGCCGCCACCTGCCCGCCGAAGACGCGCGGGACTACGGCCGACCGCGACCGGCCGCGAAAGATGTTCTCCTCGATCTGCTCCAGGTCGAGCAGATCGAGGAGATCCTGGAGTGCCTGGCTCACCCGTGTCCTTTACAGGCCCATGTCCTTGGCGATGATCGTCTTCATGATCTCGCTGGTGCCACCGTAGATGCGGTTGACGCGGTTGTCCGCGTACAGGCGGGCGATCGGGTACTCGTTCATGTAGCCGTAGCCGCCGTGCAGCTGGAGGCAGCGGTCGATGACGCGGTGGGCGACCTCGGTGCAGAACAGCTTGGCGGAGGCGGCCTCGGCGGGGGTCAGCTCGCCGGCGTCGAGCGCCTCGGTGGCGCGGTCGGCGACGGCCTCGGCGGCGTCCACCTCGGCCTGGCAGGCGGCCAGCTCGAACTTGGTGTTCTGGAAGTGGGCGACCGGCTTGCCGAAGACGGTGCGCTCCTGGACGTACTGCTTTGCGAACCGGACCGCGGCCTTGGCCTGCGCGTAGGCGCCGAAGGCGATGCCCCAGCGCTCGGAGGCCAGGTTGTGTCCGAGGTAGTAGAAGCCCTTGTTCTCCTCGCCGAGGAGGTCCTCGACGGGCACCTTGACGTCGACGAAGGCCAGCTCGGCGGTGTCGGAGGTGCGCAGGCCCAGCTTGTCCAGCTTGCGGCCGACGGAGTAGCCCTCGGACTTGGTGTCCACCGCGAACAGGGAGATGCCGAAGCGGCGGTCGTCCTCCTTCGGCGCGGAGGTGCGGGCGCACACGATGACCTTGTCGGCGTGCACACCGCCGGTGATGAAGGTCTTGGCGCCGTTGAGGACGTAGTGGGTGCCGTCCTCGCTCAGCTTGGCGGTGGTCTTCATGCCCGCGAGGTCGGAGCCGGTGCCCGGCTCGGTCATCGCGATGGCCCACATCTCCTCGCCGGAGACGAACTTCGGCAGGTAGCGCTTCTTCTGCTCGTCCGTGGCCAGCATCTTGATGTAGGGCAGGGCGAGCAGCACGTGCACGCCGGAGCCGCCGAACTGCACGCCCGCGCGCGCGGTCTCCTCGTAGAGGACGGCCTCGAACTTGTGGCTCTCCAGGCCGGCGCCGCCGAACTCCTCGGGGACGTTGATGCCGAAGATGCCCAGCTCGCCGAGCTTGTAGTAGAACTCGCGCGGCGCCTGGCCGGCGGCGAACCACTCGTCGTACACCGGCACGACCTCGGCCTCGATGAAGGCGCGGAGGGTCTCCCGGAACGCCTCGTGATCCTCGTTGAACACCGTACGGCGCACTCGCCACACCTCCACGTACGTCGGCCGGCCGGGCCGAGCTGAACTGTCTAAGCGCTTGCTCAGAGCAACCGTACCGGCGAGTACGAACGGCGTCCAGAGGCCCCCGGTGGTAACGCTCGTCACGCTCCGGCGGCGGCCCCGAAGGCCCCCCGGGCCATGCGGTGGAGCAGTTCCGCCGTGACCCCCCGGCCCGGCAGGGAGCCCGGGCGGCCCAGGTGCGGAGTGGAGTTGAGGAGGCCGAAGACGGAGTGGACCGCCGAGCGGGCGGTGGGCTCGGTGAGCGCCGGGTAGGCCTCGCGGACCACCTGCACCCACAGCTCCACGTACTGCCGCTGGAGCTGGCGGACCAGCTTGCGGTCACTGTCCCGGAGGCGGTCCAGCTCGCGGTCGTGCAGGGTGATCAGGGGGCGGTCGTCGATCGCGAAGTCGATGTGGCCCTCGATGAGCGAGTCGAGAACCGCCTCCGGGGTGCCGCCGTCGACCTCCGCCAGGCGTCGCTTCGCGCCGGTCAGCAGCTGGCCGCTGATACCGACCAGCAGCTCGGCCAGCATCGCGTCCTTGCCGGCGAAGTGCCGGTAGAGGCCCGGGCCGCTGATGCCGACCGCGGCGCCTATCTCGTCGACGCCGACGCCGTGGAAGCCGCGCTCGGCGAAGAGGCGGGCGGCCTCCTTGAGGATCTGCTCGCGGCGGGTGGGGGCGTCGGTTCTGGTGGCCATGGAAGCAATTCTAGACAGGGAGGTTAGCGGTCGTTAACCTGAAGGAAATGGTTAACGCTCATTAACAGTCGATCACTGGGTGAGGGGACCGCACGACATGGATCAGGCACCGGAGCTGACGAGCGCGGCAGACCCCGCGTCCGCGGCCTGGCGCGCCAACGAACAGGCGCACCTCGCGCTGGTCGAGGAGCTGCGCGCCAAGCTGGCCGCGGCCCGCCTCGGCGGCGGCGAGAAGGCCCGCGCCCGGCACACCGCGCGCGGCAAGCTGCTGCCCCGGGACCGGGTGGACGCCCTCCTCGACCCGGGCTCGCCGCTGCTGGAGCTGGCGCCGCTCGCGGCCGACGGGATGTACGACGGGCAGGCCCCGGCCGCCGGCGTGATCGCCGGGATCGGCCGGGTCAGCGGCCGCGAGTGCGTGATCGTGGCGAACGACGCCACCGTCAAGGGCGGCACGTACTACCCGATGACGGTGAAGAAGCATCTGCGCGCCCAGGAAGTCGCCCTGGAGAACCGGCTGCCCTGCGTCTACCTGGTCGACTCCGGCGGCGCCTTCCTGCCGATGCAGGACGAGGTCTTCCCGGACCGCGAGCATTTCGGGCGGATCTTCTACAACCAGGCCCGGATGTCCGGCGCCGGCATCCCGCAGATCGCCGCCGTTCTCGGCTCCTGCACGGCCGGCGGCGCGTACGTCCCCGCCATGAGCGACGAGGCCGTGATCGTCCGCAACCAGGGCACGATCTTCCTCGGCGGCCCGCCACTGGTGAAGGCGGCCACCGGCGAGGTCGTCACCGCCGAGGAGCTGGGCGGCGGCGAGGTGCACTCCCGGGTGTCCGGCGTCACCGACCACCTCGCCGAGGACGACCCGCACGCCCTGCGGATCGTGCGCGACATCGTCGCCACGCTGCCGGCCCGCCACCCCCTGCCCTGGGAGGTCCGGCCACCGGTCGAGCCGAAGGTCGACCCCTACGGCCTGTACGGCGCCGTCCCGGTCGACTCCCGCACCCCCTACGACGCCCGCGAGATCATCGCGCGCGTGGTGGACGGCTCGCGCTTCGCGGAGTTCAAGGCGGAGTTCGGGCAGACCCTGGTCACCGGTTTCGCCCGCGTCCACGGCCACCCGGTGGGGATCGTCGCCAACAACGGCATCCTGTTCTCCGAGTCCGCCCAGAAGGGCGCCCACTTCATCGAGCTGTGCGACCAGCGCGGCATCCCGCTGCTGTTCCTGCAGAACATCTCCGGCTTCATGGTGGGCCGGGACTACGAGGCGGGCGGCATCGCCAAGCACGGCGCCAAGATGGTGACGGCCGTCGCGTGCACGCGCGTTCCGAAGCTGACCGTGGTGGTCGGCGGGTCGTACGGCGCGGGGAACTACTCCATGTGCGGCCGGGCCTACTCGCCGCGCTTCCTGTGGATGTGGCCGGGCGCCAAGATCTCCGTGATGGGCGGTGAGCAGGCCGCCTCCGTCCTGGCCACCGTCAAGCGGGACCAGCTGGAGGCGCGGGGCGAGGAGTGGCCGGCCGAGGACGAGGAGTCGTTCAAGGCGCCGATCCGCGCGCAGTACGAACGCCAGGGCAACGCCTACTACGCCACCGCCCGCCTCTGGGACGACGGGGTCATCGACCCGCTGGAGACCCGCCAGGTGCTGGGTCTGGCCCTGACCGCCTGTGCCAACGCGCCCCTGGGTGACCCCCAGTTCGGCGTCTTCCGGATGTGAGGGGAGCGTCCATGTTCGACACCGTCCTGGTGGCCAACCGCGGCGAGATCGCCGTCCGTGTCATCCGTACCCTGCGGTCGATGGGCGTCCGCTCGGTCGCCGTCTTCTCCGACGCGGACGCCGACGCACGCCACGTCCGGGAGGCCGACACGGCGGTACGGATCGGTCCCGCGCCGGCCGCCGAGAGCTATCTGTCGGTGGAGCGGCTGCTGGAGGCCGCCGCCCGCACCGGCGCCCAGGCCGTGCACCCGGGGTACGGCTTCCTCGCGGAGAACGCCGGCTTCGCGCGCGCCTGCGGGGAGGCCGGGCTGGTCTTCGTCGGGCCGCCCGCCGACGCCATCGCGCTGATGGGCGACAAGATCCGCGCCAAGGAGACCGTGCGGGCCGCCGGCGTGCCGGTGGTGCCCGGCGGGCGGGACCCGGAGCTGGCCGCGGCGGCCCGCGAGCTGGGCGCGCCGGTGCTGCTGAAGCCCAGTGCGGGCGGCGGCGGCAAGGGCATGCGCCTGGTACGCGATCTGAGCGTCCTGGAGGACGAGATCGCCGCCGCGCGCCGCGAGGCCCGCGCCTCCTTCGGCGACGACACCCTGCTGGTCGAGCGGTGGATCGACCGTCCCCGGCACATCGAGATCCAGGTCCTGGCCGACGGCCACGGCAACGTCGTCCATCTGGGCGAACGCGAGTGCTCCCTCCAGCGCCGCCACCAGAAGATCATCGAGGAGGCGCCGAGCGTCCTCCTCGACGAGGCCACCCGCGCGGCGATGGGCGAGGCGGCCGTCCAGGCGGCCCGCTCGTGCGGCTACCGGGGCGCGGGCACGGTGGAGTTCATCGTGCCGGGCGGGGACCCGTCGGCGTACTACTTCATGGAGATGAACACCCGCCTCCAGGTGGAGCACCCGGTCACCGAGCTGGTCACCGGGCTGGACCTGGTGGAGTGGCAGCTGCGGGTCGCCGCCGGGGAGCCGCTCGGCCTCGCCCAGGAGGACGTACGGCTCACCGGGCACGCGATCGAGGCCCGCGTCTGCGCCGAGGACCCCGCGCGCGGCTTCCTGCCGTCCGGCGGCACGGTCCTCAGGCTCCACGAGCCGCAGGGCGACGGGGTGCGCACCGACTCCGGGCTCAGCGAGGGCACCGAGGTCGGCAGCCTGTACGACCCGATGCTGTCCAAGGTGATCGCGTACGGCCCCGACCGCGCGACCGCGCTGCGCCGGCTGCGCGCCGCCCTCGCCGGGACGGTCACGCTGGGCGTGCAGACGAACGCCGGGTTCCTGCGGCGGCTGCTGGCCCACCCGGAGGTGGTGGCGGGCGACCTGGACACCGGTCTGGTGGAACGCGAGGTGGCGGGGCTGGTCCCCACCGACGTACCGGAGGAGGTGTACGAGGCCGCCGCGGCGCTGCGGCTGGAGGCGCTGCGCCCGCGCGGCGACACCTGGACGGACCCGTTCTCGGTGCCGAGCGGCTGGCGGATGGGCGGGGAGCCCAAGGCCGTGGCGTTCTGGCTGCGGGTACCGGGGCTGGAACCCGTCACCCACGAGGCCCGCGGCACCACCGCCGCCGTCACCGAGGACCGGGTCGGCGTCACCCTCGACGGCGTCCGGCACACCTTCCACCACGCCGGCGACTGGATCGGCCGCGACGGCGACGCCTGGCAGGTCCGGGACCACGACCCGGTAGCCGCGTCGCTGAGCCGGGCCGGGCACGCGGGGGCCGACTCGCTCACCGCGCCGATGCCCGGCACGGTCACCGTCGTGAAGGTCGCGGTCGGCGACGAGGTGACGGCCGGGCAGAGCCTGCTCGTGGTGGAGGCGATGAAGATGGAGCACGTCGTCTCCGCCCCGCACGCCGGCACGGTCACCGAACTCGACGTGACGCCGGGCAGCACGGTCGCCATGGACCAGGTGCTGGCCGTCATCGCGCCCCGTGAGGAGGCGACGGCATGAGAGGACTGCCCATGGTCGTCCCGGCCCCGGGTCTGCCCGCGCGCGTGCGGATCCACGAGGTCGGCGCGCGCGACGGCCTGCAGAACGAGCAGGCGACCGTACCGACCGAGGTGAAGGCGGAGTTCATCCGCCGGCTGGCCGGCGCGGGCCTGACCACCATCGAGGCGACGAGTTTCGTGCACCCCAAGTGGGTGCCCCAACTCGCCGACGCGGAGGCGCTGTTCCCGAGCGTCGCCGGCCTCGACGGGGTCGACCTGCCGGTCCTGGTGCCCAACGACCGCGGCCTGGACCGCGCCCTCGCGCTCGGCGCGCGCCGCGTCGCCGTGTTCGCCAGCGCCACCGAGTCGTTCGCCAAGGCCAACCTCAACCGGACGCTGGAGGAGTCGCTGGCGGTGTTCGGCCCGGTCGTGGAGCGCGCCAAGCGGGAGAACCTCCACGTGCGCGGCTATGTCTCCATGTGCTTCGGCGACCCCTGGGAGGGCGCGGTGCCGCTCCCCCAGGTGGTACGGGTCTGCCGGGCCCTGCGGGACATGGGGTGCGACGAGCTGAGCCTCGGCGACACCATCGGCGTCGCCACCCCCGGCCAGGTGGGCGCCCTGCTGACGCTCCTCGCCGAGGAGGGCGTGCCGACCGACGCGATCGGCGTCCACTTCCACGACACCTACGGCCAGGCCCTGGCCAACACGTACGCGGCACTGCAGCACGGCGTCACCACCGTCGACGCCTCCGCGGGCGGCCTGGGCGGCTGCCCGTACGCCAGGTCCGCCACCGGCAACCTCGCCACCGAGGACCTCGTGTGGATGCTGCACGGCCTCGGCATCGACACCGGAGTCGACCTCGGCCGTCTCACCGCCACCAGCGCGTGGATGGCCGAACAGCTGGGCCGGCCCAGCCCGTCCCGCACCGTCCGAGCCCTGTCCCACAAGGACCCCGAGGAGCAGTGACCCCGATGGACTTCCGACTCTCCCCCGAACTGGAAGAACTCCGCCGCACGGTGGAGCAGTTCGCGCACGACGTGGTGGCCCCCAAGATCGGCGACTTCTACGAGCGGCACGAGTTCCCTTACGAGATCGTGCGCGAGATGGGCCGGATGGGCCTGTTCGGGCTGCCGTTCCCGGAGGAGTACGGCGGCATGGGCGGCGACTACCTGGCGCTGGGCGTGGCGCTGGAGGAACTGGCCCGGGTGGACTCCTCGGTGGCGATCACCCTGGAGGCCGGGGTGTCGCTGGGCGCCATGCCGATCCACCTGTTCGGCACTGAGGAGCAGAAGCGCGAGTGGCTGCCCCGGCTGTGCTCCGGCGAGATGCTGGGCGCGTTCGGGCTGACCGAGCCGGACGGCGGCAGCGACGCCGGCGCCACCCGGACGACGGCCCGCCTCGACCCGGACACGGACGAATGGGTCATCAACGGCACCAAGTGCTTCATCACCAACTCGGGCACCGACATCACCGGGCTGGTGACGGTCACGGCGGTGACCGGGCGCAAGCCGGACGGCCGGCCGCTGATCTCCGCGATCATCGTGCCGTCGGGCACGCCGGGCTTCACGGTGGCCGCCCCCTACTCGAAGGTCGGCTGGAACGCCTCGGACACGCGCGAGCTGTCCTTCGACGACGTCCGTGTCCCGGCGGCGAACCTGCTGGGCGAACAGGGCCGCGGTTACGCACAGTTCCTGCGCATCCTGGACGAGGGCCGGATCGCCATCGCGGCGCTGGCCACCGGGCTGGCGCAGGGCTGTGTGGACGAGTCCGTACGGTACGCGAAGGAACGTCACGCCTTCGGCCGTCCCATCGGCGCCAACCAGGCCGTCCAGTTCAAGATCGCCGACATGGAGATGAAGGCCCACACCGCCCGCCTCGCCTGGCGTGACGCGGCGGCCCGCCTGGTCTCCGGCGCGCCCTTCAAGAAGGAGGCCGCGCTCGCCAAGCTGTACTCCTCCACGATCGCCGTGGACAACGCCCGCGACGCCACCCAGGTGCACGGCGGCTACGGCTTCATGAACGAGTACCCGGTGGCGCGGATGTGGCGCGACTCCAAGATCCTGGAGATCGGCGAGGGCACCAGCGAGGTGCAGCGCATGCTCATCGCGCGGGAGCTGGGTCTGGCGGGCTGAGGCCGAGGGCGGCCCGAGTTCCGGGCGGCGGCCCGCGCCGGGGGTGGCGCGGGCCGCCGTCGGGCGTTCACGCCTCCGGCTGCCCGCTCTCGCCGCCCGCACCGTCCGCACCGTCTTCTGCGTTCTTCGCGTCACCGGAGAACGCCGACGTGTCGAGGTCGAAGGGGGCGGGCACCTGAGCGCCGGGCCGTTCGCGCTCGCGGCAGGACCGTGTCACCCCCAGCCCCCTGGACAAGTTCTGAGGTTAGGCTAACCTACCTTTGATCTGTCCGGCGGTCTCCGCACGTCCGAAAGCAGCCTTCGCCATGCCCAATTCCAGAGCCACCCACCTCACCCGTCGCGGCATCCTGGCCGCCGGCGGCGCCCTCGGCCTCGGGGCCGCGCTCGCGGCCTGCGGGGACGACGACGCGAAAAGCGGTGGCTCGGACCCGGCGGCGTCCGCCACCGCCTCCGGCCCCTGGACGTTCGAGGACGACCGCGGCACGACCGTGAAGCTCGACAAGGCCCCCGCGAACATCGTCGCGTTCACCGGTGTCGCCGCCGCGCTCTTCGACTACGGCATCAAGGTCAAGGGCGTGTTCGGCCCGACCAGGACCTCCGACGGCAAGCCCGACGTCCAGGCCGGCGACATGGACGTCTCCGAGGTGGAGGTCATCGGCAACGTCTGGGACGAGTTCAACGTCGAGAAGTACGCGGCCCTCCAGCCCGACGTCCTCATCTCCACCATGTTCGACGACGCCGGCACCCTCTGGTACGTCCCCGAGGCGTCCAAGGACAAGATCGCCAAGCTGGCGCCGAGCGTCGGCATCTCCGTGTACGACCGTCAGCTCACCGAGCCACTGCAGCGGATGTGGGAGCTCGCCGAGTCGCTGGGCGCCGACATGGCCGCCGCGAAGGCGGCCGACGCGAAGAAGCGGTTCGAGGCCGCCGCCACCCGGCTGCGGGCCGCCGCCAAGGCCAAGCCCGACATCAAGGTGATGGCCGGGTCCGCGAGCCAGGAGCTGTTCTACGTCTCCGGCAGCAACCTCTCCATCGACCTGGAGTACTTCAAGGCCCTCGGCGTGAACCTCGTCGAGCCCCCGGAGAGCGCGAAGGCGCAGGGCGGCGGCTGGTACGAGTCTCTGAGCTGGGAGAACGTAGACAAGTACCCGGCCGACATCATCATGATGGACGACCGGTCCTCCACCATCCAGCCCGCCGACATCACCGAGGCGACCTGGAAGAAGCTGCCCGCGGTGAAGGCGGGCCAGGTCATCTCCCGGTCGCCGGAGCCGATCCTGTCGTACGACAAGTGCGTGCCGCTGCTGGAGACGCTGGCGCAGGCTCTGGAGAAGGCCGAGAAGGTCGCGTGAGCGCCGTCCACCCGCAACCCTGAGCCGAATCAGGAGCCCCCTGCCATGGCCACCGCCGTCGACAACCCCTTCCGGTTCTTCTCGCTGCACGTCGTCCGGACCGCGCGGCTCGGGCCGTCCCTGGTGCGGGTGACGTTCGGCGGGGAGGAACTGCGGCACTTCCACTCCGACGGGTACGACCAGTCGCTGTCGCTGTTCCTGCCGCATCCGGGCCAGGCCGGGCCGCGGGTACCCGTCGAGCTCGGCGAGGGATGGTGGCAGGGCTGGCGGGAACTGCCGGACGGCGTGAGGGCGGTGATGCGGTCGTACACCCTGCGGGCGCTGCGCCGGGAGCCCGACGAGATCGACGTCGACTTCGTGCTGCACGAACCCGCAGGGCACGCCTCGGAGTGGGCCGGACGGGCCGCCGCCGGTGACCGGGTGGTCCTGCTCGGGCCGGCCGTGGCGGACAACCGGGCGATCCGGTTCCGGCCGCCCGAGGACACCGACCTGGTGGTGCTGTGGGGCGACGGGACGGCGCTGCCCGCCATCGCCGCCATCCTGGAGGCCCTGCCCGACGGCCTGCCGGCCCGGGTCTGGCTGGAGACGCACGACCCGGGCGACGTCATGGACCTGACCGCCCCCGCGGACACCGAGATCACCTGGCTCGTCGCGGAGGGCGGCCAGGGCTCCCCGATGGCCCTCGACGCCCTCCGCGACGCCCGGCTCCCCGCCGCCGGACACCCGTACGTCTGGATCGCCGGCGAGTCCGCCGCCGTGAAGGCGCTGCGCCGGCACTTCGTGCGGGAGCGCGGGATCGACCGGCGCCGGGTCACCTTCGTCGGCTACTGGCGTCAGGGCCTGACCGAGGAACAGCTGCGCGAGCAGGGCGAGTAGGCCCCGGAGGCCGCCGCCCTCCCCACCCCGCACCCCCTGCCCCGTCCCCAGGAAGCGCTCCCCCCGGAAGTACGGCGCGAACGTGATCACCGCCACGGCGAGGTCCAGCCTGACCCAACCCAACTTAGGTTAGGCTAACCTAAGTTGATGCCGAGGCTCCGCCATCCGAGTCCGTCCGCAGCGGACCGTCCCCACCCCCGGAGGACCCCCACCATGCGCTCGCACCTGCTCAATGACACGACCGCGGAGCGGTACCGCCGCACCGTGACCGAAGGCGTCGAGCGGGTGGCCGCCCAACTCGCCGCCACCGACCGTCCGTTCACCGGCGTCACGGTCGACGCCCTCGCCCCGGTCATCGACGCGATCGATCTCGACCGGCCGCTGCGCGACACCGCCGCCGCCCTCGACGAACTGGAGGAGGTCTACCTCCGGGACGCGATCTACTTCCACCACCCGCGCTACCTCGCCCACCTCAACTGCCCGGTCGTCATCCCGGCCGTGCTCGGCGAGGCCGTCCTGTCCGCCGTCAACTCCTCGCTGGACACCTGGGACCAGTCGGCCGGCGGCACCCTCATCGAGCGCAAGCTCATCGACTGGACGGCCGCGCGGATCGGCCTCGGCCCGGCCGCCGACGGCGTGTTCACCTCGGGCGGCAGCCAGTCCAACCTGCAGGCGCTGCTGCTGGCCCGCGAGGAGGCCAAGACCCGCGACCTCGCCAGACTGCGCGTCTTCGCCTCCGAGGCGAGCCACTTCAGCGTCAGGAAGTCGGCGAAACTCCTCGGCCTGAGCGCCGACGCCGTGGTCACCCTCCCCGTGGACCACGACAAGCGGATGCAGACCGTCGCCCTCGCCCGGGAGCTGGAGCGCTGCGCGCGCGACGCCCTGGTCCCCATGGCCGTCGTCGCCACCGCCGGCACCACCGACTTCGGCTCCATCGACCCGCTGCCCGAGATCGCCGAACTGTGCGCCCAGTACGGCGCCTGGCTGCACGTGGACGCGGCCTACGGCTGCGGGCTGCTCGCCAGCCTGAAGTACCGCGACCGCGCCGACGGCATCGAGCGCGCCGACTCCGTCACCGTCGACTACCACAAGTCCTTCTTCCAGCCGGTGAGTTCGTCCGCCGTCCTGGTCCGGGACACGGCCACCCTGCGGCACGCCACCTACCACGCCGAGTACCTGAACCCGCGCCGCACGGTGCAGGAGCGCATCCCCAACCAGGTCGACAAGTCCCTGCAGACCACCCGCCGTTTCGACGCGCTGAAACTGTGGATGACCCTGCGTGTGATGGGCGCCGACGGCGTCGGGCGGCTCTTCGACGAGGTCTGCGACCTGGCCGCCGAGGCGTGGCGACTGCTCGCCCGCGACCCGCGCTTCGACGTCGTGGTCGAGCCCTCCCTGTCCACCCTGGTCTTCCGGTACGTCCCGGCCGCCGTCACCGATCCGGCCGAGACCGACCGCGCCAACCTGTACGCCCGCAAAGCCCTGTTCGCCTCCGGGGACGCGATCGTCGCCGGGACCAAGGTCGGCGGCCGTCACTACCTGAAGTTCACCCTGCTCAACCCCGAGACGACGCTGTCCGACATCACCGCCGTCCTCGACCTGATCGCCGGCCACGCCGAGCAGTACCTGGGAGAGTCCCTTGACCGCGCTTGCTGAATCCAAGACCTACGACTTCGTGGGCATCGGGCTCGGCCCCTTCAACCTCGGCCTGGCCTGCCTGACCGAGCCCGTCGCCGGACTCGACGGCGTCTTCCTGGAGTCCAAGCCCGACTTCGAGTGGCACGCCGGCATGTTCCTCGACGGCGCCCACCTCCAGACGCCGTTCATGTCGGACCTGGTCACCCTCGCCGACCCCACCTCGCCGTACTCCTTCCTCAACTACCTGAAGGAGAAGGGCCGGCTGTACTCGTTCTACATCCGCGAGAACTTCTACCCGCTGCGCGTCGAGTACGACGACTACTGCCGCTGGGCCGCGGCCAAACTCACCAGCATCCGCTTCGGCACGACGGTCACCGAGGTGAGCTACGACGAAGGGGCCGAGCTGTACGTCGTGCGCAGCGCGGCCGGCGAGGAGTTCCGCGCCCGTCACCTGGTCCTCGGCACCGGCACCGTGCCCTACCTCCCCGAGCCCTGCCGCGGCGTCGGCGGGGACCTGCTGCACACCGCCGAGTACATGCACCGCAAGGCCGAGCTCCAGCGCAAGAAGTCCATCACCGTCGTCGGCAGCGGCCAGAGCGCCGCCGAGATCTACCACGAGCTGCTCTCGGAGATCGACGTCCACGGCTACCAGCTCAACTGGGTCACCCGCTCCCCGCGGTTCTTCCCGCTCGAATACACCAAGCTGACGCTGGAGATGACCTCCCCGGACTACATCGACTACTTCCGCGCGCTGCCCGAGGAGACCCGCTACCGGCTGGAGAAGCAGCAGAAGGGCCTGTTCAAGGGCATCAACTCCGACCTCGTCGACGCGATCTTCGATCTGCTCTACCAGAAGAACGTCGAGAGCGGCGGCCGCCCGCTGCCCACCCGCCTGCTCACCAACTCCCGCCTGCACCGCGCCCGTCACGAGGACGGGACGTACACCCTCGGCTTCCGCCAGGAGGAGCAGGGCAAGGACTTCGAGATCACCACCGAGGGCCTGGTGATGGCCACCGGATACCACTACACCCCGCCGGCCTTCCTCGACCCGGTCCGCGACCGCCTCCGCTTCGACGGCCACGGCCGCTTCGACATCGCCCGCAACTACGCCGTCGACGTCACCGGACGCGGTGTCTTCCTGCAGAACGGCGGCGTCCACACCCACAGCGTCACCTCACCCGACCTGGGCATGGGCCCCTACCGCAACAGCTGCATCATCCGCGAGCTGCTCGGCAGCGAGTACTACCCGGTCGAGAAGACCATCGCCTTCCAGGAGTTCGCCGTATGAGCATCGGCACGCTGAGCACCCGACCGCTGGACCCCCTCAAGGACGCCGAGCTGCTGCACTCCTGGGTCACCCACCCCAAGGCCGCCTTCTGGATGATGCAGGACGCCCGGCTGGAGGACGTCGAACGCGCCTACATGGAGATCGCGGCCGACGAACACCACCACGCCCTCCTCGGCCTGCACGACGGGGAGCCCGCCTTCCTCATGGAGTACTACGACCCCGCCCACCGGGAGCTGGTCGGCCTGTACGAGCCGCAGCCCGGCGACATCGGCATGCACTTCCTGGTGGCGCCCACAGAAGCCCCGGTGCACGGCTTCACCCGGGCCGTCATCACCACCGTGATGACCCACCTCTTCGACGACCCGGCGGTCCGCCGCGTCGTCGTCGAGCCGGACGTCACCAACACGGCCGTGCACGCCCTCAACGAGGCCGTCGGCTTCGTGCCCGAGCGGGAGATCCGGAAGCCGGAGAAGAAGGCGCTGCTGAGTTTCTGCACCCGTGAGCGGTTCGAGGAGGCGGTGTCCGCGTGAACCCCACCCCGACCGGCGCCGTCGCCCACCTCACCCCGGAGCACTGGGCGAAGGCCAACCGGCTGCTGATCCGCAAGGCGCTCGCCGAGTTCGCCCACGAGCGGCTGATCACCCCCGAGGCCGACGGGGACGGCGGGTACGTCGTCCACACCGACGACGGGCGGACCGCGTACCGCTTCACGGCCGTACGCCGCGCCCTGGACCACTGGCAGGTCGACGCGGACTCCCTCACCCGCCACCGCGACGGCACCGAACTGCCGCTCGCCGCGCTGGACTTCTTCATCGAGCTGAGGAAGTCACTCGGCCTGAGCGACGAGATCCTGCCCGTCTACCTGGAGGAGATCTCCTCCACCCTCTCCGGCACCTGCTACAAGCTCACCAAGCCGCAGATCACCTCGGCCGAGCTGATCGACGCCGGGTTCCAGGCCGTCGAGACCGGCATGACCGAGGGCCACCCCTGTTTCGTCGCCAACAACGGCCGGCTGGGCTTCGGCGTCCACGAGTACCTGGCGTACGCCCCGGAGACGGCGAGCCCCGTCCGCCTGGTCTGGCTGGCCGCGCACCGCTCGCGTGCCGCGTTCACGGCGGGCGCCGGCATCGAGTACGAGTCCTTCGTCCGGCAGGAGCTGGGCGAGGCCACCGTCGAACGGTTCGCGGGGCGGCTGCGCGAGCGGGGTCTCGACCCGGCCGACTACCTCCTCATCCCCGTCCACCCCTGGCAGTGGTGGAACAAGCTGACCGTCACCTTCGCCGCCGAGGTCGCCCGGCAGCACCTGGTCTGCCTCGGCGAGGGCGACGACGAGTACCTGGCCCAGCAGTCCATCCGCACCTTCTTCAACACCTCCCACCCCGAGAAGCACTACGTGAAGACGGCCCTGTCCGTCCTCAACATGGGCTTCATGCGCGGCCTGTCCGCCGCCTACATGGAGGCCACCCCGGCGATCAACGACTGGCTGGCCGCCCTGATCGAGGGCGACCCGGTGCTCAGGTCCACCGGCCTGTCGGTCATCCGGGAGCGGGCCGCCGTCGGGTACCGGCACCTGGAGTACGAGGCGGCCACGGACCGCTACTCGCCCTACCGCAAGATGCTCGCGGCGCTGTGGCGGGAGAGCCCGGTGCCCTCCCTGGCGGACGGCGAGTCGCTCGCGACGATGGCCTCGCTGATCCACGTCGACCACGCGGGCCGGTCGGTTGCGGGCGCCCTGGTCGAACGCTCGGGCCTGGCCCCGCAGGAGTGGCTGCGCGCCTACCTGCGGGCCTACTACGTCCCGCTGCTGCACTCGTTCTACGCCTACGACCTGGTCTTCATGCCGCACGGCGAGAACACGATCCTGGTGCTGGAGGACGGGGTCGTGCGGCGGGCCGTCTACAAGGACATCGCCGAGGAGATCGCGGTGATGGACCCGGACGCGGTGCTGCCGCCCGAGGTCGCGCGCATCCGCGTCGAGGTGCCCGAGGACAAGAAGCTGCTGTCGATCTTCACGGACGTCTTCGACTGCTTCTTCCGCTTCCTGGCCGCACAGCTCGCCGCCGAGGAGATCCTGCCCGAGGACGACTTCTGGCGCACGGTCGCCGAGGTCACCCGCGCCTACCAGGAGGCGACGCCCGAGCTGGCGGAGAAGTTCCGCCAGTACGACATCTTCGCGCCCGAGTTCGCGCTGTCCTGCCTCAACCGGCTCCAACTGCGCGACAACCGGCAGATGGTGGACCTGGCGGACCCGTCGGGGGCGCTGCAGCTGATCGGCACCCTGCCAAATCCCCTCGCCGGTCTCTGACCCGTCGGCGGGAGCGGCGGCTCCTTTGCCACAATCCCTCCATGGCGGAAATCATCCAGAAGGACGGCACCTGGGTCTTCGAAGGTGACGCGCTGCGGCTGACGCCGGGACGCGACAAGAGCGTCGGGCTGCTGCGCCGGGAACTGGGTGAAGTGACCGTCCCGCTGGAGGCGTTGACGGCGGTCTCGTTCGAACAGGGCCGGCGCGGCGGGCGGCTCAGGCTGCGCCTGCGGGACGGCGCGGACCCCCTGCTGTCGGCCACCGGCGGCCGGCTGACCGAGCCGCACGACCCCTACCAGCTGGCCGTGGGCTCGCAGTGGTACGGCGTCGCCGAGTACTTCGCGGACGAGGTGCGCAACGCGCTGCTGCTGGAGCAGGTGGGATCCGGCCCGGTCGGCCGGTACCTGGTGCCCGGACCGTCGGTGCCGCTGACCGTCTCCGCCGGGGACGGCACCGCGAGCTTCGACGGCGACCGCGTGCGCCTGGAGTGGAACTGGAAGACGGAGGACTCCAAGGCGTCCGCCGGCGCCCGCGAGATCCCCCTCGCCGACATCACGGGCGTGGAGTGGCATCCGTCGGCCGGCCTGGAGAACGGCTGGCTCCGCTTCACCGTGCGGGGCTCGGCGACGAAGGCCCCGCCGAAGTACGACCCGAACGCCGTCGAGCTGTGGGGCTTCAAGAAGGACCCGCTGATGGCCCTGGTCGCGGCGGCGGTCCAGGCGCGGTTGCCCCACCCCTGCGCGGCGCCCGCGCCGCCGGCGGCGATCGCCGCTCCCGGGCCGCGGGCCGCCGCCCCTTCCGGCGACGACCACGACGCCCTGCTGCGCCGCCTGCGCGAGCTGGGTGAGCTGCACCGCTCCGGCGTGCTGACGGAGGAGGAGTTCACGCTGGCCAAACAGGCGGTCCTCAAGCGGATGTAGCACCACCGGACCCACTCTGCCCGAAATCGGGCAAGATTCTTGCGAAAGCCGTCCGCTTACCCCAGGATCTACCGGGTGCACGACGAACTTGTTGATCACCTCACGCGGACCACGCCCCTGAACAGGGGCGAGGCGCTGCGGGTGATCCAGGACGTGCTCGCGTACTTCGACGAGACGACCGAGGAATACGTCCGTCGCCGCCACCGCGAGCTCCAGGCCCAGGGCCTGGTGAACGCGGAGATCTTCGAACGGATCGAGGCGGACCTCAGATACCGGGCGGTGGCACCCCCCGAGCTCTCGCTCAGGCAGCTGCGCCGCATCGTCTACGGCTAGGAAGTCCCTATATGTGCGGAATCGTCGGTTACATCGGGAAGCGTGACGTCGCCCCGCTGCTGCTGGAGGGCCTGCAGCGCCTGGAGTACCGCGGCTACGACTCGGCCGGCATCGTCGTCAGCTCCCCGAAGTCGGCGGGCCTGAAGATGGTGAAGGCCAAGGGCCGCGTGCGCGACCTGGAGGCCAAGGTCCCGGCCCGCTTCAAGGGCACCACCGGCATCGCCCACACCCGCTGGGCCACCCACGGCGCCCCCTCCGACGTGAACGCCCACCCGCACATGTCGGCCGACAGCAAGGTCGCGGTCGTCCACAACGGCATCATCGACAACGCCGCCGACCTGCGCCGCAAGCTGGAGGCGGACGGCGTCGAGTTCCTCTCCGAGACCGACACCGAGGTCCTCACCCACCTGGTCGCCCGGTCCCAGGCCGAGAAGCTGGAGGACAAGGTCCGCCAGGCGCTGCACGTGGTCGAGGGCACCTACGGCATCGCCGTGATGCACGCCGACTTCCCGGACCGCATCGTCGTCGCCCGCAACGGCTCCCCGGTCGTCCTCGGCGTCGGCGAGAAGGAGATGTTCGTCGCCTCGGACATCGCCGCGCTGGTCGCCCACACCCGCCAGATAGTCACCCTCGACGACGGCGAGATGGCCACCCTCAAGGCCGACGACTTCCGCACGTACACCACCGAGGGCACCCGGACCACGTCCGAGCCGACCACCGTCGAGTGGGAGGCCGCCTCCTACGACATGGGCGGCCACGACACCTACATGCACAAGGAGATCCACGAGCAGGCCGACGCCGTGGACCGCGTGCTGCGCGGCCGCATCGACGACCGGTTCTCCACCGTGCACCTGGGCGGCCTCAACCTGGACGCCCGCGAGGCGCGCCAGATCCGCCGCGTGAAGATCCTGGGCTGCGGCACCTCGTACCACGCGGGCATGATCGGCGCCCAGATGATCGAGGAGCTGGCCCGCATCCCCGCCGACGCCGAGCCGGCCTCCGAGTTCCGCTACCGCAACGCGGTCGTCGACCCCGACACCCTGTACATCGCCGTCTCCCAGTCCGGTGAGACGTACGACGTGCTGGCGGCCGTCCAGGAGCTGAAGCGCAAGGGCGCCCGGGTGCTCGGCGTGGTCAACGTCGTCGGCTCGGCGATCGCCCGCGAGGCGGACGGCGGCATCTACGTGCACGCCGGCCCCGAGGTCTGCGTGGTGTCCACCAAGTGCTTCACCAACACCTGCGTCGCCTTCGCGCTGCTCGCCCTGCACCTGGGCCGCACCCGCGACCTGTCGGTCCGCGACGGCAAGCGGATCATCGAGGGCCTGCGCAAGCTGCCCGGCCAGATCGCCGAGATCATGGCGCAGGAGGCGGAGGTGGAGAAGCTCGCCGAGGAGTTCGCCGAGGCCCGCTCGATGCTCTTCATCGGCCGCGTCCGGGGCTACCCGGTGGCCCGCGAGGCCTCCCTGAAGCTCAAGGAGGTCTCCTACATCCACGCCGAGGCCTACCCCGCCTCCGAGCTCAAGCACGGCCCGCTGGCCCTCATCGAGCCGGCCCTGCCGACGGTCGCCATCGTCCCCGACGACGACCTGCTGGAGAAGAACCGCGCCGCGCTGGAGGAGATCAAGGCCCGCCAGGGCCAGATCCTCGCCGTCGCCCACCAGGCGCAGGAGAAGGCCGACCGCACGATCGTCGTCCCGAAGAACGAGGACGAGCTCGACCCGATCCTCATGGGCATCCCGCTGCAACTGCTCGCCTACTACACGGCGAAGGCCCTGGGCCGGGACATCGACAAGCCCCGCAACCTCGCCAAGTCGGTGACGGTCGAGTAGGCGGCCCTCGCACCGGGGCGCGGGGAACGGCGCGAACGCCTCCGCCCGCCCGCAGGTGCAGTACGACGTGACGGACCCCCACGTGCGCCACCCGCACGTGGGGGTCCGTTCATGTCCGCCGGGGCCGCCCGAGTCCCCGGCGGACGGCTGCCGTTCAGCCGGCGGCCGTCACACCCCGGCCGGCAGCCCGCCGCGGGAGCGCGGTCGGCCAGTGCGCCAGCGCCGCCGTCGCCGCGTACCAGGCGAGCGCCCCGGAGGCGACCGCGAACCAACCGCCCACCTTGGCGAGCCCGTTCAGGTCGCCGAAGCGCGCGATGGCCATGAGCACCAGCGCGACGAGGAACAACCCGTAGGTGGCCTGCGTCAGTTGGTCGCCGCCCGCGGCGGTCAGGGAGAGCGCCACCAGGGCGAACAGGACCAGGAAGAGCCCGGCCGCGTTGTCGGAGACCTGGGTGCCCGCGGACAGCGCCCAGGTGAACCAGAAGGCGCCGAGCACCGAGTAGGCCGTGCCGGTGGCCGTGTCACGGTCCCGGAAGGCGAACAGGCCGGCGACGAACAGGGCGACGCCGCCGACGTAGTGGGCGACGGACACGGCGTCGGCCGCCGTCACGCCGTCGATGACATCGGCGGTGCCGATGCCGAAGGCCAACAGGGTGACGCCGAGCGCGAGTCGGCCGGCGATCGTGGTGGTGCTTCCCGCAGAGACGTCGTTGTCCACGGCGGGCTCCCTTCATGCAATGGGGTTGCGCGGTGACCGATATATGCCCTTCACAAAGGCACAAACACCTCTACGGGCGAGTAGGTTCATCCGGTCATGTGCCCGGTCACAAAAGGGGGTTGCCGCTTCCCACGGCGCATCTCACCTGGGAGAACGGTGAG
The DNA here is from genome assembly GCF_057707805.1 of Streptomyces sp. bgisy159. NCBI lineage: Bacteria > Bacillati > Actinomycetota > Actinomycetes > Kitasatosporales > Streptomycetaceae > Streptomyces > Streptomyces sp. bgisy159. The sequence goes on along the minus strand of NZ_JBYIQX010000005.1, from coordinate 88,263 downwards.
TTACGGAATGACAACGACCGGCCGCTTGGCGCGCTTGGCGAGCCGGCCGGCGACGGAGCCGAAAATGCGCCCCGCGAGGCCGTGCGTGGAGCCGACGACGATCGCGTCGGCCTCGTACTCGCGGCCGACCTCCTCCAGCTCGTGGCAGATGTCGCCGCCGCGCTCGACGAGGATCCAGGGCACCTCGGCGAGGTAGTCGGCGCAGGCCAGTTCCAGCCCCAGCACCTCGGTGCGGTGGTCCGGCACGTCCACGAAGACGGGCGGCTCGCAACCGGCCCACACCGTGGTGGGCAGCCGGTTGGCCACGTGCACGATGATCAGGCCCGACCGGGACCGGTTGGCCATGCCGACGGCGTACGCGAGGGCGCGCTCACTGGAGGTGGAGCCGTCGAAGCCGACGACGACACCGTGCTTGAAAGCGGGATCGCAGGCGGGGCGCGCCTCTTGTGCCGCCAGGGGATCGGCCGCCGTCGGGTCGGCGACGGGCCGCTTGCGGTCCGCGGGTTCGAAGAATTCGTGACCGGCCATGATTGTCTCGGCGTTCAGATCCTCGTGGGTGGGACGACAGTGAGCGGCGGAGCCGTGTCCGGGAATCATCTTCCCAACCCCATACCCCCAAGGGTACGGCGGCACTCCTCCTTCGCCCAGATCCCGCGACGCAGGGTGGGGGGCGCCCCCGCACACCGTGCCCGGGGTTCCAGGGAGCATGCACGAGGGTGCGCGGGTAACGCAATGGTTGCTGCCCCGTACAGGCGGTTTGCCCGACGTTCACCCACCGTGGCCGGTCCACACAGTGACCGAGTGATCGAACTCGCGTTGAACCGGGTGATCGCACGCCCCAGGAGTCCGCATGTCCGCAGCGCCCCGCACCGAGACCGACCCGGCAGACCCCGGCGGCGAGAAGGCGACCGACCTCGTCCGCTGGGCGGCCTTCAGCTGCGTCCTGGTCCCGGTGGTGCTGCTCTGGTACGGCAGTTCACTGGCCGGCACGGCCGGCACGGCGCTGGGCCTCGCGGCGGTCACGGCCGTGTGCCGGTGGCTGCTGCGGCAGTCGGAACGGGGTGCGGCCCGGCCGCACGGCGAGCGGCAACCGTCCCGCGCGCACCACCGGGGCGGCCGTCACCGCACGGGTACGGGCGCTCACCGAGGCGGACGCCGCGGCGGGGGAAACACACCGGTCGGCTGACCGGTTTCCGCGCACACGCCCGTATCTTTTCAGCCAACTTCCCGCACCCGTGCATCACGGCTGCACACCACCCCCCTCACCCGGCCTGACCTGCATGGAAAGGGTCACGGGACCCTTGCGCACCCTACGCAGATTGGCCACACCCACAAGGCGCACTTCCCTGCACGACCCACGAGTGCAACGCTTCGTGATCGAATGCTTCACGCCAAGTTGCCATGTCGACAATGTGCCGGGTGGCGAACCGGTCGCCCCGGCACGGGCGCGACACAGTAGATTCGATCTTGACTGTCTACGGCGGGGGACTCGTGCAGGACCGAGGGGAAACGTGCAGGAGCGACACAACCGAGGAGCCGCGACCACCGAGGGGGGCTTAGCAGGATGAGCCACGACTCCACTGCCGCGCCGGAAGCCGCGACCCGGAAGCTTTCCGGGCGCCGCCGCAAGGAGATCGTCGCGGTGCTGCTGTTCAGCGGCGGTCCCATCTTCGAGAGTTCCATTCCGCTGTCGGTGTTCGGAATAGACCGCCAGGACGCCGGCGTGCCGCGCTACCGACTGCTGGTGTGCGGAGGTGAGGACGGCCCGCTGCGGACCACAGGGGGCCTGGAACTGACCGCACCACACGGCCTGGAGGCGATATCCCGGGCGGGCACGGTCGTCGTGCCCGCCTGGCGGTCGATAACCTCCCCGCCACCGGAGGAGGCGCTCGACGCGCTGCGCCGTGCCCACGAGGAGGGCGCCCGCATCGTCGGCCTGTGCACCGGCGCCTTCGTCCTCGCGGCGGCGGGCCTGCTGGACGGCCGGCCCGCGACCACCCACTGGATGTACGCGCCGACGCTGGCCAAGCGCTACCCGTCGGTCCACGTGGATCCGAGGGAGCTCTTCGTCGACGACGGGGACGTGCTGACCTCAGCGGGCACCGCGGCCGGAATCGATCTCTGTCTTCATATTGTGCGAACGGATCACGGCAACGAGGCGGCGGGCGCGCTGGCCCGGCGTCTGGTGGTCCCGCCGCGCCGGTCGGGCGGCCAGGAGCGCTACCTCGACAGGTCTTTACCCGAGGAGATCGGCGCCGACCCGCTGGCCGAGGTCGTCGCCTGGGCGCTGGAACACCTCCACGAGCAGTTCGACGTGGAGACCCTGGCGGCACGCGCCTACATGAGCCGCCGCACCTTCGACCGCCGGTTCCGCTCGCTGACGGGGTCCGCCCCGTTGCAGTGGCTGATCACCCAGCGGGTGCTGCAGGCCCAGCGGCTGCTGGAGACGTCCGACTACTCGGTGGACGAGGTGGCGGGCCGCTGCGGCTTCCGCTCACCGGTGGCCCTGCGCGGCCACTTCCGCCGGCAGCTCGGCTCGTCGCCTGCCGCCTACCGGGCCGCGTACCGGGCACGCCGGCCGCAGGGCGAGCGGATCGAGGGCGACCAGTCGCCCCCGCCGCTGTCCGCGCCCCCGGCCGCCGACCGGTCACCGGCGTCGGCGATGGGCGGGCCGCCCACCCTGCACCCGGAGAGCCCGCTCCCCCTGCAGTCCCGGCGCACCCCCGCCACCGCGGGCGCCGTGGGCTCGGCCGCGGGCCTGTCCCCGGACCACGCCCGGGAGGCGTACGCCGCCCGAGTGGGGCTGCCGGGGCAGCGCAGCGGGGCGTAGGACGGTGAGGCGGGGCCGGGGCGGACGTCGCCCCCGGCCCCGCCCGTCCCCGCCCGGCAAGCCGGGGGCACCGCGGGGCCCCGGGAAGCGGACCTCAGCTTTAGGGTGGTCGCATGAACGATCGCATGGTGTGGATCGACTGCGAGATGACCGGCCTCTCGCTGTCCGACGACGCGCTCATCGAGGTGGCCGCCCTTGTCACCGACTCCGAGCTGAACATCCTCGGTGACGGTGTGGACATCGTCATCCGCCCGCCGGACACCGCCCTGGAGACCATGCCGGAGGTGGTCCGGCAGATGCACACCGCCTCCGGCCTGCTCGCCGAGCTGCCCCGCGGCACCACCCTGGAGGACGCCGAGGAGCAGGTCCTGGCGTACGTACGGGAGCACGTGAAGGAGCCCGGCAAGGCCCCGCTGTGCGGGAACTCGGTCGGCACCGACCGCGGCTTCCTGCTCCGGGACATGCCGAAGGTGGAGGAGTACCTGCACTACCGGATCGTCGACGTCTCCTCCATCAAGGAGCTGGCCCGCCGCTGGTACCCGCGGGCCTACTTCAACAGCCCGGAGAAGAACGGCAACCACCGCGCCCTCGCCGACATCCGCGAGTCCATCGCGGAGCTGCGCTACTACCGCGAGGCCGTCTTCGTCCCGCAGCCCGGCCCGGACTCCGACACCGCGAAGGCGATCGCCGCCAAGCACGTCCTGCCTGCTCAGCACGGATGAGCCGGGCTCGCGTACGGCCCCCAGGAAAAGCCGTGCGCGAGCACCCCTTCGGACCCTGTACACTTTTTCTCGGCCGGTCGGGGAAACGACAACGTCAACCGCCGGTCATGGTGGGTGTAGCTCAGCTGGTAGAGCACCTGGTTGTGGTCCAGGATGCCGCGGGTTCGAGTCCCGTCACTCACCCTTACTGTTCGGCCCGCTGACCTGGGACCAGGTCAGCGGGCCGAACTATTTCATCCTCTTTCACGCCAACGGGCACAGCTTCTCGCCCGCTTCCACCCACCGCCCGTACGCGTCCGCGTCCTTGAGGTCCCACAGCATGACGCCCGCATTGCCCACGATGAAGCCCGGCCGGGCGATGGTCCCGGTCAGCAGATAGTTCCTGCCGTCCGCAGCACTCAGGTAGGCGCCACCGTTGACCGCGTCGCTGCACGCCATCACCACGTCGGACGTCTTCCACGGCCAGCCGTCGCCCCAGGTCTCCCGCGTGGCGATCACACCGCGGTCCGTCCGGCTCACCGGACGCCCCGGGAAGAGAGACACCCGAGCGCTCGACTTCGCCGCGGACGGTTCCGCCGCCACGGGAGCCGACGCCGTGGCCGCCGCCCCCGGTGTCCGGCTCACCGACGCGCCGGACAACGGGCTGCTGCCGGCATCATCGGCCCCCTCGCCTCCGGAACCGCCACACGCCGCACCACCGAGCCCAAGGGTCACTGCCAGCAGGAAAGTCCTGAGAAGTCGCATTCCGTCAATCTGTCAGCTCCCGACGGGGAGCCATCACCGAGTGACGAATCTGTGACATACCGTGAGCGTGGCAGTACGCGTCAACGCAAGGGGCAGCACTTGGGCGTCAGCCCTTCTGCTTCTCACCGAGTACGGCCCGGAGCCAGTCGAGAGGGTCCATACCGAGCAACTGGTCGGCCAGCGCTTGAGCACTCCTGGTGACCAGCCGGCCGCGACTGTTGTCGATCCACCGCTGCGCGAGTTCGTAGCCCTGGGCCTTGTACTCGATGCCCTGCAACATGCATTCCAGTTTGTCCGCGTCCCGTGCCGCGATCGCCTCGGGCGACTGGCGGCCCTCGTACTCTGCCACCGCCTCCCGGATGGCGGCCGCGAGCACCGGAGGCATCGCCGCCACCTGGTCGGCAGTGACCGCTTCGGGGTCGGTCTCACCGGCATACCTCTTCCCCAGGTGGTTCACGTCCCCGGTCCGGGACTCCTGAGAGTCGTGCCACACGGCGAGAAGCGCGGCCCGGGCGGGGTCGGCCCCTTCCATCGCGGCGATCACTGAAGCGATGAGTGAGGTGCGCCAGGAGTGCTCGGCCACGCTCTCGGGGTCCCGCACGCCGGCCATCCACCAGCCGGTGCGCCGGGACTGCTTGAGCGTGCCTGCCTCGTAGAGGAAGTGCGCCACCCCGGCCAGCTCGTCCGTCACCTGGTTCTCCCCTCACGCCCCTGCCAGGCGCATCGCGTATCTGATGCCCTCCAGCTCGCGGCGTGCGCGGGCGGACAGCTCCCGGCTATCCAACAGCAAAGGGAGCCGGCCGTGGAGAGCGGCGTGGGCAGCCCCGGATCGCAGCAGGTCCGGCCGGACGGTGAGCAGGGCCCACAGCGAGTGGATGTTGAGTTCGAGATACCCGTGCTGCGGGAGCAGGCCCCGGGTGAGGTGGGTGAGCAGCCTGGTGCCGGGCCAGGGACCGGGAGTGCGGGAAGCGATGAAGTCGTCGGACGGTTCGAGGTGGTCACTCTCGCCGATCCAGTAGGCCCAGTAGTTGAGGTTCGCCGCCTCGCCGGGCTCGTCGTCGACGAGGGTGGTGTCGATGAAGTGGTTCATGCGGTCGAGGTCGCCCTGCCGGGCGGCGACAGCGGCTACGGAGCGGGCGTTGAGCCAGTCCGTGAGCCAGTCACCCGGGCGCTCAGTGGACTGCTGGTGAGCGAGCCACTGCCCGGTGTCCCCTTGGTCGTCGTAGCCCGCCAGGTACAGAGCCTGTCGGCGGAGCAGGAACTGGTTCTCGCCGCGGGCCCGCTCCGCGGTGGTCCGCATGTGGGTGAAGAACTGCCGACGGTCAACCGCGGCAAGCTCCGGCCCGGACGGCACCGGACCCCGGCGCGGTCTCGGCGGTGCGGGCAGGCTCCGTACGGACCTCGGGGCGACGCCGCTGAGCGGCCAGACGAGGACTTCTACGAGGTCACGCTGCATCACCCAGGCGCCGAGGGGGCTGTCCTCGGCGTCGATCTGATCGTCGAGCGCGCTGGACATGAGGACGTCCGCCTCCGCTGCCCTGTCGAGGATCTGCAAGAGCGCGGGTGGGGCGCCGATCCGCAGGAGACGGTGTCGCTGCACCAGCGTTCGGCCAACCGGCAAGGCGGTCATCGGACGGCGGCCCGACTCCCACCCCGCGACCGTGTCGGGCGAGACGCTCAGCTGTTCGGCGATGGTCTCCTGTGTGTGGCCGAGCTGCTCGCGGATGGTGCGGAAGACGTAGCCGGAAATGACTCCGGCGCACGGTTTCGACGCCAAACCCTGCGCGTCGGTCAAGGTCGGCCCCGTGCTCGACGGCATGCCACCACCACTCCCCTGTGCTGGTCGTCGATCTACCTGTACCGGCGGTCAGTTCAAGCGCCGAGGGCAGCTCTCTACCGTCCAAGTAGCCACTTGGAAACTGAGCGTATAGGGGAGGTGCGAGCGTGGACGCCCATGTGAAGAACGCTCGCTCGGATGACGGACACCGGCCGACGGCCAAGGCTGCGCCGCCCGCGAAACCGGGACCCGAGGCACTCGTGCCCACGGCAGCCGAGCGCCGCCCGTCAGTAGAGCACTGGCTGTTGTCGGCCGCCAGGAGCCGGCAGCGAGCGCGCCAGGAGTGGACCGAGCAGGGAATGGCGCTGCTGGCGCTCGGCGGCATCATGTCCGCCGTACGAGTGCCCGGGAACCTTGTGATCGCCGCCGCCGGCGAGGCGGAGATGCCGTCCCGGGCACTGGACGCGTTCCTCGCCGACGCCCTCGACGGCGGTCCCGTTGTCTGTGACCCGCGCAGCCGTGTCTACTACGCGCTCGTCGCCGACAGCATGTCCCGCACGCACCCGGACGCGGCGGCGAGGTGGCGGAAGCTGGGGGTCGCGGTCCTGGGCCACGACTGCTACCTCGGCGTTCCCGCGGTGGACCGCACGGATCCGGACCTGGCCGCCTGTGCCTCGTACTGGTCCGTCCCGATCGAGTCGGCCGGTGTGCTGTGTGGACCGCCCTCCGTGGCCCGGCTGGTCGCCGCTGGGCAGCATGCGCTGGCCCAGCGGGCTGCGGATGTGACGGGCCACCCCGCGCAGCGCACCGCCGAGTCGCGCGCCGAGCACGCCCGCCGCGCTTACAACCGCTACCTGGAGCACGCCGCCGGATGCGCAACGTGCCGGGCCGGACACACGTGCCCCACTGGGCAGGAGCTGCACGAGACGTGGCGGCAGGCATGGAGGGAGGCGCGGTGATCTGCGACAAGACGGGTGCCTGTCGCTCACGCTGTCTGAAGCCCCACCGCGGCCGGTGCCGGGCTGCGCTGCGTGGCAGCTGAACCGCTTCCTCGGACAGCTCCACCACGGCTTTCGAACGCGACAGCATTTCGACGAAGAGCGCGCCTTTGCACCACTGCTTCGGGCACCTGCCTGGCCCCGGGAGTCTGCCACCGCTGGCGAAGATGCCCGCTTCGAGCCGTTGTCACAATGCGCGCGACAACGGGCGGCGCCCCTTGGCATGCTGGATTGATGATCAATCCGATAGGCCCTGTGGTGTCGCCTGGCCGAATGAAGCAGACACGGCAGCCCGACCTTGCACTCTCCGGGGGCATGCATCTGCGCCCCTGGCGGGAGAGCGACGCACAGGTCCTGGTGCAGTCGTGCCTCGACCCGGACATCCAGCACTGGAACCGCCCAGGTCTGCTGACCGCCGAGACAGCCCGGGAGAAGATTGCGCGCTGGAAGCTGCGGTGGCAGAACGAGGAGGCTGCCCTCTGGGCCATCGCTCCCGTGAACGAGGACATCCCTGTCGGATTGATCGGCCTCGCCGACCTGGACCTGCGAGACGGCAGCGGCGAGTTCGTCTACTGGCTGTTGCCTGCTGGCCGTGGACGCGGAGCCATGGTCAACTCCACTCTCGCCGTCAGTCGATGGGCCTTCGACACTCTCGGACTGCATCGCCTGCGCATTACACACTCCGTGGCCAACACGGCCTCCTGCAAGGTTGCCACCCAAGCCGGGTTCCCCTTGGAAGGGACGATGCGCAGCGCGCTCCTCCACGCCGACGGCTGGCACGACGAACACCTCCACGCGCGCATCCAAGACGACACCGGACCATCTTGATCCAGTGGAGCTGCCCTACGGTCTGCCCTGGTCAGCTTGGCTTCTTAGCCCCCTGAGATGTCATGCAGTACCGACCGTTCGTGACGGTGGGCGTGAGTCGTGGAGGCGGAAGTGTCCTCGGAGCGTGGAGGTCAGGGTGTCCAGGAGGCACGTGATCACTCGAGCCGCGCGGCTGGCGCGTTTCGGGTTCTCGTGCGCCGCTGCCGCACTCACCCAGGCTCACCCCGCGCCGCCCACTTCTCGGACGCCTCCAGACGCTCGAAGCGTGCGGCGTGGTCGTGCAGCGCCGCGTCGACGGCGGGCTTCCTCCTCGCTCGTGGAATCCACGCGCCGATCGCCCTACGAAGACGCCCGCGCCACCAGCTCCGCCGGCAGCACCACCTTGCGCCGCTCCAGCTCCTTCGACACCGCCGGGCGGCGGTCGGCGATCTCGGTGAGGAGGAGGTCGAGCATGCGGCGCCCCATGTCCTCGATGGGCTGGCGGACGCTGGTCAGGGGCGGTTCCATGTGGCGGGCGATGGCGGAGTCGTCGTAGCCGACGAGGGCGACGTCGTCGGGGATGACCCGGCCGGCCTCGCGCAGCGCCTGGCGGGCGCCGGCCGCCGTGACGTCGGAGCCGGCGAAGACCGCGTCGAGGTCGGGGTGGCGGTCCAGCAGGGCGGCCATCGCCCGGCGCCCGCCCTCCTCGGAGAAGTCACCCTGCTCGATCAGGGTGTCGTCGACCGGCCGGCCGGCGTCGAAGAGCGCGTCGCGGTAGCCCTCGACGCGGCGCTGGGCGCCGTAGACGTCGAGGCGGCCGGTGATGTGGGCGATGCGGGTGCGGCCCCGGGCGAGCAGGTGCTCCACCGCCGCACGGCCGCCGCCGTAGTTGTCCGAGTCGACCGAGGGCAGGGTCTCCGCGGCGGAGCGGGGGCCGCTGATCACCGCCGGGATCTCCAGCTGGGACAGCAGATCGGGCAGCGGATCGTCCGCGTGGACCGAGACGAGCAGGACGCCGTCCACCCGGTGGGCGGCCAGGTACTGGGCGAGGCGGCGGCGCTCGCGGTCGCTGCCGGCGAAGATCAACAGCAACTGCATCTCGGTGTCCTGGAGTTCGGCACCCACGCCGCGCAGGATGTCGGAGAAGTAGGGCTCGGCGAAGAAGCGGGTCTCCGGCTCCGGCACCACCAGCGCGATGGCGTCCGTGCGGTTCGCCGCGAGCGCGCGGGCGGCCGTGTTCGGGACGTAGCCGAGCTCCGCCACCGCCGCCTCCACGGCCGCGCGGGTCGCGTCACTGACCCTCGGCGAACCGTTGATCACCCGGGAGACCGTGCCCCGGCCGACGCCGGCGCGTGCGGCGACCTCCTCCAGGGTCGGGCGGCCGCCGCTCCGGCCCCGCGCTCCGTGGGTTGCCATGGGCTCCGCCTTCCCGCCGTCGTCCTGCCTCTGGCCTGGAATCTAACAGTCCTGGCCGTCGAGGTGACCGGCCCCGCCCGCTGCCGTGCGGTGGCGCATCCCCGCACCCCCGAGGAGGTACGCCTGGGGACACCTCCAGGAAGTCTGTGGTGAACTGGGCGAAATGCGGACCTCCCTCGGAGTTAGTTAACAGCCCGATAACTGAACGCATCTCGCCATGCCTCCACCCTTGACACCCTCGCCCGAACCGACGACTCTTCAACACATCACTTGTGGGAGCGCTCCCACGGTACCTGACACATACACATCCCGCACGTTCCCCGCCCGAGCCGCAGCGAGAACTAACGGGCCCAACCATGCAGTTGGCCGGGGGGTCGGCACGTCAGGGCAACAGGAGGATCCAATGCGAGCACGTACCCTCCCCCACTCTCGAACGCCCTCGAGCGGGGGGACCCCCATCACCCGCAGGGTGGTCGTCCTGGCGGCCGTCGCGTCGCTCGGCGCCGGGTTGCTGGCCGGCTGTGCCGACGACGGCGGCGACTCCGACGGTTCGTCGTCGTCCGGCGGCAAGGGCAAGACCACGATCACGCTGGGCCTTTTCGGCACGATGGGCTTCAAGGAGGCCGGACTCTACACCGAGTACGAGAAGCTCCACCCGGACATCAAGATCGCCGAGAACGTCATCGAGCGGAACGAGAACTACTACCCCGCGCTGCTCAACCACCTCACCACCAACAGCGGCCTGATGGACGTCCAGGCCGTCGAGGTCGGCAACATCGCCGAGGTGGTCGCCACCCAGGCGGACAAGCTCACCGACATGTCCAAGGTTTCGGGCGTGAACAAGAGCAACTGGCTGGACTGGAAGTGGTCGCAGGCCACGACCAAGGACGGCAAGACCATCGGCTTGGGCACCGACATCGGCCCGATGGCCCTGTGCTACCGCAAGGACCTCTTCGAGAAGGCCGGCCTGCCGACCTCCCGCGAGGAGGTGTCCAAGCTCTGGGCGGGCGACTGGAACAAGTTCGTCAGCGTCGGCGAGCAGTACAAGAAGAAGGCCCCCGCGGGCACCTACTTCATGGACTCCCCCGGCGGTCTGCTGAACGCGATCCTCAGCAGTGAGAAGGAGAAGTTCTACGACGCCTCCGGCAACATCATCTACAAGACGAACCCGGCCGTGAAGGCCGCCTTCGACCTGACCGCGAAGGCAGCCCAGGAGGGGCTGGTCCAGTCGCAGACCCAGTTCCAGCCGGCCTGGGACCAGACGATCGCGAACAACAAGTTCGCCACGATCGCCTGCCCGCCGTGGATGCTCGGCACCATCAAGGGCAAGTCGCAGCCCGACGCGGCCGGCAAGTGGGAGGTGGCCACCGCGCCCAAGGGCGGCAACTGGGGCGGTTCCTTCCTCACCGTCCCCGAGAGCGGCAAGCACGTGAAGGAAGCCCAGGAGTTCATCACCTGGCTGACCGCGCCGGAGCAGCAGATCAAGCTGTTCAAGGTGCAGGGCAGCTTCCCGAGCGCCCCGTCCACGTACACCAACCCCGACGTGACCGGCGCGAAGAACGAGATGACCGGTGACGCCCAGATCGGTGACGTCTTCGCCGCGGCCGCCAAGGACGCCCCGGTCCAGGTGATCGGCCCGAAGGACCAGATCATCCAGCAGGGTCTGACCGACAACGGCGTCATCCTGGTCACGAAGGGCAAGTCGCCCGCGGACGCCTGGGAGACGGCCACGAAGACCATCGACAACAACCTGGACAAGTGACCCGTATGGCCACCCGCCACCACACTGCCGCGCCCCCCGTGGAGGGGGGCGCGGCCCCGGCCCGCCCGGGGCCGGGGGCACCGCCCACGGAGGCGGACACGCGCCGGCGGGCCCGGCTCTCCCGCCGCTGGCAGCGGGACATGCGCTGGAGCCCGTACGCCTTCGTCTCCCCGTTCTTCCTGCTCTTCCTCGCCTTCGGCCTGTTCCCGCTGATCTACACGGGATGGGCGTCGCTGCACCAGGTGGAGCTGACCGCGCCGACCGACATGTCGTGGGTGGGGCTGCGCAACTACACGCGCATCTTCGACGACGACTTCTTCTGGAACGCGGCGAAGAACACCCTGACCATCGGCATCATCTCGACGGTGCCGCAGCTGCTGATGGCGATGGGCATCGCGCACATCCTCAACTACAAGCTGCGCGCCTCGACGTTCTACCGGGTCATGATGCTGGCGCCGTACGCCACGTCCATCGCGGCCGCCTCGCTGGTGTTCGTGCTGCTGTTCGGGCGCGACTACGGCATGATCAACTGGGTGCTGGACTCCGTCGGGATCGACCCGGTGGACTGGCAGGGCGACAAGTGGCCCTCGCAGATCGCGGTCTCGTCGATCATCATCTGGCGCTGGACCGGCTACAACGCGCTGATCTACCTGGCGGCGATGCAGGCCATCCCGCAGGACCTGTACGAGTCGGCGGCGCTGGACGGCGCCAGCCGCTGGCAGCAGTTCCTGCACGTGACACTGCCCTCGCTGCGGCCCACCATCCTGTTCACCGCGGTCGTCTCCACGATCGGCGCGAGCCAGGTCTTCGGCGAGCCGCTGCTGTTCGACGCCAACAAGGGGGCGTCCGGCGGCGGTGAGCACCAGTTCCAGACGCTGGGCCTGTACCTGTACGAGCAGGGCTGGGTGAACCAGCACCTCGGCCGGGCCTCCGCCATCGCCTGGACGATGTTCCTGATCCTCATCGTGATCGGGATCGTCAACTACGTCATCTCGCGCCGGCTGCGCGCCAGTAGTTAAGGAGTACGGCCGTGACGACGACCCTGACGAAACCCGACACGACCGCCCCCGCCGGGCGCAAGAAGCACGGGCCCCGGTCGGCCCGGGCCGGCGGGCAGATGCACGCCGGGCCGATCGCCTACCTCATCCTGATCATCTTCACGATCGTCTCGCTGTTCCCGCTGGTGTGGACGGCGATCGCCGCCTCGCGCGACAACAACCGGCTGGCCCAGACCCCGCCGCCGCTGTGGTTCGGCTCGAACCTCTTCCACAACCTGGACGTGGCGTGGAACGACGCGAACCTCGGCGAGGCGTTCGTCAACACCACCTTCGTGGCGGGCGTGTCCGCGCTGACCGTCGTCTTCCTGTCGACCATCGCCGGGTTCGCCTTCGCCAAGCTGCGCTTCAAGGGCCGCAACGCGCTGATGCTGCTGGTGATCGGCACGATGATGGTGCCGCCGCAGCTCAGCGTGATCCCGCTGTACATGATGGTCGCCAAGCTGGACTGGACCGACCAGTTGCAGGCGGTGATCTTCCCGTCGCTGGTGAGCGCGTTCGGCGTGTTCTTCATGCGGCAGTACCTGATCCAGGCGCTGCCGGACGAGATCATCGAGGCGGCCCGGGTCGACGGGGCCAGCAGCTGGCGGGTGGTGTGGCACGTGGTGTTCCCGGCCGCGCGGCCGGCGATGGCCGTGCTGGGCATGCTGATGTTCGTCCAGACGTGGAACGACTTCCTGTGGCCGTTCCTGGTCCTGACCCAGACCGGCAACCCGACCGTGCAGGTCGCGGTGGCGGGCCTCGGCCGCGGGTACACGCCCGACCAGTCACTGATCATGGCGGGCGCGCTGCTCGGCACGCTTCCGCTGCTGCTGGTCTTCGCGATCTTCGGCAAGCAGATCGTGGGCGGGATCATGCAGGGCGCGGTCAAGGGCTGACGCGCGCCGCACTTGCGGGGGCCGGGTCACCGCCGCCTCGGCCCCGCTTCCTACCCCCACCGCCTTCTCCTCGCACTTCGCCACTCCCCTGTCCCCCCTCATTCCTTCGTCGGTCTCGACGACCATCTATGGGAGCGCTTCCATGCCTGAGTCCGCACAGCCGGAGACCCCGGCGACCTTTCCTCCCGCCTTCCTCTGGGGCGCCGCGACATCGGCGTACCAGATCGAGGGGGCGGTACGGGAGGACGGCCGCACCCCGTCCATCTGGGACACCTTCAGCCACACCCCGGGCAGGACGGCCGGTGGCGAGACCGGTGACATCGCTGTCGACCACTACCACCGCTACCGCGACGACGTGGCCCTGATGGCGGACCTGGGCCTGTCCGCGTACCGCTTCTCGATCTCCTGGTCCCGGGTGCAGCCGACCGGCCGGGGCCCCGCCGTCCAGGTCGGCCTGGACTTCTACCGCCGCCTGGTGGACGAGCTGCTCGCGCACGGCATCAAGCCGGCCGTCACCCTCTACCACTGGGACCTGCCCCAGGAGCTGGAGGACGCGGGCGGCTGGCCGGAGCGGGACACCGCGTACCGGTTCGCCGAGTACGCGCAGATCGTCGGCGAGGCGCTCGGCGACCGGGTGGAGCAGTGGATCACCCTCAACGAGCCGTGGTGCAGCGCCTTCCTGGGCTACGGCTCCGGGGTGCACGCGCCCGGCCGCACCGAGCCGGCCGCCTCGCTGCGCGCCGCGCACCACCTCAACCTCGCCCACGGGCTGGGCACCTCGGCGCTGCGCTCGGTGATGCCGACCCGCAACCAGGTGGCCATCAGCCTCAACTCCTCGGTGGTACGGCCGCTCACCGAGGACCCGGCCGACCTCGACGCCGCCCGCCGCATCGACGACCTCGCCAACGGCGTCTTCCACGGGCCGATCCTGCACGGCGCCTACCCGGCTTCCCTGCTGGAGGCGACGCGGTCGGTCACCGACTGGTCCTTCGTCCAGGACGGCGACGTGCAGACCATCCACCAGCCGCTGGACGCGCTCGGCCTCAACTACTACACGCCGGCGCTGGTCTCGGCGGCGCGGAACGCGCCCGAGGGGCCGCGCGCGGACGGCCACGGCGCCAGCGACCACTCCCCCTGGCCGGGCGCGGACGACGTCGCCTTCCACCAGACGCCGGGCGAGCGCACGGCGATGGGCTGGACCGTCGACCCGTCGGGCCTGCACGACCTGATCATGCGCTACACCCGGGAGGCGCCGGGTCTGCCGCTGTACATCACCGAGAACGGCGCGGCCTACGACGACAAGCCCGGGCCCGACGGCGCCGTGCACGACCCGGAGCGCATCGCGTACCTGCACGGCCACCTGGGGGCGGTCCGCCGGGCCATCTCCGACGGCGCCGACGTGCGTGGCTACTTCCTGTGGTCCCTCATGGACAACTTCGAGTGGGCGTACGGCTACGAGAAGCGCTTCGGGGCGGTCTACGTGGACTACGAGACCCTTGAGCGCACCCCGAAGTCCAGCGCCCGTTGGTACAGCCGGGCCGCCAAGTCCGGCGTCCTGCCGCCGGCCGAGACCGGGGTGCCGGAGTCCGAGGCCGTCCTGCCGCCCGCCCAGCCCGTGGCGCCGCCGGCCGAGTCCGTGACGCCGCCGGCCGAACCCGTCCAGCCGTGACCACGGGAAGGGCGTAACGGCCGGGGAGGCGTACCCGCCGAAGAGGCGGGACCACCGGACAGGCGGGACCCGGGACGTTGTGGGGGCGCTCCCGGGCCCCGCCGCTCTCTCCGGCCGCGGTCTGCCGCCGGTGCCGGTCGCCGGTGCCGGTCGCCGATCAGCGCCGGTCTCCGGTAGGCCGCCGATCGCCGCCGGTCGTAGGTCACCGGTACGCCGCGAACTCCTTGGAGAAGGCGAACGGGTCCTGCAGGATCGAGCTGCACGTGGCGTCCGCGGTGTTCTTGGTGCCGCCCGCGCACTGCTTGTCGCGGGTCGCGGACCACATCGACAGCCAGCCCAGCCCCTTGGCCTTGGCGAAGGCGACCAGCTGGGCGGCGTCGTCCACCTTGAAGACCTCGGAGGCGACGTCGTTGACGCCGATCATCGGGGTGACGGCGACCGTCTTCCAGGCCGCGCTGTCGCTCAGCCCCAGCACGCTCTTGATCTGGGCCTGGGTGGCGGTGGCGGCCTGTTCGGCGTAGCCGCCCATGTCGCCGCTGTACGCCGGGCCGTAGTCCATCGCCATGATGTTGACCGCGCTGATCCGCACCCCGTGGGACTTGGCGTCCGCGAGCAGGTTCACGCCGTCCTGGGTGAGGCCCTCGGGCATCACCGGGAGGGTGAAGGAGACGTCCAGGGCGGGGTGGCGCCGCTGGAGCTCGGCTATCGCCTGGGCGCGGCGGGAGTTGGCGGCCGTGTTGGGCAGCGCGCCGCCCTCGACGTCGAAGTCCACCTTGGTCAGCCCGTAGGCGTCCACGACCTTGCCGTACGCCGTCGCCAGCTTGTCCGCCGAGGCGCAGGTGGTGCCGAGTTCGGAGCCGGCCGCGCCGCCGAAGGACACGCGGACGTCCCCGCCCTGGTCGCGCAGGGCGCCGATCTGGGCGGCCACCGCGTCGTCGGCCAGGTCCGTCACACCGCCCCACTTCGGGGTGCAGCCGCCACCGTCGGTGACGAAGGCGAGGTTGTAGTCCTTCACCCCGGTCGCCCGGGCGGTCGCCAGCAGGTCGAAGGCCGGGTAGAGCGAGGTGTCGACGTACGGGGCGAAGCGGGCGGTGCCGGACGTGCCCGTACCGGGGGTGCCGGTGCCGGGGGTGCCCGTGCCGCTGGGCTGCGAGGGTTCGGCGGTGGGGGTGGTGGGCGTGGGGGCCGTCGTCGGGGGTGTCGTCGGGGCCGTCGTCGGGGACTGGGTGGGGCGGCCGCTGGGCTCGGGCGTGGCACCGCCGTCGGTGGAGCAGGTGACGCCGTCGATACGGCAACCGGTCGGGTCGGCGGTGCCGTTGACGACGAAGCCGACGGTCACCGACTCGCCGACCGCGAGCCCGTCGGTGTCCCACTTCGGCGGCTTCACGGTGACCTGCCGGCCGCTCACGCTCGACTCGCCGTTCCACAGCGAGCCCAGCGTCGCTCCGGACGGCAGCTCGAACTCCAGCGTCCAGTCGGCCTTCGCCCGACCGGTGTTGTTGGTGACGACGTACTGCGCGGTGTAGCCCGTCGACCACTCGCTGGTCTTGGTGTACGCGGCGCCGATCCCGGCGGCCTGGGCGGTGCTGGTGAACACGAAGACACCACCGCCCACGACGGCCGCCGCGACGACACCGCCGATCGCCTTGTTCCTGCCGCTGACCTTGCGCCGATGGGAACTCATCACGTGCCTGCCTTCGCTGCTCTCGGGTGGGATCGCGAAGGCACGCTAGCGATCCGGAACCGGGCAAACCGCCTGTCCCGGACGGGCGTCGGGGATCTTAGGGCGCGCTTAAGGAAGGGATCGGGATCGGTTAAAGGTAGAGACCATTCGGGCCACCCGGCTCCCTCCGGCGGCCTGCCGGGGCTCCCCCGCCCCGGGCCTCCCGGCGCCCTCGAAGGCTCCGCCCGTCCCGCCCGCGGTGCGCCCCCGCCCCCGCCGCCGCACCGCACCCCGGTGTCCCCGGCGCGCGGGCGTCGGCCCGTGCCCGTCCAGCTGGAGCCAGATCCGCACCTCGGTGCCGCCCAGCACCGACGACCCGATCCGCACATCCCCGCCGGTCGACTCCGCGAGCCGCCGTACGATGTCCAGCCCCAGCCCGGTCGAGCCGTCGCTGCCCGATCCCCGGCCGCGCGCCATCGCCGCCTCCGGGTCGGCTATGCCCGGACCCGCGTCCGACACCAGCACGATCACCGCGTCCTCGGCGTTGTGCACGTCGACCGCGAAGGCGGTGCCCTCGGGGGTGTGGCGGAAGACGTTGCCGAGCAGCGCGTCCAGGGCGGCGGCGAGGTCGGCGCGGGCCACGGGTATGCGCACCGGGCGCTCCACCCCGGCCAGCCGCACCTTGCGGCCCTCGTCCTCGGCGAGCGCCGACCAGAACGCCATCCGTTCGCGCACCACCTCCGCCGCGTCGCACCCGGCTCCCGGGCCGGCGGCCGCCGTCTGCGGCTTGGCCTCGCGGGCGGTCCGGATGATGGTGTCGACCTCGCGCTCCAGCTGGGCGACCGCCGACCGGGTCTGGTCGGCGGCCGGTGAGTCGCCGAGCGAGGCCGTGTTGAGCCGCAGCACGGTCAGCGGGGTGCGCAGCCGGTGCGACAGGTCCGCCGCCAGTTCCCGTTCGTTCGCGAGGAGCTGGACGACCTGGTCCGCCATCGAGTTGAACGCGACCGCCGCGCGCCGCAGTTCGGTCGGCCCGTCCTCCGGCACCCGGGCGCCCAGCCGCCCCTCGCCCAGCTCGTGCGCCCCCACGGCGAGCCGCTGGGCCGGCCGCACCATCCGCACCCCGAGCCGGTCGGCGACCGCGACCGAGCCGACGACCAGCGCGGCGCCCACGGCGGCGAGCACCGCCCAGGCCGTGCCCACGCCGTTGGTCACCTCCGCCTCGGGCACGAACACCTCGATCACCGCCGTGCCGACGCTCACCGCGACCGGCTGCAGCAGCACGAACCCGCCCGGCACCTCGGCGGTGGAGGCCCGGCCCATCCGCCGTACGGTCGCGATGTCCTCGTTGCCGGCCCGCTGCCGGCCGAGGTCGACGGCGGCGCGGCCCGGCCCGGCCGGCAGGTGCACGGCCATGCCGTCGTCACCGCCGCCCGAGGCGAGGACCCGCTCCAGCTGGTCGCGGTCGGTGGTGATGGACAGCGCGGGCACGACGACGGCCGCCTCCCGCTCCGCGTTGGAGAAGGCGCGGTCCCGGGCCATCTCCTTGACGACCAGTCCGAGCGGCACGGCGAACGCCACCACGACCATGGTGGTGACGGCCAGACAGACCTTGACCAGCGCCCACCTCATCGCACCGGCCCCCCGCCCGAGACGCCCTCGGCGGGCGGCTCCAGTTTCACCCCGACGCCCCGCAGGGTGTGCAGGTACCTCGGGTCGGCGGCGGTCTCGCCCAGTTTCCTGCGCAGCCAGGACAGATGGACGTCGATGGTCTGGTCGTCCCCGTACGACTGCTGCCACACCTCGGCGAGGAGTTCCCGGCGCGGTACGACGACGCCCGGCCGGCCGGCCAGGAACGCCAGCAGGTCGAACTCACGGCGGGTCAGGTCCAGCCGCAGGCCGTCGAGTTCGGCCTGGCGGCGCATCGGGTCGACGGTCAGGCCGCCGACGCGCAGCACTCCGTCCGCCGGCGCCTCGCCGGTGCCGGCGCGCGAGCGGCGCAGCACGGCGGCCATCCGCGCCGCCAGGTGCTCCACGGAGAACGGCTTGGTCAGATAGTCGTCCGCGCCCGCGTTCAGCAGCCGGACGATCTCCGCCTCGTCGTCGCGTGCGGTGGCGATGATGACGGGCACGTCCGTGATGCCGCGCAGCATCTTCAGCGCCTCGGAACCGTCCAGGTCCGGGAGTCCCAGGTCCAGGATGACCAGGTCGAAACGGAAATGGGCGACCTCGCGCAGCGCCTCCAGCGCCGTGCCGACACTGCGCACCGTGTGGGCGGCGTCGGTCAGGTGCCGGATCAGCGCCGAGCGTACGAACTGGTCGTCCTCGACCACGAGCACACTTGCCATGCGCCGCACCGTACGCCATGCGGGCGAGCCGGTCGGGAGCCTGTGGACAACTCCCCCTTTATGGACGACGGGGCGACACCCACGGGGGACGTGGGGCAGTATGGCCCGCGATGCGCAGAGGACTCGTACACGTACTGGCCTGGTCGCTCGCCACCGGCGCGGCGGTCACGCTGTCGTGGTGGGGTGTGCACACGGTGATGGCGGGCACGGCCTACGAGCGGCCGTACGCCCTGCCCCTCGCGGCGGCCGGCGACGACAAGCCCGCGCGGGAGCCCGGGCCGCTGCCCCCGGCGACCAGCCGGCCCGCACCGTCCTCCGGGACACCGTCGGCCGACGCCTCCCGCGCCCCTTCCACGAGCCCGGCACCGTCCTCCGCCGCCCCTTCGGCGAAGCCGCGCGCCACGGCCACCCCCTCCGGCCCGTCCGGCCGGGTCAGGAGCTACGACACCGACGGCGGCCGGGTCGTCTTCGACCTCGGCGCGACGTCAGCGGGTCTCGTCTCGGCCACACCGGGCCCCGGCTGGTCGATGCAGACCTGGACCACCGCCTCATGGATCCGCGTGGAGTTCAGCTCGGGCACCGACCGGGTGTCGGTGTTCTGCACCTGGCACGACGGGCCGCCACGGGTGGAGATCGGGACGTACTGACGCGCCGTCACGGCCACCGTCCCCGCCTCCGCCGCGGCCACCGTCACGCGAGCGGCTACTGGAACACGGACGGCGGCGGGGCCGGCGACGCGACGGCCGACGCGTCCGCGACCGGTGCGGCGCCGCCGGCGAAGTCGGTGAGGGCGCGCCCGTGTTCGACCCGGCCGGGGTGCGGGTCGGAGGCGGCCCGGCGGGTCAGTTCGGCGACCGGCAGCGCACCGTCCGCGGCCACCAGCACCGCGTTGCCGAACCGCTTGCCGCGCAGCACCGTCGGGTCGGCGACCAGGGCCAGTTCGGCGAACCGCGCGGCGGCGGTGGCGATCTGGCCGCGCAGATGGGCCAGGGGCGGGCCGTCGGCGATGTTCGCGGCGTAGACACCGTCCGGGCGCAGCGCCCTGCGGACCGCGTCGAGGAACTCGGTGGAGGTCAGATGGGCCGGCGTCCGGGCCCCGCCGAAGACATCGGCGATGATCAGGTCGGCCCAGCCGTCGGGCACCTTGGCCAGCCCCTCGCGGGCGTCCACGGACCGCACCCGTATCCGGGCCGCCGGGTCCAGCGGCAGTTCGCGCCGCACCAGCCGGACGAGGCTCCCGTCCCGCTCGACCACCTGCTGGGTGGAGCGGGGCCGGGTGGCGGCGACGTACCGGGCGAGGGTGAACGCGCCGCCGCCGAGGTGCACGGCGTGGACCGGCCGGCCGGGCGGTGCGACGAGGTCGATGACGTGGCCCAGCCGCCGCTGGTACTCGAACTCCAGACGAGCCGGGTCGTCGAGGTCGACGTGCGACTGGGGTGCGCCGTCGATGAGCAGCGTCCAGGCCCGGGGCCGCTCCCGGTCGGGGATCAGCTGGGCGACCCCGCCGTCCACGCTCTCGACGACGGGTTCGGCGGCTCCCCGCCCGCGCCGGGCGTTCCTGGACCTTCCCATCGGGCCATTTTCGCAGGGGCGGGGGTGCGGCGTGGCGCCGGGGACGCGAAGCGCGTGCGATCACTCGCAGCTGTCCGCCGCCTCGATCAGCCGTGCCGCCTCGCCCAGCGCTCTGCGCAGCACCGCCGGGTCGGTCGCGAGGTCGGCCTCGCCGGGCGGCAGCAGCCAGTCCGAGCCGGCCACCGGCGGCTCCGGGTCCAGCCGCAGGCCTCGTCCGTCGGTCCCCGTACAGGTGCTGCCCGGCACGTCCCAGGCGGCCGCCGTCCCCGCCGGCACCACGAAGCCCAGCGTGCCGCCCCCGTCGTCGTGCAGCACGGGACCGACGCTGTCACCCGCGCCCCGCCGCAGGATGTCCACCGCTTCCAGGCCCTGCCGCGCCGGCACGGTCACCAGATCGCACGGCGTACAAGGAACGTTTCCCTGACTGGTCTCCATGCCGGCCTCCACGACGGAACGGAACCCCTGACGGCGGTCTGACGGGTTCAACGCGGGAGCGCGTCAAGGGCTACGGCCGAAGTCCGCCGCAAAGGATGGCAGTTCATGGCAGATCACGGGTGACATATCCGGTTTGTAGTCAAACATCGCGTGGCGGCCCTGGTGCAGCAGGTACGTTCTTGCCCGCCGGAGACAGGACGGTCGGCTGATCGTCTTCGCGGTCGGACCGCCCCTGGATCCGGCATGGTTCGACGGTTCGCACGAGAGGACCCGGCCATGGCGTCGTCAACGGTGCCCACGCCCCGGCCCAGCCGGCCACCGCGGCCCAACCTCGTCTTCCGGCGCCTGCGCGGCCGGCGTTCACCCGCGGAGTTCGCCGCGCTGGTGCGGCGGGCCGCCCGGGAGATCGGCGAGCGGGTGAGCTGTGACGCTCGCTACATCGGGCGGGTCGAGGCCGGTGAGATCCGCTGTCCCAACTACGCCTACGAGCGGGTGTTCCTGCACATGTTTCCCGGCCGCACGCTCACCGACCTGGGCTTCGCGCCCCGCTCCTCGGTGCGCGGGCGCGGGGCGCGTACAGCGGACGACGCGCCCGGCGCCGGTGAGACGCGCGGGGCGCGTGAGCCGTATGCCCCGGAGAACGCCCCAGAACCGCACCACCTGATCGACACGCAGGACCCGCAGGAAGCACACGCCGTCCACGCCCCGCACGACCGGCCCGACATGCACCATCCGTACGACCCGCACCACAACCACGAGGAGAGCGACGTGCTGCGTCGCGCATTCATGACCGGCGGAGGCGCCACCCTGGCCGCCGCCTCCCTGGGCCCGCTCGGGCTCGCCCCGGACGCTTCGGCCGCCCGGCGACCGGTGCGCCGCGCCGGGGCGGGCGAGGCGGGCGTCCTGGAAGAAGCCGTCCGCAGGATCCGGCTGCTGGACGACCGGCACGGCGCCGACGGTCTCTACCGGCGCGCGGCCGCCCCGCTGCGCGCCGCCTACGCGCTGCTGGACGCCGGCGCGACCCGGCAGGCGACCGCCGACCGGCTGCACTCGGGCGCCGGTGAACTCGCCATCTCCGTGGGCTGGCTGGCGCACGACTCGGGCCGGTTCGAGGACGCCCGCTCGCACTACGCCGAAGCGCTCGCCACCGCGCGCGTGACCGGCGACCAGGCGCTGGAGGCACACGCCTTCTGCAACACCGCCTTCCTCGCCCGCGACGCGGGCCGGCCCCGCGAGGCGGTCCGGGCCGCGCAGGCGGCCCAGCGCGCCGCCCGGCCCCTGGGCTCGGCCCGGCTGATGTCGCTGCTCTCGCTGCGCGAGGCGGGCGGCTGGGCGGGGCTCGCCGACCGGTCGGCCTGCGAGCAGGCCCTGGTGCGGGCACAGGCGCTGTTCGGCCGCGGGCCCTCGGACGCCGACCCGGAGTGGATGAGCTTCTACGGGGAGGCCGAACTGGAGGTGCTGGAGGCGCAGTGCTGGTCCACGCTCGGCGACTGGCCCCGCGCCGCCCGTCACGCGTCCCGCGCGACCCGGCTGCAGGATCCGCATTTCACCCGGAACATCGCCCTCTACACCGCGGAGCTGGCCGACGACCTCGCGCGCGGGGGCCGCCCCGACGAGGCAGCGGCGGCCGGCATGCGCGTCCTGGATCTGCTGGAGCAGGTCCAGTCGTCCCGCGTCCAGACCATGCTGGCGGGCACCGCGCGGGTACTCCTGCCGCACCGGCGGGCGACGGGGGTGGCCGCGTTCCTGGAGCGGCACGCCTCGCTGCCCCGGACGGTCTGACCCGGTACGGGACCGGGCGCCGGGCGCGTCACGCGGCCAGGTGCCCCAGGTCGTTCCAGCTCTCGACGGCCGGCTCGCCGTAGGCCCAGCCGAGCACGGACAGGGACGTCGGGTTCAGCCGGATCCGCGCGCCGAAGTCGAGGGGCAGGCCGAGCCAGCGGGCGCCTATGGAGCGCAGGATGTGCCCGTGGGCGAAGACCAGGACGTCCCGGTCGGCGGACCGGGCCCAGGCGACCACCTCGTCGGCGCGGGCGGTGACCTCGGCCAGTGTCTCCCCGTCCGGCACACCGTCGCGCCAGATGAGCCAGCCGGGGCGGGTGTCCAGGATCTCGGCGGGGGTCATCCCCTCGTACGCCCCGTAGTCCCACTCCATCAGCGTGTCCCACACGGTCGCGCGCTCGCCGAAGCCGGCCAGTTCGCAAGTCTCACGCGCGCGTACCAGCGGGCTGGTGCGCACCTCGGTGCCGGGAAGACCGCCGAGGGGCGCGCGCCGCAGCCGCTCGCCGAGCAGCTTGGCGCCGCGCCGGCCCTCCTCCAGCAGCGGGACGTCCGTCCTGCCGGTGTGCTTGCCGGCCAGCGACCACTCGGTCTGCCCGTGCCGGGCCAGCAGGATGCGCGGTGCCATGGGGACCTTCCGGGTGGATCAGGGGACGAACCCCTCCATCATCGCTCACACCTGAGAGGGGCAACCCAGGGGGCGGTCTCGGCGTCTTGAGGGCCGGGGTGCCGGGCACCGGCGCGCACATACGCCGTAAAGTGACACGCCCGATGCCGCGGCACGCGGCGACATGGGACGGCGACCGCGGAAGCGACACGAAGGAGAGGCGATCGGATGCCCCACACCGAGTCACCGGGCACCGTGGCGGCCTCGCTGACACGGCTGCGCTGGTGGACGGAGCTGCCGCTGATCCTGCTGGTCTACGGCTGCTACTCCGCGGGCAGACTGCTCGCGCGGGGCGACGTCTCCTCGGCCGTCGACCACGGTCTGGCGATCCTGCGCATCGAGAAGTTCCTGTACATCAACGCCGAGCACCCGCTCAACCGGCTGTTCACCCACCAGGCGTGGCTGGGCGTGCCGGCGGACTTCTGGTACGCGTCGCTGCACTACGTGGTCACCCCGGTGCTGCTGGTCTGGCTGTTCCGGTCGCGGGTCGGGCACTACCGGGCGGCCCGCACCTGGCTGATGACGTCGACGTTCATCGGCCTGATCGGCTTCACCCTGCTGCCCACCTGCCCGCCGCGACTGCTGTCGGCGAGCCACGGCTTCGTGGACACGATGGCCCAGTACAGCTCGTACGGCTGGTGGGGCGGCGAGGCGAGCGCCCCGCGCGGGATGGGCGGCATGACCAACCAGTACGCGGCGATGCCGAGTCTGCACGTGGGCTGGGCCCTGTGGTGCGGTGTCATGCTGTGGCGGCACGGCGGCACGCGCTCCGCCAAGGTGGCCGGGGTCGTCTACCCGCTGGTGACGACGATCGTGGTGATGGGCACCGCCAACCACTACTTCCTCGACGCGGTCGCGGGCGTGGCCGTGATGGGGGTCGGGCTGCTGCTGACGCCGCTGGTGCTGCGCGCGACGGACCGGGTGCAGGCCCGGCTCGCCGTCCGCTTCCCGGCGCTCGCGAAGAGCGCCCCGGGCGCGTCACCCACGCGGGCTTCCGCCGCCTCTCCCGGCGCGACTTCCGACGCTCCGGCCTCGATTGTCAGTGGCGAATGCAAGACTTCCCCGGGTGAGCGACTTCCACGGCAGCGCGAAACAGGGTTCGCATCCGGAGCCGAACCGGACGCCGCCCCCACCGACGCGGGGGACGGCGCTCCGGCGGCGGCTCGCTGAGCTGCGCGGGCCCGACGTACCGGCCAAGGCGCTGGACGCGCGGGCCCTCGCCGCGCTCGCGGCGAACCCCGGGTGCCGGCGGCGCGCGCTCCTCGACGGCGCCGGGGTGGACAAGACCGCCCTGGCGAGCGCGCTGGGCTCGCCCTCGGCCTTCGGCCAGTCCCAGTTCGCCCTGATCCGCGGCAACGCCTTCGAGGCGCGGGTCAAGGCGGACGGCGGCGCGGAGCTGCTGCGGCTGGTGCACGACCGGCTGGACCCCGCGGCCGAGCCCCCGGCCTGCGCCGCGGTCCCCGACCTGAGCGCGATCGGCCCCGAGGGGCGCACGGCCCGTACGGCCCTGGCGCTGCGGGAGGCCTCCGAGGCGACCGGCGCGTGGACGCTGCTCGACCATCCCATGCTCGCCCTCGAGGTGGCGGGCTCCCCCGCCTTCCTGGAGCCGGACGCGGTGGTCGTGCACCCCGACGGCAGCTGGAGCGTCGTGGAGATCAAGTCGTTCCCGATGCTGGACGGCGCGGCCGACCCGGCGAAGGTCGGGGCCGCCGCCCGCCAGGCCGCGGTCTACGTACTGGCGCTGGAGCGGGTCGCCGCCCGGCTGGACCCGGCGCCACGGGTGCGTGAGCGGGTCCTGCTGGTCTGCCCTAAGGACTTCTCCAACCAGCCCACCGGCTCCGCCGTGGACATCCGCAAGCAGCGCGCCGTCACCGCCCGGCAACTGGCCCGCCTCACCCGCGTGCAGGACATCGCCGACACCCTCCCGGAGGGCACCTGCTTCGCGCCCGACCTGCCCGCCGAGCGGCTCACCGCCGCCGTGGAGGCGCTGCCGGCGTCCTACGCGCCCGAGTGCCTGTCCGCCTGCGAGCTGGCCTTCCACTGCCGCGAACGGTCCCGCGCGGCCGGCGCGGTGACCCCCCTGGGCCGCTCCGTGCGCGCCGAGCTCGGCGGCCTGAGCACCGTCGAGGACGTCCTCGCCGCCGCCCGCGGCGAGGACGGGGATCCCGCGGACCCGGCGGTGGCGGCGCTGCGCAGAGCGGCGGCGCTGCGCGCGGAGGCGCTCGGTGAGGCCCGCGGGGAGGCGGCATGTCGCTGATGGCCACCCTCGCCCGGCTGGAGGCCGTCGCCACCGGTCGCGCGCAGCCGACGGCGACCGTCCGCCACCGGCACGTGTCGCGGCGGCCCCTGGTCCTCGTGCCGCTCACCACCGCCGGTGAGGCGGGCGCGCCGCTCGGGGCGCTCGTCGGGACCGACCGGGACGCGCCCCGGCTGCTGGTGGTGCCGCAGCCGCGCGACCGCGACCTGCGGTTCGCCTTCCTCGCCGACCTCGCCGACGTCGTCCTGCCGTACGTCGACTCCTACACCGGGGTGGTCGAGGCCGCCGAGCGCACCGAGACCGACCCGGAGACCGGCAAGCGCGTCAAGGTGGAGGTCGAGCTGTGCGCGGACGCCCCGCAGCTGATCGTGCCGAGCCGCGCGGGCATCGACTTCGTCCGCCTGCTGGGCCGCTCCATGCGGTTCCGGCGCACCGCGGAACAGGAGCCGGAGGCCCCGCATCCCGCGCCGCCGCGCGTGCCGTTGCTGGGACGGTGGCTGACGCACTTCGGGGAGCGGGCCCGGGTGCCCGGCTCCACCCTGCTGCTCGCGCTCACCGACGTGCTCGCCCGGCACTGGGCGACCGGGCAGTCCGGCGTGGAGGACCAGCACCTGGGTGCCCTGCTCGCGTGGATCGACCCCCCGGAGGACGGATCGGGCGCCGAGGCCGCGCGGCTCGCCGAGTCGGGGCGGGACGCGGACGGCCAGTTGCTGTGCCCGCCGGCCGGCCCGGCCACCGATCCGGCGTTCGACAACCGGCTGCTCGCACCGGCCATCGAACGCTACGACCGGGCGCGCACCGCCCTGGCCGCCGCCGAGGACGGCCTGCAGGCCGACGACCGGCTCGGTGTCCTCACCGCGGCCGAGCGCGAGATCCGCGAGCTGGTGCTGAGCCGCACCCTGCCCACCTGGGAGCGGGTCTGGCGGGGCCTGGACCTGCTGCGGGCGCTGCCCGAGGGGGCGCACGTCGAGGAGCGCTGGACCCGCGACCGCTGGTCCTTCACCGGGCACCGCGACCGCGTCCTGGCCGGAGAGCCCCCGCAGCCGCGCCGCGACGACGCGGTCACGGCGGCCAACAAGCTCGCCACGCGCGAGCGGGAGCAGGCCCGGCTGGAGGCGCAGGAGGCGCTGGACGACCCGCTGGTGATGGCCGGGCGGCGGCTGGCCGGGGAGGCGTTCGCCGGCGAGGTCACCGACGTCGTGATGGCCCACTCCGAGAGCCGGCGGCCCAGCCCGCGCCCGCTGGTCACGGTCCGCACCGAGGACCGGCCGCACCTCGCCGAGCGGGCCAAGGTCTACCGGTCGCTGGGCGGCAGGCCCCAGGCGGCGGAGTTCGTGCGCCTGGAGGACGACGGGTCGCTGCTGGTCCTGCGGATCGTCGACAAGATGGGCCGTGGCAAGGAGCCCGAGGAGGGGTCGGTGCCCGAGAAGGGCGACCGGGTGTGCTTCACGCTGTTCGAGCACGAGCAGCGCGGCGGCGCGAGGCTGCCCGACCCGGAGGATACCCCGTGGACCCACGGCGGGCCGCCCGGCGAGCAGGCACCCGAGGCCGCAGACCCCGTCACCGAGGAGGACGTCCTGTGACCACCGAGGCCGGCTTCGACCCCGGTACGGCCGCGACCCGCGCCACCGACGCCATCCTGCGCGACACCCTGCACGGCACCGCGCGCGGTGTCGTCGTCGACTCCCCGCCCGGCGCCGGCAAGTCCACGCTGGTGGTGCGGGCCGCGCTGGAGCTCGCCGAGGCCGGGCGGCCGCTGATGGTGGTGGCGCAGACCAACGCGCAGGTCGACGACCTGGTGCTGCGCCTCGCCGACAAGTCCCCCGACCTGCCGGTGGGCCGACTGCACAGCAGCGACGCCGACCCCTACGACAAGGCGCTGGACGACCTGGCGAACGTACGGAAGTCGGCGAAGGCCGGGGACCTCGGCGGGCTGCCGGTGGTGATCTCCACGGCGGCGAAGTGGGCGCACGTGAAGGCCGACGAGCCGTGGCGGCACGCGATCGTCGACGAGGCGTACCAGATGCGCTCGGACGGGCTGCTGGCCGTGGCCGGCCTGTTCGAGCGGGCGCTGTTCGTGGGCGATCCGGGGCAGCTGGACCCGTTCGCGATCGTGGGCAGCGAGCAGTGGGCGGGGTTGTCGTACGACCCGTCGGCGTCGGCGGTGACCACGCTGCTGGCGCACAACCCGGAGCTGCCCCAGCACCGGCTGCCGGTGTCGTGGCGGCTGCCGGCGTCGGCCGCTGCGCTGGTCTCGGACGCGTTCTACCCGTACACGCGGTTCCGCAGCGGCACCGGCCACGGGGACCGGAGCCTGGCGTTCGCGGTGCCGTCGGACGGGTCCGGCCCGGACCGGGTGATCGACGAGGCGGCGGAGACCGGCTGGGGGCTGCTGGAGCTGCCGGCCCGGCACACGCCGCGCACGGACCCGGAGGCGGTCCGCGCGGTCGCCGCAGTGGTACGACGGCTGCTGGACCGGGGCGGGGCGGCGACCTCGGAGCGCTCCCCGGTGCCGGCTCCGCTGACCGCCGACCGCATCGCCGTCGGTACGGCGCACCGGGACCAGGCCGCGGCGGTCCGGGCGGCTCTCGCGGACCTCGCGGTGCCGGACGTCACGGTGGACACGGCCAACCGGCTGCAGGGCATGGAGTTCGACGTCACGGTCGTCCTGCATCCGCTGTCCGGCCGCCCCGACGCCACCGCCTTCCACCTGGAGACCGGCCGCCTGTGCGTCCTGGCCTCCCGCCACCGCCACGCCTGCATCGTCGTGTGCCGCGCCGGGGTCACCGACCTCCTCGACGACTACCCGTCCACGGAGCCGGTCCAGCTCGGCACTCTGGTGAAGTTTCCGGACGGTTGGGAGGCCAACCACGCGGTCCTGGCCCACCTCGCGGAACACCGGGTGGCCTGGCGGCCGTGACGGAACCGGGCCGCGCCGGGACGTGCGGGGGTGGTGGCTCTTCGGGGCCGGGGGGCTCTGCGGGACCGGGGGCTCTGCGGGACCGGGGGCTCTGCGGGACCGGGGGCTCTGCGGGACCGGAGGGGCTCTTGACCGGTGGGCTCTGCGAGCCCCGGGGGCTCTGCCGAAGTGGGGGGAGTCCGCACGGCGGGGGCGGGGGAGAATGGAGGGTGGTCCGTGCGGGTGATCCGGGCGGGCCGGTAGCGACCCGAGGAGGAGGTCACGACATGGCGGAGCCCACGCCGCGTCACCCTGAGCCGCGGCTACGCCCCGCGCCCCTGCTGTTCGAGCCGGCGGAGGCCGCCGGCGACCCGGAGCACTTCTTCGACCTGGAGTCGATCGACGACCCCCGGGCCCTGCTGACACGCGCCACGGAGCTGACGCTGGCGTTCCGCGCCGCTGCCGACCGGGCGGTGGAGTTCCAGGCCATGGCGGCGGCCCAGCTGGCCGACCCCCGGCGGTTCGACCGGCTGACCGCGGCGGACATCGCCGAGCGGGCGGAGTGGACCGAGGACTACGCCAAGAAGATGGTCGAATTCGGGCGGGACCTGCTGCGAGACGGCGAGGGAGTCAGCCCCGTCGACCCGGTCTGAGGCGCGCGCACCGACGTCCGGCATATGCCAGGCGGGCAGGATAGCCGTTCCGCGCTCCGCTGTCCCGGGTTTCGGCAACTCACCGGAACCGCACGCTCACCACAGGTACACCTGTCAGGTATGAGCAGCGTATGGGACGAGACCCTCGACGCCGTCGGCGCCACCGCGGACGGTGCCGCCTGGCTGGCCTCCGCCGGAACGTATCCGCGCAGCGCGCTCGCCCACTGGCGGGAGCGTCCCGACGCGCCCGTCGTCCTGCCGTGCGGCTCCGTCTTCGACGTCGTGAGCGTGCCGGCGCTGTTCGGCCGCCGCATGCTCGACCGGTTGTGGGACGAGGGCGCGGGCTCCGGCCCGGTGGCCGTGCACCGCGGGCGGGTGCTGCTGTTCGCCGCCCCCGGGACGGCCCGGCGGCTGCCGTCCCTGCTGGCCTGGGAGGAGTGGGGCAGCGGCCCGTCGGACACCGGCGCCGGGCACCCCGCCGGTCGTACGGCCGCCGTCCCGCCCCTGCTCTGCCACGGCACCGGCGACGCCGTCACCGTGCCGTCCCTGGCCGGCCCCGGCGCCTCCGGTTCCCGCTGGCTGGTGGCCCCGGACACCCGCCGCCCGTGGCTGCCGGGCCCCGAGATACTGCTGTGGGCGGCCGTGCGGGCGGCCCGGACGGGGACCCGGATTTCGATTTCGTTCTCCCCGGAGCAGGATGCTAAGGTCTACGACGTCAGCAGGCGCCGCTAGCTCAGTTGGTTAGAGCAGCTGACTCTTAATCAGCGGGTCCGGGGTTCGAGTCCCTGGCGGCGCACTCGACGGGAAGGCCCCTCGCACAAGCGGGGGGCTTTTCGCATACGCCCCTCACACCCGGGTCACACCCCAGGCGTGATCCGCACCGTCCACCCCCCGGACGCCGTCCGGCCCTCGACCATCACCCGGACGCCCAGGGTCCCCTCCCGCCCCGGCACGGTGAAGCTCTCGCCCACCCCGACCGGCGCGTCCGCGAGCGGCGGATAGACCGAGCGCTCCCAGCAGGCGTCCGTGTCCGGGTGGGCGTCGATCACCTCGACCGGCCCCCGGCCGGACTCGGTGCCGCCGCGGACCCGGTAGACGAGGATCCCGGAGCGGCAGGCGTTCCGGTCGTTGCCCACCTGCTCGCGCGCCTCGAAGGCGAGCGCGGTGTCGACGCCGGTGCGCACCACCGCCAGCTTGGTGCCGCGGCCGAGCCCGAAGAAGGGCATGCCGGACGCGCGGAGCACGGGCACCCCCGGACCGGCACCCAGCGGCTCCAGGGTGAGGCGCGCCGGTTCCGTGCCCTGCACGCACGCCACCTGGCGCGGTCGCAGCCACCCGAGCTTCCACTTGTGCCAGCCGAGGAGGTCCGGGGCGAGCCCGAACTGGCTGCCCATCAGGTCCCAGTCGCCGACGTGGGTGTCCCAGTCGCCCTTGCCGTCGGCGGGCCGCCGGTAGAGGTCGGGAAGGTCGAGGACATGGCCGGTCTCATGGGCGAGAACCAGCCGGTCCGGCGGATGCCGTTCGAACACCGTCACCACCCGGCGGATGTCGGTGCCGTCGACCCGCAGCGGGGCCCGCAGATTGACCACCTTGGTGGCGTCGGAGTCCACGCCCGGCGCGTCCGGGTCGGCGACGAGGTAGACGATGTCGTAGCGGGAGAAGTCGACCAGCCCGTCGGCGGCGGCGAGGGCGTCGCGCAGGTAGGCGGCACGGTGCTCGGGGCGCCAGTCGCGCCGTATGGCGTACGCGGTGGACGGCTTGGGCATGCGGATCCAGTGCCGCAGCGGGTGCGCGCGCAAGGTGAACCGGCCGTAGGAGGCCTGGCGGAAGAATCGGCTGGTGGCCGGGAAGTGGTCGGCGGTCAGCGCGGCGGGGCTGGACAGGGGCCGCCAGTCCGGGAAGGACAGGAACACCATCACCGCGTCCAGGGCTCGGGTGGGCCGGGGATAGGCGGGGTTCCAGGTGTCGAGCCCCTCGGAGTGGTGGGCGGCGGTGCGCCGCAGGGCGCAGGGGGTGGTGGAGAAGGGTTCGGCCACCGAGGGAGCGGAGAACAGGGAGGTGGCGGCGAGGGCGGAGAGGGTGGTGAACACGGCCGCGGTACTGCGCAGTCGGGGGCGCGAGAGCGGACGCGGCACAGGGACCTCCGGGCGGTTCAGGGGACACCGCCATCCAGCCTGTGTGGATTTGTCGTACTACGCCCTGTTTATCTGCACCGGATGAGTGAGGGACCGGGGGGATGCGGACCGGTCGACACCCCCGGACCACTCACGGAACGTCACAAGCGGTCGGGCACCCCCAGAACCCGTCCAGGTGCGGGCAGAAACGATCTGTCAGAAGTGCGGTCCGGTCGGGGACACTAAGCAGTGGCTGCGCAACTCCGGGGCCAGCCTCTATGATCGGCACACTTTGCTGCGCGGACAGAGATCAAGTGCACTGCGGGAGCGAGCGGTGAGCGGAACGTCCGAAGGGCCGACGCCCGCGGCAGACCTCGACGGGTCAGCCGTCACGGAGCGTGACAGCACAGCCCCGTCCGGTACCGAGGGGGCCATCGATCCGCGCACCGGCACCGGAGCCGGTGCGCTCGCCATGACCGCCTTCGACGACCCGCTGACCTACCGCTCCGTCTTCGCCGCCGCTCCCCTCGGGATGGCCGTCGTCGACCGCGGCGGCCTGGTGGTCAGCGCCAACGAGTCGCTGGGCACCCTGCTCGGCCGGGAACCCGGTTCCCTGGCCGGAGAGGTGGCCGCCGACCTGATGGACCTGTCCTCCGACCCACGCACCTGGCACGCCTACCGCGAGCTGCTGCGCGGCCGGCAGGCCCGGGTGCGCTGCACCCGGCGGCTGAAGCAGCGCACCGGCCACTCGCTGTGGGTGCAGGTCACCGTCTCCGCGCTGGGCGACGCGGACCGGCCGGGGGTCCTGCTGTCGGTCACCGACATCAGCGCCCGGCGCGATCTGCAGGCCAGACTGCGCCACCTGGAGATGCACGACCCGGTGACCCGGCTGCCCAACCGCACCCTGTTCTTCGAGCGGCTGACGGCCGCCCTGGAGGCGGACTCCTACGCCTACGAGCGCGGCGGCAGTGGCCGGATCGGGCTGTGCTACCTGGACCTCGACGGCTTCAAGGTGGTCAACGACACCCTCGGCCACCGCGTCGGCGACCGGCTGCTGGCCGCCGTGGCCGAGCGGCTGACGGCCTGCGCGGAGGAGGCCGGGGCGGGCCGGACGAGCATGCCGCTGGTGGCGCGGCTCGGCGGCGACGAGTTCGCCCTGCTGGTGGAGGACTCCACGGGCACCGACCAGCTCTCCGAGCTGGCCGAGGCGGTCCTGCGCGCGCTGCAGGCGCCGTTCGACCTGGCGGGGCAGCGCCTGGGGCTGTCCGCGTCGATCGGCGTGGTGGAGCGGCACGCCGCCGGGACGACGGCGACGGGGCTGATGCAGGCCGCGGACACCACGCTGTACTGGGCGAAGGTGGACGGCAAGTCCCGCTGGACGCTGTTCGACCCGGAGCGCAACGCGCACCTGATGACCCGGCAGGCGCTGGCCTCCACGCTGCGGCCGGCCATCGAGCGCGGCGAGTTCGTGCTGGAGTACCAGCCGCTGGTCGGCATGGCGGACGGGCGGCTGCACGGGGTGGAGGCGCTGGTGCGCTGGGACCACCCGCGGTTCGGGCTGCTGCCGCCGAATCGGTTCGTCGCGCTGGCCGAGGAGGACGGCTCGATCGTGCCGCTGGGCCGTTGGGTGCTGAACACCGCCTGCCGGCAGGCCCGCCGCTGGCAGCTGGACCACCCGCAGGAGCCGCCGCTGTTCGTGAGCGTGAACGTGGCGGTGCGTCAGGTGTGGGACTCCGACCTGGTGGCGGACGTGGCGGCGATCCTCGCCGAGACCGGGCTCCCCCCGCACCTGCTGCAACTGGAACTGACCGAGTCCGCGGTGATGGGCTCGGCCGGCCGGCCGCTGCAGGCGTTGCAGGCGCTGAGCGACATGGGCGTGCGCATCGCCATCGACGACTTCGGCACCGGGTACTCCAACCTGGCCTATCTGTCCCGGCTGCCGGTGTCGGTGCTGAAGCTGGACGGATCGTTCGTGCGGGGCTTCCAGTACGAGGGGCGCGGCGACGGGGCGGGGCCGCCGAACCCGGCGGACGAGGTGATCGTCGAGGCGATGATCGACCTCGCGCACCGGCTGGGGCTGACGGTCACCGCCGAGTGCGTGGAGACGGCGGCCCAGGCCGACCGGCTGCGGCGCATCGGCTGCGACACCGGCCAGGGGTGGCTGTACTCCCGGCCGGTGCCGCCGGACCGCATCTCCGAGCTGCGCTACAGCGAGGCGTGCACGTAAGCCCCGGGGTGCGTCTTGGGCGAGGCGTGCGCCCGGGGCACGGGGTTCGTCTTGGACGCGGCGAGCACCCGGGGCACGATGTTCGTCTTGGAGGCGGCGAGCACCCGGGGCACGATGTTCGTCTTGGTGGCGGCGTGCGCCCGGTCACCCGGTGGGCAGTCCGTAGGCATCCGCGACGAGTTCGTAGGAGCGCAGGCGCAGTTCGCCGCGGTGGGCGTGGCTGGTGAGCATCAGCTCGTCGGCGCCGGTGCGCTTGTGCAGGTCGTCCAGGCCGGCGCGGACCTCGTCGGCGGTGCCGTGCACGATGTTCGCCGACCAGGAGTCGACGAACTCCCTCTCCAGTTCGCTGAAGCGGTGGGCCTCGGCCTCCTCCGGGGACGGGAAGAGCCCGGGGCGGCCGGTGCGCAGCCGCACCATGTTCAGGCCGGTGGCTAGGACCTGGCGGCGGGCCTCGCGCGCGTCGTCGGCGGCGAGGGCGGAGACCCCGATCAGGGCGTACGGCTCGGCCAGCACGGCGGACGGCTTGAAGGAGTCCCGGTACAGGTCGAGGGCGGGGACGGTGTTCTGCGCGGAGAAGTGGTGCGCGAAGGCGAACGGCAGCCCCAGCAGGCCCGCCAGCCGGGCGCTGAACCCGGAGGAGCCCAGCAGCCAGACCGGCGGGCGGTGCCGGGACTGCACCCCGCCGGGCGAGGTCGCCTGGACCGGGCCGGGGACGGCGTGGATACGGCGGTAGGGGTGGCCGTCGGGGAAGTCGTCGTCGAGGAAGCGGGTCAGCTCGGCGAGCTGCTGCGGGAAGTCGTCGGCGCCCTCGTTCAGGGTGTCGGTGCGGCGCAGGGCGGCGGCGGTGGCGCCGTCGGTGCCGGGGGCGCGTCCGAGGCCGAGGTCGATCCGGTGCGGGGCGAGCGCCTCCAGCGTGCCGAACTGCTCGGCGATCACCAGCGGCGCGTGGTTGGGCAGCATCACCCCGCCGGAGCCGAGGCGTATGCGGTCGGTATGAGCGGCGAGGTGGGCGAGGATCACCGCCGGCGAGGAGGAGGCGACGCCGGGCATCGAGTGGTGCTCGGCGACCCAGTACCGGTGGAAGCCGCGGGACTCGGTCAGCCGGGCCAGCTCCACACTGGTGCGCAGCGCGTCGCTCGCGGTCCGGCCGGAGCCCACGGTGACCAGGTCCAGTACGGAGAGGGGTACGGGCGCCGTGCCCTGTGCCGTGCCTCGGATCTCGTCCACCGGGGAGCCTCCTGCGTTGTTCCTGGGGTGCCGGGCCGGGTGCCCGGCCGGGTGCCTGGTGCGGGCGCCGCGTGGGCCCGTCGAGCCAACAGGGGACTGTCTCCGGTTATTCCCGGCCCGCCGGGGTCGGCCGGGTGCTCAGACCTGGACGATCGGCTCCCGCCGGAACAGCGCCCCGAGCTCGGGGGCGTTGACCCGGCGGTCCGTCAGGCGCAGGGCCTCGCGGACGGTGACCTGGTTGGCGGTCAGCACGGGCTTGCCGAGGGCCTCTTCCAGGGCCGGGATGTGACCGGCGGTGCGCAGGCCGGTGTCGGGCAGGAGCAGGGCCTGCGCGTCCGGGTGGTCGGCGGCGCGGGCGAGGGCGAGCAGTTCCTCACGGCCCCAGGCGGCGACCTGCTCCGGCGCCCGGTCCCCGGCGGCGTGCACGGCCACCGCCTCGATGTCCGCCGCCCGCAGGAACCGCGCGAACAAGTCCGCCACCTCCGCCGGGCAGGTCGCGCCGACCGCGACCCGCCGCACCCGCAGCTCGGCCACCGCGTGCGCGAAGCCGACCGACGTCGAGGAGGCCGGCATGCCCGCCGCGAGCGCCAGGGCGCGCACCTGCCGCTGGGCGCCCTCCCAGCCGTAGCGGAAGCTGCCCTCCGCGCTGGCCCACACGACGGCCTCGGCGCCGGCCAGCCGCAGCTGCTCCGCGGCGGCCGAGAGCCGTTCGGGGTCACCCAGCCGGCGTACGGCGTCGTCCCCGGCCGTGTCCCGGTCCTCCTCGGCGGTGTCCGTGTCGTCCGTGACATCCGTGTGCACGAGGTCGACTCGGACGTCGCTGCCCAGGAGCTGCTCCATGCGGGGATAGTCGTCCTCGGCCGCGTGGCCCGGGTACAGGAATCCGAGTGCGGTCATGTCCAGCCTCTCTGCTGCGGCTCGCCGTTGCTGTCAGTCGGGTACCCGGGTATCGGGGCCACGACCACACCGCGCTGGGCCGTCCGGGCGCCGGGCCGTCCGGCGAGGCGGTCCGGGGCCGTGGAGTGAGGCGGTCCGGGCTGGGCGGCGAGATCTGCGAGCGGTGCGGCGAGGCCGTGTTGACGGCGTGGGCGGCGGCTGCGAACGTGGACGATCCCCGCACGTCAGGGCCTTGGCCGCCGCCGAGGAAGCCGACGAAAGGGCCGTGGATGCCGCTGGAACCCCGCGCTCCCACCGTGCTGGTGCTGGACGCCGAGCCGCCGCCCCGGCTCGGGCGCCTCATCGGCCGCGCGCGGGTCGAGCACACGGACGCGGACGGGCTCACCGGGCGGCTGCCGGGCGCCGATGTGCTGCTGGTGTGGGACGCCGCCTCCCGCGCGGTACGGCGGGCGTGGCCGGGCGGGGCCCGGCGCCCGCGCTGGGTGCACGTGGCCGGGCCGGACGTGGACCACCTGCTGCGCCCCGAGCTGATCGCCTGCGACACGGTGGTGACGAACGCGCGGGGCGTCTTCGAGCAGTCGGTCGCCGAGTACGTGGCCGCCCTGGTGCTGGCGCACGCCAAGGACCTGGCGCGCGGTCTGACGCTCCAGCGCAGCGGGGAGTGGCGGCACCGCGAGACCCGCCGGGTGGCCGGGACGCGCGCCGTGGTGGTCGGCTCGGGTCCGGTGGGCCGAGCCGTCGCCAGCGCCCTGAAGGCGCTCGGGGTGACCCCGGCCGTCGTGGGCCGGCTGCCGCGGACCGGCATCCACGGCCCGGACGACCTGGACCGGCTGCTCGCCCGCGCCGACTGGGTGGTGGCGGCGGCTCCGCTCACCGCCGAGACCCGGGGCATGTTCGACACCCGCCGGTTCGGGGTGATGCAGCCCTCGGCGTACTTCGTCAACGTCGGCCGCGCTCCGCTGGTCGACGAGGCGGCGCTGGTGCGGGCGCTGACCAGCCGGTGGATCGCGGGGGCGGCGCTGGACGGCGCCACGGCCGAGCCGCCGCCGGACAGCCCGCTGTGGCGGACGCCGGGGCTGCTGGTCTCCCCGCGGGTGGGTGGCGCCGCGGTCGGCCGGCACGACGAGCTGGCCGCGCAGTTCGTGGACCTGTACGAGCGCTGGGCGGCGGGCCGGCCGCTGCGCAACGTGGTCGACAAGCGGCGCGGTTACGTGCCGGGGCACTGACCCGGCGGCGCGACCTGCGGACAACGGGAGCATCTCGCTCCGGTCACCGTTGCATCACATCGTCCGCCCTTCGCGCATAGCCCCCGGGAATCGGGCAGGCGCCACCACTGGCCGTCACCGGCCCAACCAGGCAAGGTCTCCCGGAGGTTGCACGTCCATGACCGAGTTCCCGAATCTCTCCCGCAGGGGCTTCCTCACCAGAACCGCCGCCGTCGGCGGCCTGCTCACCGTCCCCGGCCTGCTCACCGCCTGCAGCAAGACCGACAGCGGCGACGGCGAGGGCTCGAAGCTGGACCAGCTGAAGAAGCAGGGCTACGTGGAGGTGGCCTACGCCAACGAAGCGCCGTACGGCTACGAGGAGGACGGCGAGCTCAAGGGCGAGGCGCCCACCCTGCACCGGGAGATCTTCAAGGCGCTCGGCGTGCCCGAGCTGCGCCCGACCTTCTCCGAGTGGGACGGCCTGATCCCGGGTCTGCAGGCCGGCAAGTACGACGTGATCAGCGCCGGTATGGCGATCCTGCCGGACCGCTGCGAGAAGGCCCTGTTCTCCGAGCCGGAGTTCGTCTCGCCGACCGCCATGCTGGTGAAGAAGGGCAACCCGAAGAAGCTGACCGACCTGGCGTCGGCGAAGGCGGCCGGGGTCACCGTCGGTGTGATGTCGGGTGCGGTCGAGAAGGACTACGCGGCCGGCGCCGGGATCTCCGACGGCAACATCAAGACGCTGCAGAAGCCGCAGGACGGCGCGGACGCGGTCAAGGGCGGCCGGGTGGACGCCTTCCTGCTGACCAGCAT
Organism: Streptomyces sp. bgisy159; assembly: GCF_057707805.1. Taxonomy (NCBI): domain Bacteria; kingdom Bacillati; phylum Actinomycetota; class Actinomycetes; order Kitasatosporales; family Streptomycetaceae; genus Streptomyces; species Streptomyces sp. bgisy159. The sequence continues at coordinate 50,852 of NZ_JBYIQX010000005.1, read as the reverse complement.
CTCGCTGAACTGGCTCGTGAAGAACAACGGCGACCTGGAGGTCACCGAGCCGTTCATCCCCGAGCTGGACGGCAAGAAGCAGTACAGCCCCGGCGGCGCCGTCTTCCGCAAGGGCCAGGAGGAGCTGCGGGACGCCTTCAACGAGCAGCTCAAGAAGATCACGTCCGACCCGGACCGCTACGTCCAGCTGATCGGGCAGTACGGCTTCGGCAAGGAGACGATCCCGCCGGCGGACCTGAAGACGGCAGAGCTGTGCAAGGCGTGACCGGTGTGCCCGGGCCGACGGGGGCGCCCGGCCTGATGGGGGCACCTGCGCATGGGTGACTTCTACTCCTACTTCTTCGACCATCTGCCGGACGTGGGGTCGGGGCTGTGGGTGACGGTCGAGGCGACGGTCCTCGGCGCGCTCGTGGCCCTGCTGCTCTCCTTCGCCTTCGGCTTCATGGCGAACAGCCGGCCGGTGCTGGTGCGCGGGGTGTCCCGGGTGATCGTGGAGTTCTTCCGCGGCACCTCGCTGTACGTGCAGCTGTTCTGGCTGTACTACGCCTTCCCGCTGCTGCTGGGCTACGAGCTGACCCCGCTGTTCTGCGGGGTGCTGGCGTTCGGCATGAACTACGGGGCGTACGGCTCCGAGGTGGTGCGGGGCGCGCTGAACTCCGTACCCAAGGGGCAGCGGGAGGCGGCCATCGCGCTGAACATGACGCCGTGGCAGCGGATGCGGAAGGTGATCCTCCCTCAGGCGTGGGTGCAGATGATCCCCCCGTTCACCAACCTGCTGATCCAGCTGCTGAAGTGCACCCCGCTGCTGTGGCTGATCTCGGCGGCCGACCTGACCACGGTGGTGCAGCAGATGCGTGACCGCACCGGCGCCACCACCTGGGCCTATGTGACCCTGCTGGTGATCTACTTCGTGCTCGCCTACGCGCTGACCCTGCTGATGAACCTGCTGGAACGGCACGCCAAGGCCAAGCTGGGCCGGCATGAGGGCACGCGGGGGCTGCTGCGTCCGCGCAGCGCCGAGTCGGCGACGGCCCCTGAGATGGCGGGGGGTGCCCGATGAACTACCAGTGGGACTGGGACGCCGTCCGCGACTCCCTGCCGCTGCTGCTGGAGGGCTTCAAGACCACCCTGCTGGCGACCGTGTTCGGCCTCCTGGTGGCCGCCGTGCTGGGGCTGGTGGTGGCCATGGCCGGCCGGGCCCCGACGCGGTGGGTGTCGGTGCCGGTGCGGGCGGCGACCGAGTTCGTCCGCTCCACCCCGCTGCTGGTGCAACTCGTCGGCGCCTGGGCGGTGTTCAACACCGTTCGGCCGCTCACCATCGGCATCACGGTGCTCGGCGTCCACTACGCGTCGTACCTGTCCGAGGTGTACCGGGCGGGCATCGACGGGGTGCCCAAGGGGCAGTGGGAGGCGTGTCACGCGCTGTCGCTGTCGCGTCGGCGCACCTGGCAGGCCGTGATCCTGCCGCAGGCGGTACGCAACGTACTGCCGGCGCTGGGCAACTACGGCATCTCCATGTTCAAGGAGACACCGTTCCTGGCCGTCATCACCGTGACGGAGATGGCCGCCGCGGCCCGGGAGTACGGCGCCGACCACTTCACCTACGCCGAGACGTTCACCCTCGCCGGGCTGATCTTCCTGGCGGCTAGCTACCCGACCTCGCTTCTGATGAGAAAGCTGGAGAAGCGCCTTGGCCACTGACCCTCTGCAGAAGACGCCCCTCGCCGAACCCGAGGACGCCGCGCCCGCCGGGGACCTGATCGTGTTCGACCAGGTCGTCAAGCGCTACGGCGACCACGTAGTCCTCGACCACCTGGACTTCTCGGTGGAGCGGGGCCGGCATGTGACGCTGATCGGGCCGAGCGGCTCGGGCAAGACGACGATCCTGCGGCTGCTGATGACGCTGGAGCAGGTCAGCGGCGGCATGATCATGGTGGGCGGGCAGCCGCTGTCCCACATGCCCGGCTCGAACGGCTCGCTCAAGCCGGCCACCGAGAAGCACCAGCGGGAGATCCGCAAGCGCATCGGCATGGTCTTCCAGCAGTTCAACCTGTTCCCCAACATGAACGTGCTGCAGAACATCACCGAGGCGCCGGTCAACGTGCTCGGCCTGGAGCGGGCCGAGGCGGAGGCGCGGGCCGAGGAGCTGCTGGAGATGGTCGGGCTGCGGGAGAAGATCACCGCGCATCCGACCCAGCTGTCCGGCGGCCAGCAGCAGCGGGTGGCCATCGCCCGGGCGCTCGCCATGCGGCCGGAGATCCTGCTCCTGGACGAGGTGACCTCGGCGCTCGACCCGGAGCTGGTGGCGGGCGTGCTGGACCTGCTGCGGGACATCGCGCACACCACCGACATCACCATGCTCTGCGTGACGCACGAGATGAACTTCGCCCGGGACATCTCCGACACGGTGATGATGTTCGACAAGGGCAAGGTCGTCGAGTCGGGTCCGCCGGAGCAGATCTTCGGTGAGCCGGAACACCGGCGGACGCGGGAGTTCCTCAGCGCGGTGCTGTGACGCCCGGACGGTGACTACGGGGGGTGCGCGCGAACACCGCAGGTCGCGTCCGCGGGGCATGTCGCTGGCATACGCCAGAGGCTCGTTGCCGCAGCCCGCGGCCCCGGGACCGGCGGAGATTCTCGTCAACTCCCCCTCCGTCCGCCACCCTTGGCGGCTATCGTGGAGTTGATTCGCTGCCCGGATCACGGCCAGAGAGCGACCGCAGGGGGAACACCGTGGCGCTGCTGTGTTACGCCGGGGGACGCCGCGCCCGACTGCCGCTGCGCGGCGGGCCGGACCCCCGGCCGAGCCCGTTCGACCGCGGGTTCACCAGGCGAGGGGAACTGACGTGAAACTCGAGCCGACCACGCCCCACCACTCGGCGCAGGACGCCCTGCGCGTCCTGGAGACCGTGGCGCGGCACACCACCGGCGTCACCGACACCGAACTCGCCCGGCAGACCGGCTTCGGCACTCAGCGGTCGACCGCGCTCCTGCGGATGCTGCGCCGGGAGGGGTACGTCGAGCAGATCACCGACGGCGCGTACGTCGCCGGGGCGGCGCTCGGCCGCCTGGGCTCCGCGCACGACCGCGAGGAGGCCCTGCGGGAGAAGCTCCAGCAGACGCTGGACCGGCTGCGCGACTCCGTCCGCGCGGCCGTCTACCTCAGCCGGTACGTGGACGGGGAGGTCAGGGTCACCCAGTACGCCGCCGGGCCGGGCACGCCCGCGGTCAACGAGTGGGTGGACTTCCGCTACTCGGCGCACGCCACCGCGGTCGGCAAGAGCCTGCTCACCCAGCTCGACCACAACGGCCGGCGCGACCACCTCTCCCGGCACAAGATGGCCCGGCTGACCTCCCGCACCATCACCAGCGACAAGCTGCTGCTGTCCCGGCTGGCGGCGCAGCCGCCGACGGTGCCGGTGCTGGACCTCCAGGAGTACGCGATCGGCACGGTGTGCGCCGCCGTCCCGATCACCGCCGGTTCGGCGGTGGGCTGCCTCGCGCTCTCCCTCCCGGTCGAGCACGCGCACCGGCTGCGCCAGGCCGCCGACCGGCTCAACCGGAGCGCGACCCCGGTCCTGCTGTCGCTGGCGATCTAGGGTCTTTCCGACGGATCTCCGCGGCGTCGCGGGTGGTCAGGAGCACCCGTCGGGACCAGGTAGTATTTTCTTCGTCGCCGGCCGCGGGAAGCGGACGGCGAGGGTCTGCGCCGCTAGCTCAGTTGGTTAGAGCAGCTGACTCTTAATCAGCGGGTCCGGGGTTCGAGTCCCTGGCGGCGCACCGGTGAAGGGCCTCTCGTGGGAGCGGGAGGCCCTTCGGCGTGTCCAGGGGCCGGGGAAGGCGTGTCCGCGCCGCCCGCCGGGCTCGCCCGAGTGAGCTCACAGGTCCGGCATGGTCGCCCAGAAGTGCAGGGCGTAGGCGGCCGCGCCGAGCAGGATGACCAGCCAGAAGATCATCGCGGCCGTGTCCTTGCCGGGCTGCGGCTCGGACGCGGTGGCCCGGTCCGGCGCGTCGGGCGCGTAGTACACGAGCACCTCCTCGCCGACGGCCCGGCCGTTCGGGCCGCCGCTCTCCTTGAAGCGGACGGCGGCGCCGGCGTGCGTGGTGTAGTCGTACTCGTGCCACTGGACGCGCCGGGCCACGTTGTTCACCATCTGGGTGGTCGCCCAGGCGCGCACCACCCGGGCGCGCGCCGTCAGCCCGCTCTCCCAAGCGGCCCGCCGCTGCCGGGTGCGGCGCACGATCGCGATCGCGCCCCCCACGCAGATGGCGATCACGGCGAAGACCGATAGGTCGAAGAGTGCTTCCATGGCCCTGCGTACCCCCGTACGTCGGTGTCGGATCCACGTGCGCCGGGGCCGTCGGCGGCACGACCGGCGCACGCGGACCTTACCCGAACGCCCGTACGGGGCTCAGAACGTGACGTCCGAACAGGCGTAGAACGCGTTGCCCGTGTCGGCGATCGTCCACACCCCGAGGATGACGTGGTGGCCGGAGAGGCCGGTGGGAAGGGTGCCGCTGTGGGAGAGGGTGGACGGGGGGCGCCGGCCGCCGTAGGGGACGGTGAGGAAGGGGGTCAGGGTGAGGTCGGAGCGGGAGAGGCGGTGGTCCTGGTTCCAGCCCGGCCGGGTGACGTAGTACTTGAAGTCGGTGGTCGCGTGCATGGCGGTGAACTGCCAGCGGAAGGTGTAGCTCTGCCCGCCGGTCACCCGGGTGGTCGGCCACGCGCCGCCGTTCGGGGTGCGCGGGCCGTCGAGCGGGGCGAACCGGGAGTTGCCGCCCGAGCAGATCGTGCCGTCCGACGGTCCGGCCGCCGGGAAGCCCTTGGGCCCCTCGACGCTCTGCGGCTCCCACTGGATGCCGCCGCAGTTGGTGACGGTGCCGTTCTGGCAGAGCTTCTGCCGGCTGACCGGCAGGTCGGTGTAGCCGTGGCCGCTGGCGCCGCCGGAGGAGAGCACGAAGGCTCCGGTGGTGGCGAGGCCCAGCACGGCCGCGTACAGCTTGGTCCTTGTGCGCATGCTGCCGCTCCTGGAGAACGTGGGGAGTTCTGGGGAGCCCGGGGCGCCCCGGGGAGTGCCATGAGACGTGCAGGTCTAGACCAAGTCCGAGAGTATGGGCGTCACCTGGGCATGTCCATACCAATCACGCGCCCTGTTCCCCGCGCCCCGCGCAGAACGCCACCGTGAGGTCCTTCACCAGTGCCTTGCGCTCGTAGTCGTCCAGTTCCACCAGGCCCCGCATGGTCAGCCGGGTCACCGTGTCCTCGACGGAGTCGACCACCGAGGTGAGCATGGAGGCCCGCTGCTGGGCGTCCAGCGCCGCGATCCGCCGGCGGTGCATCGCCGCGGCCACCTCCGGCGCGTACTCGGCGCGCACCGGCTGCACCGCGTAGACCTCCAGCCCGACCGCGCCCGCGTCCCGCGCCACCAGCCGGGTCAGCGGCTCCACGGCCGCACCGACCGGGCCGCGCCCGGACCCCGGCATCTCCACCGGCACCCGGGCCAGCGCCGCCTCCACGCACTCGCGCAGATAGGTCTCGTGGTCCTCGACCCCGAGCGTGGCCCGCGCGGTGTCCCGCACCCGCCACACCACCAGCACCACCACCCGCAGCGCGACCCCGCTGCTGTCGGCGGCCGGCATCGGCTCGCTGCGCCAGTGCCGCAGCCGCACGTCCACCCGGCGCCGCAACAGCAGCGGGTTCACCCAGAGCAGCCCGGTGCGGCGCACCGTCCCGCGGTAGCGGCCGAACAGCCCGAGCACCCAGGCCCGCCCGGTCCGGCCGCGCGCCAGCCCGCCGATCCCGAACAGACCGAGCGCGCCCGCTCCCGCGTACGCCGCCCACTGGGCCGGGCCCAGCCCGGCCCCGGCGGACACCGGCAGCCGCAGCGCCTCCGTCACCAGCGGCGGCAGCACGCCCGCCCACCAGGAGGTGACCGCGCACCCGGCCGCCCCGCAGGCGCCTGCCAGCACGCCCACGGCGCCGGGCAGCACCCGGGCGGGCCGTTCGACGAGCGCCGGGTCGACCTCGGCCACCGGGCGGGGCCTGGGCGGTACCGGTCGGCGCAGCCTCGGCCGCTCGCCGGTGGCGGGGGCGGGGGCGGGGGTGCGGGTCACCGTGGCGGTGCCGGCCGGTTCCGGCACCGGTGCCGGTTCGTCGCGGAAGAGGAGGTGGACGGGGATCTCGGTGGTCGACTCGGTGTGGATGAGCCGAGCCGGCCGGGGCTGCCCCTCGTCGGGCGGCTCGGGGGTGCGTGTGGTGGTCGTACTGGTCATGCCTGCCTCCAGCCTCCGCGCCAGATGCGGGACAACGATGGGTGCGGGTGGGATCCGGTCGGGGGTGGGGCGGGACCGGCGCTCAGCGGGCCTCAGGAGAACAGCCGCCGCCAGGTCTCCGGGCCCGGGTAGCCGTCCGCCGCCGCGCCGCGCCAGCCCTGGGCGCGCTGGAAGGCCTCTACGGCCCGCCGGTCCGCGGCGCCCCACCGCGGCCCCGGACCCACGGCGTAGTAGCGGCCGTAGCCCTTCTTCACCAGTTGCCTCCCCAGCTGGGTGACGTACGGGTTGTCCGCGCCGGGGCGGAACATCGCCCGGCCGGGGAACGCCGGGACACCCGTCGCGGGCCCGGCCGGACCCGCGGTGCCGGGGGCGATGTCCCGGCCCTGCCCGCCGACCAGCAGTGCCCAGGTGAGCGGCCCGGGCAGTCCGTCGGCGTCGGCGCCCCGCCACCCCTGCGCCTGCTGGAACGCCTGGGTGGCCCTGCGGTCCGCATCGCCCCAGCGCGGGCCGGGTCCGACACTGTAGAAACGTTTCCCGCCGCGCTCGACGAGCATCCGGCCCAGTCGGGTGACGTACGCGTTGTTCGCGCCCGGCCCGAAGGAGGACCGCCCGGGGAAGGCGTCCGACGGCTGTCCGGCACCCGGCTCGGCGTTGCCGCCGTCCTGCTCCGGCCCCGCCGCGTCCGCCGTGACACCCCGGTAGCGGTAGGCGACGTAGCGGTCCGAGTGACTCCAGTAGGCGTACGGCGTGGCCTGGCGGCGGGTGGCCGGGCGGGTCTGCTCGTAGGCGACGTAGTAGCTGTGGGTGTAGTCCGTCCAGCCCCCGAAGATCACCACGTGGGAGCCCTTCTGGGGGTCCGCCGGGTTGTGGAAGAGCAGGATGTCGCCGGGCTGGAGGTCCTCCTTGGCGATGCGGGTGCCGTACTGGCCGAGACTGCCCGTCCACTCGTTCCCCGGCAGGTTCCAGGCCATGGAGACGAAGCCGGAGCAGTCCTGCCGGTAGCCGTCGGACCAGTACGCGGTCATGCTGTACGGCACTTTCGCGGCGACCCAGGTCCTGGCCCGCCGGATGATGTCGGCGCGGGTGGTGGCGGGGGGTTTCGCCGCGGCCGGTGCCGGGGCGGACGGCGCGTCCGGCGGGGTCGCCGGGTGGCCCGCCGGGCCGTGCAGGGGGGCCGTGCCGCCCTGCGGGGTCGTGGGCTCGTCACCCGTGGGAACGCCCGGCCGGGCCGGGCCGTGGGAGGTGGCCAGGGCGGGGGCCGCGTGCCCCGCGGCCAGCGCCGCCGAGGCCGCCGCGACCACGACGACGGCCCGGTGCCCGGCCGGAGTGCGGTGATCCTCCCGGTTCAGCCGCCGCAGCGCGCATCCCGGGCAGTCGCAGTCGCTCGCGGGATCGCATTCCTCGAATGCGGGGGTCCCGAGTACCGGAGTCTCCATGAGATGCCCCTCACACTCCAGATGGACAAGTCGGACCTGTACACGTTGATCAGTCTCACAACCCTGCTGTCCGCGCGCATGTTGACGGTCCGAATGATGTACGCGGGCCCGAGGGGGCGGGCGGGGCCGCGCGGGTGGTCGGGAGCACCCCGGGGGGTCCTGTAGAGTTGTCGCGTCAGCAGGCGCCGCTAGCTCAGTTGGTTAGAGCAGCTGACTCTTAATCAGCGGGTCCGGGGTTCGAGTCCCTGGCGGCGCACAGACGAGAGAAGCCCTCCGCGCGAGCGGGGGGCTTCTCTGTTGCGCCTGCCGTTTCTGTCGCGCCTGCCGTTCAGGCGCTGGTTCCCGTCAGGTACGCCGACACGATCACGTTCGCCGTGTAGCTGCGGCTCACCCGGTCGTAGCTGCCGCCGCAGGTGATCAGGCGGAGCTCGGCGCGGCCGGGCTGCCGGGGGCCGTAGACGTGCGCGGCGTCGAAGAGGTCCCGGCGGATCACCTCCACGTCGTCGACCGTGAACCGGGCGACCTTGCCGTCGGCGCGCACGACCCGGACCGACTCGCCGGGGCGGATCGAGCTCAGCTTGTAGAAGACGGCGGGCCGGGTCTCGGTGTCGACGTGGCCGACCATCAGCGCGGTGCCCTCGGCACCCGGGGCCGCCCCGGCCGCGTACCAGCCGACGACACCCGCCTGCTCGTAGGGCGGCGGGTCGATCCCGCCGTGCGCGTCGAGGCCGCGCGCCACGACGGGGGCCTGCACGCCCAGCTCGGGGATGTCGATGCGCTGCGGCCGGGCCGCGCCCAGGGGGTGGGCCGGGGGCGGGAGTTCCACGCCCGCGGGACGGCCCACGGCGGCCACGTCACCGGTGGTGGGGGCGGACGTGCCGTGCGGTACGTCGGTCACCTCCCGCCCCCACAGCCAGAGTCCCAGGAGCAGGACCGCCCAGGCCAGGCCGGTGATCAGGCGGGTGGTGCCGGAGGAGCGTTCGCCTTCGGACATGGCGGTCAGTCCGTCCCGCGGCTCCGGCGGCGCGCGCCGCGCAGCGCCACGGCGCCGGCCGCCGCGCCGGCCAGGACGATGCCGGTCACCGCCTGGGCGGTGCCGGGGCCGGACACGCGTTCCGCGTCGGCGGTGAACCGCTGGGCGGTCCCGCCGCCGCCCGCCCGCACGGGCGCCACCGGGGACGCGGGCGTGTCGGCGGGCGCGAGACGGTCGGGCGGGTGGGTGACGGGCGATCCCGCCACCACCTTGAGGGTGCCCTTGATCCGGAAGTCGGCGCAGGTGATCCGCACGTCGTAGGAGCCGGCCCGCAGCGAGGTGCGGACCCGGGTCTCGCCGGTGAGGATGCCGCCGTCCGCCCCGACCAGCTGGACGTCCGCGACGAACGCCTCCGACACCGCGACCGCCTTCTCGCCGACGCAGCCGCTGACCCGCAGGGAGACATCGGCGCCCACGGCAGGGGTCGCCGGAGTCACCGAGACGCTTCCCCGGTCACCGCCGTCGGCCGCCTGGGCGACGGGGGCGAGCGCGGTGGCGGCGGCCAGCGCGGCGCACGTACAGAGGGTGGTTTTCAGTGGACCCATTGTGAACCTCCTGTTCACCAGGAGGCTGCTGCCTGGGCCGCGGCGCCGCATCCGCTGCGGGGCCGTGCTGCTCCGTCCGGGTGGATTCCGGCCGGGCGCGGTTTTCAGATCCGCTCGACCAGGTCCGCGATGGAGTCGACGACCTTCGACGGGCGGTACGGGAAGTTCTCCACCTGCTCCGGCCGGGTCAGACCGGTGAGCACCAGGAACGTCTGCATCCCGGCCTCCATGCCGGCGAGGACGTCGGTGTCCATGCGGTCGCCGATCATCGCGCTGGACTCGGAGTGGGCGCCGATCGCGTTCAGCCCGGTGCGCATCATCAGCGGGTTGGGCTTGCCCGCGAAGTACGGCTGCTTGCCGGTCGCCTTCGTGATCAGCGCGGCCACCGCGCCGGTCGCGGGCAGCGGGCCCTCGGTGGAGGGGCCGGTCTCGTCGGGGTTGGTGCAGATGAACCGGGCCCCGTCGTTGATCAGCCGGACCGCCTTGGTCATCGCCTCGAAGGAGTAGGTGCGGGTCTCGCCGAGGACGACGTAGTCCGGCTCGTGGTCGGTGAGGATGTAGCCGATGTCGTGCAGCGCCGTGGTCAGACCGGCCTCGCCGATGACGTACGCCGATCCGCCGGGGCGCTGGTCGTCCAGGAACTTGGCGGTGGCCAGCGCGGAGGTCCAGATGTTCTCGACCGGCACCTCCAGGCCCATGCGGTTCAGCCGGGCCTGCAGGTCGCGCGGGGTGTAGATGGAGTTGTTGGTCAGCACCAGGAAGGGCTTGCCGGACTCGCGGAGCTTCTTGACGAACGCGTCGGCGCCGGGGATCGGGACGCCCTCGTGGATCAGCACACCGTCCATGTCGGTGAGCCACGACTCGATGGGCTTGCGGTCTGCCATGTGCGGGATCTCCTGCCGTACGCATGAGCGAGGTGCTGCGTCCGCCCAGCCTAATCACAGGCCCGATCTTGAGGGAATGGCCGAAGGGCACGGTCTCACCGTCCGGTCGGCGGCGTGGCGGCAGGGTGGAGCAGGGCCCGGGTCAGCGGCGTCCGCGGCCCGGCAGCAGCGCGACCGCCGCGGCGGCGAGGCAGCCGGTGATCAGGCAGGCCACCCCGATGGCGGTCGTGGACACGCCGAACACGGTCGCGGGGGCGCCCAGGCCGGTGCGGGCGAGTTCCCCGGCCCCGTCGGACGGTGTCCGCCCGGCGTCCGGGGTGGCCTCCGGGGGGTCCGAGGCGTCCGGGGCGTCCGGGGCGTCCGGGTGCGGGACGGGCAGCGGGTCGGTGCCGACGGTGAAGCGGTAGTCGTTCGACTGCCCGACCCAGTCGCCGTCGTCGCCGTGCCGCTGGACGACGGCCGCGTTGGCGGTGACCCGGTTGGGGACGGCGTCGGAGGTGAACATCAACCGCACCTCGACGGACACGGTCTGCCGGGGTCCCACGGTGAAGCCGGGGAAGCCCTCGAAGGCGCCGACGAGTTCGTCGCGGTCGGTGGTCTCGAAGGTGACCGGGTGCGGGCGGCCCCCGGCGTAGAACTCCAGGCGCGCCTGGGACGGCCGCAGCGCGCGGGCGCCGTCGACGAACACCACGACCGGATGGATGTCGGTGCAGGTGCGGGCGGTGGTGTTGGTCAGGTCCAGGTGCCAGGTGCCGTACCCGCCGCCGGCCTCGTAGGCGGCCGGGCCGCCGCGCAGCCGGGTGGTGAGCGGGAAGACCCGTGCGTCGGCGACCGCGCAGGCGGGCACGGGCCGGGGCACGGAGAAGGGGGCGGTCCGGGGGGCGGCGAAGCCGGCGGGGGCGGCGGGGGGCGGGGGCGGTGCGAGGGTGGCGGCGTGCGCGGGCCAGGTGACGAGGGCGGCCGTCAGGGCGAGGGTGACGGCGGCGGGTGTGCGTGGCCGGGGCAGTCGTCGCGGGGTGGAGGACACGTGCGGTGCCGGTCGCCGTGCCTGTCGTGGTCGTAGGGCCGGTGGCATTCCCGAGGTCGGTCGCTTGCGCAGTCGCAGGGGTCGCAGTCGCATGGTCATGTGAGCCTGCGGGAACGCGAGGGCGGCGTGGGGGCGCCACTCCGGGCGGGAGCCCGAAGCGGGCACGAAATCCGCCCGTTCAGCTCATACGACTGATACGCCCGGTGAGGGCGCGGCCCTCGGCTACCCCTGCGCCCAGCCGAACACCGGCGCCAGCAGCAGCTGCGCCGCTCCCTCGGCGACGCCCCACGCGCCCCCCGGCGCGATCGAGACGGGCACCGCCCCGGCCCCGGCCCCCTCCCGCAGCGCCCGCGCGTCCAGCACCGCCGCCACCCCCCGTACGTACTCCTGGGGTGCCGACTCCACCATGCGGCCGCCGAGCAGCACCCGGTCGATGTCCAGCAGGCCGACGAGGTTGGCGGCGCCCGCCCCGAGCACCAGGGCGGCGTCCGCCACGTCGCCGCGCTCGACGGCGGCCATGCACAGGGCCTCGACGCACCCGTGGTTGCCGCAGGAGCAGACCGGCCCGCCGAGCTGGAGGATCTGGTGCCCGAACTCCCCCGCCCTGGTGCGGGCGCCCCGGTGCACGGTTCCGTCGAGCACCAGGCCGGCTCCCAGCCCGGTCCCGAGGTGGAGGTAGGCGAAGGAGCCGCGCTCGCCGGCCACGGCGAGGCCGAGCGCGACGGCGTTGGTGTCCTTGTCGACCACGACCGGCATCTCCAGGCGGCGCTCCAGCTCGTCGCGGAGCGGGAAGCTGTCCCACTCGGGGAAGCCGGTGATGCGGCGCAGCACCCCGTCGACGTGGTCCAGCGGCCCCGGCAGGGCGACGCCGGCGCCGAGCAGCGTCCCGGCCGTGGCGGACGCCGCGTCCAGGGCCTCGCGCTCGACGGCGCCGACGACCGCCTCGGCCCCGGCTCCCAGGTCGAGCGGCACCCGGCTCCGGCGGACCACGTCGCCGTCGAGGTCGACGAGCACGGTGCGCAGTTCGTCGCGGTCCAGGTGGATGCCGATCGCGTGTCCGGCGCCCGGCACCAGCCGCAGGACCGTGCGCGGCTTGCCGCCGGTGGAGGCCAGGCGGCCCGCCTCCGCGGCCAGGCCCTCCTCGCGGAGCCGCGCGGTGATCTTGCTGACGGCCTGGGGGGTCAGTCCGGTGCGTTCGGCCAGCTCCAGTCTGCTCACGCCGTCGGGACCGGCCGTGCGCAGCAGGTCGAGCACCAGGGCGGTGTTGTGACTGCGCAGGTCCGGCAGGTTCACTCCGCCGCGCCGGGGCGCGTGGCCGTTGGTCCTGTTCACACAACCCATTGTGCCCCCCGCTTGCACTTTGGCAACACCGTTGCGAAAGTGGGCGGTATGACAGCAGGCCGTACGACATCCGGCGCCATGACGCCGCACGCGACCGGAGCCCCCCGAGCGGCGGCGCCCTCCCCTCACACACCCCTGCGCGTGGGTCTGATCGGCTACGGACTGGCCGGTTCCGTCTTCCACGCCCCGCTGATCGCCGCCACCGAGGGACTCGCTCTGGACACGGTGGTCACGTCGAACCCCGAGCGCCAGAAGCAGGCGCGCGACGCGTACCCCGGGGTACGGACCGTCTCCGGCGCCGGCGAACTGTTCGACCGTGCCGACGAACTGGACCTGGTCGTCGTCGCCTCCCCGAACAAGACCCACGTCCCGCTCGCCACCACCGCGCTGGAGGCCGGTCTACCGGTCGTCGTCGACAAGCCGGTCGCGGGCACGGCCGCCGAGGCGCGCGCCCTGGCCTCCCTCGCCGACGAACGGGGACTGCTGCTGTCCGTCTTCCAGAACCGCCGCTGGGACAACGACTTCCTGACCCTGCGCCGGCTGCTCGCCGACGGCGAGCTGGGCGACGTGTGGCGCTTCGAGTCCCGCTTCGAGCGGTGGCGGCCGAGGCCGAAGGGCGGCTGGCGGGAGTCCGGTGACCCCGCGGAGATCGGAGGCCTGCTCTACGACCTCGGCAGCCACGTCGTCGACCAGGCGCTGGTGCTGTTCGGCCCCGCCGTGTCCGTGTACGCGGAGACGGACGTGCGCCGGCCGGGCGCCGAGACCGACGACGACACCTTCCTCGCGGTCACCCACGCGAGCGGCGTCCGCTCCCACCTGTACGTCTCCGCGACCGCCGCCCAGCTCGGGCCGCGCATGCGGGTGCTGGGCTCGCGGGCCGGCTATGTGAAGTACGGCCTCGATCCGCAGGAGGCGGCGCTGCGCGAGGGCCTGCGCCCCGGCCCCGGCTGGGGCGAGGAGCCCGAGGAGCTGTGGGGCCGGGTGGGCTCCGGGGAGTCACCGCCGACCGGCGGCGGACGACCCGAACGGACCCTCCCCGGCGCCTACCCGGCCTACTACGCTGCGGTGGCCGAGGCACTGATCCACGGCGGCCCCAACCCGGTGACCGCCCTGGAGGCGGCCGCCGCCCTCGACGTCCTGGAGGCGGCCCGCCGTTCGGCACGAGACGGAGTGGCGGTGACGTTGTGATGACGGGTAGCGGGGTCACCCCGAAGTTCAGCCCCGAGATCACCCCGACGATCGAGGAGCTGGAGGCACAGGAACGGCGCCTCGTCTTCCGGCAGTTCACCCACGAGGACGCCTGGGAGCTGGGTTCGCTGCTGGTCGAGATGGCCCGGGAGCGCCAGGCACCGGTGGCCGTCGACATCCACCGCGCCGGACAGCAGCTCTTCCACGCGGCCCTGCGCGGCGCCACCCCCGACAACGACGCCTGGATCGCCCGCAAACGCCGGGTCGTGGAGCGCTACGGCGCCTCCTCCTACCTGGTCGGGGCGCGCTTCCGGGCCAAGGGCACCACCTTCGAGGAGTCCTCCCGCCTCGACCCGGACGTCTACGCCGCGCACGGCGGCTCCTTCCCGGTCCACGTCGAGGGCGTCGGCGTCGTCGGCGCGGTGACGGTGTCCGGGCTGCCGCAGCTGCAGGACCACCGATTCGTGGTGGAGGCACTGGAGTTGTTCCTGAAGCAGGAATGAAGCGGGGGTTCCCTCCGGTTGGCATCGCCGTAGGCAACCTGACGGAGGGAACCCGACCGATGACCTCGAACGAGCCCCAGCCCGAACCCCGGCAGCGCGCGGCGGCGCGGTGGCCGGGCCTCGGGCGGTACGGCGTCTGGAGCGTGGCCCTGCGCTCCGAGGACCCGGACCGCTCCGGCGAACGCGCCGAGGCCGCCGCCGAGTTGGAGGAGCTGGGCTTCGGCACGGTCTGGCTGGGCGGCTCCAGCGCCGTCCACCACGCCGAACCCCTCCTCACGGCCACCTCGACCCTGGCCGTCGGCACCAGCATCCAGAGCATCTGGCAGCACGAGGCCGACGCCACCGCCGCCGCGTACGCCGGCCTGGAGAAGACCCACCCCGGCCGCTTCCTGCTGGGCCTCGGGGTGAGCCACGCCAAGCTCGCCGCCCAGTACCGGCGCCCCTACTCGGCACTCGTCACCTACCTCGACGCCCTGGACGCGGCCGGCGTACCGGCCGGCCGGCGCGTCCTCGCGGCCCTCGGTCCGCGCACCCTGGAGCTGTCCCGCGAGCGGGCCGCCGGCGCGATCCCCTACCTGGTGACCGCCGAGCACACCGCTCAGGCCCGCGAGATCCTCGGCGCGGGCCCGCTGCTGGCGCCGGAGCTGAAGGTCGTCCTGGAGACCGACCCGGACCGCGCCCGCGCGCTGGCCCGCGCCTACCTGGCGATGTACCTCGAACTGCCGAACTACACCAACACCTTCCTCCGGCTGGGCTTCACCGAGGCCGACCTCGCGGGCGGCGGCAGCGACCGGCTCGTGGACGCGGTGTTCGCCTGGGGCGACGAGGACCGGATCCGCGAACGGATCCGTGCCTTCGAAGCCGCCGGCGCCGACCACCTGGCCCTTCAGGTGGTGGACGGCGGCGACCGGGAGTCCCTGCCGAGGGAGGGCTGGCGCAGACTGGCAGCACTGCTCGGCTGAGCCGGTCGGCGACCGCTACGCGTCCTTCAGCTCCTGCCGCTGCCGGCCGAGCCCCTCGACCTCCAGTTCCACGACATCACCGGCCCGCAGGAACGGCTTCGGCTCGGGACGCCCCAGCGCCACCCCGGCAGGTGTCCCCGTGTTGATGACGTCACCGGGGTACAGCGTCATGAACCGGCTGACGTACCGCACGACCTCCCCCACCGGGAAGATCTGATCGGCGGTGGTCCCGTCCTGCTTGAGCTCCCCGTTGACCCAGAGTCGCAGGGAGAGGTCCTGCGGGTCGGGCACCTCGTCGGCGGTCACCAGCCACGGCCCGAGCGGGTTGAAGGTCTCGCAGTTCTTGCCCTTGTCCCAGGTCCCGCCCCGCTCGATCTGGAACTCCCGCTCCGACACGTCGTGCGCGACCGCGTACCCGGCGACATGTGCCAGGCCCTCCTCGGCCGACCCCAGGTAGCGGGCCGTACGTCCGATGACCACGGCCAGCTCCACCTCCCAGTCGGTCTTGGCCGACCCCCGGGGCACCAGCACGGTGTCGTACGGCCCGACGACCGTGTCCGGCGCCTTGAAGAAGACGACCGGCTCGGCGGGCGGCTCGGCGCCGGTCTCGCGGGCGTGGTCGTGGTAGTTCAGCCCGATGCACACGATCTTGCCGATGCGCGCCAGCGGGGGCCCGACGCGCAGCCCCGACGCGTCCAGCGCGGGCAACTCGCCGGCGTCCGCGGCGGCACGGACGAGGCCGAGCGCCGCCTCGTCGGCGAGCAGCGCCCCGTCGACGTCCGCGACGACGCCCGACAGGTCGCGCAGCGTCCCGTCGGCGTCGAGCAGCGCGGGCCGCTCCGCACCCGCCGTACCGACTCGCAGCAGCTTCATGGAATCTCACCGTCTCCCTCGATCGCGGGCGCCCGCCCGAGTCTGCGACCGGAGTGCGGCCGGAGCCCGCAGCCATCGGAGGACTGGTCGATCGTCCAAGGCAGGCGTCCAGTCCGCAATACCCGGTTCACGTACTGGACCGTAGGCCGGCCGAGCCGGACGCCCGCCGCTGCCGTCGGTCAGCGATACAGCACGACCCGCTCCACGGTGGCCCACGCCGTGCTGGTCACCACGTACAGCGCGGCGGCCAGCGGCACCACGGCGACGGTCACGAGCGTCAGGAAGGACGTGAACGGCAGCACCTTCCCGACGGCTCCCATGCCGGGCACGGCGACGGCGGTCCGGGTCTCGGCCATCGTCCGCCTGGTGCGCAGATACGTGAAGGTCGCGAGGCAGGCCACCACGGCGAACAGCCCGAGGTACACCAGTCCGGCGCCCCCGAACACGCCCCCGTCGGCCAGCGCGTCCGCCCATCGGCCGCCGAGAGGCGCGGTGAACAGCCGGTGCCCGAGCAGTTCGTTGGTCTCACCGCCGATCGTCGTGTGCGAGAACAGGTGGTAGAGGACGAAGAAGGCCGGAAGTTGCAGCACACCGGGCAGACAGCCGGCCAGCGGCGACACCTTTTCCTCGGCGTGCAGTTCGAGCACGGCCCGCTGCAGCCGCTCGGGGTCCTTTCCGTACTTCTCGCGCAGTGCCGCGACCTTCGGCTGCAGCGCGGCCCGCGCCCGCTGCCCCCGCGCCGTGGCCCGGGACAGTGGGTGCACCAGCAGCCGTACGAGCGCGGTGAACAGGACGATCGCGGCGGCGGCCGCGGAGGCGTGGAAGACGGGTTCGAGCAGCTCGGCCATCTGCTCGACGAGGTGGACGAAGACGGACATGGACGGGAGGCCCTCCGAGGGATGGGTGGTCGTGCCGGTAGGCGGCGCGCGTTGACGCACGGCATGACGACGACCGGCACGGAAGGCCGACCCCGAAGAGGGTCCGGTACTGATGGCGGGGTGCTGCCCTACGCGACGGCCGTCGGGAGGGCGTCGCCCGGGGCTCTGGCCCGTATGCGCCCGGGGGCGTCCGGGTCGCGCTGCGCCAGGAACGCCGTACGACGGTCCCGGTCGCGTATCGCCGTACGCACCCGGGTGCGCGGCAGGACCGGAGCGCTGCGCCCGGCGAGGACGGCCGAGGCGACGAGCGCCGCCCCGACGGCGGCGGTCGCGGCGAAGGCGACGGCGGCGGTGAGGCCGGCGGAGTGGGACTGCGCGAGGTCGAAGAGAAGCAGACCGACGAGGACGTCCAGCGCGACGAGCGGAAGCGCGACGCTCCCGAAGGGGCGGGGGCGCGAGGCCCGACGACCACCACGGAACATGACCGTCTCCCCCCCCCTTCCCGTCGTGTGACGGATGCTGCGTGTCCGTTTCCCCGGCTGTCTATGAAAACGGCGGAACGACGGCGCCGGTTCCCACTCGCGCCGACGAATGCGTCACCGCGATCACCGGGAGCACTGGGAGCACCGGGAGCACTGGGAGCACCGGAGTCCTCTGGATGACCGGAGTCACCGGGATCACTGGCTCCGAGGGCGCATGGACGTCAGCTTTCCCCACACCACCAGACGGTAGGTGGAGGTGTACGCCGGGGTGCAGGTGGTCAGCGTGAGGTAGTGGCCCGGGGCGCTGTAGCCGTAGGCCGGCTTGGTGAGGGAGCGCGGGACGGGGCGCAGGACGCCGGAGTCGCCGGGTGAGGTCCGCGGCAGGACCCGGTCGACGACGTACGTGAAGACCGCTGTCGCGGTCTCGACCCGGACAGTGTCCCGGGGCCGGAGCCGGTCGAGGTGCCGGAAGGGCTCGCCGTGGGTGTTGCGGTGCCCGGCGAGGGCGAAGTTCCCCGGCCGGCCGGGCTGTTGTGTGCCGGGGTAGTGGCCGACGTAGCCCTTGTCGAGGACGTTGCGCCTGCCGGTGCCCTCGGCGACGGGGACACGGAGGCGGAGGCGGGGCACGGTGAGGACGGCGTACGCCTGGGAAGGGAGGGGGCGGCGGGCGGTCGCGGGGGCCGGGGAAGGACCGCCCCCCGAACCGAAACCCCTACCGGAACCCGAGCCGGAACCGGACGCCTGAGACGTGGGAGCGGCGCTCCCGCTCGTCCCCGCGGCGGCGTCGGCACCGGCGTTCGTGTCTGCGTCCACGTCCTGGGCGCCGTCCCCGGGCTCGCCCTCCCTCTCCCACGCGCGCTCCAGCGCCTCGACCTTGCGCGCGGCCCCCTCCCTGGCCTCCCAGTTGGTCCACCACATCTGATGCGCGACGAGGAGAAGCAGCAACACACCTGTGGTCACGAGGAGTTCGGCACCGCCGAACAGCACACGTCGCCCGAGGGCGCGGCGCCGACGGGTGCCGTGGTGCACGACGGGAATCCGCACGCCCGCACGATAGGGCGCGGGCGACAAGGCCACCAGGCCCGTACGCGCACCACTTCACGTTCGTACGGCCGAACCGCCCGACCCCTTCCTCAACAGGTTTGCGAAAGGGCTGTCAGAACCCTCGACAACACGGCCCGGCACCCCCGATCCTGCTGCCCGCCCCACCAACACACAGCTCCCCCGATCCTGCCGGCCGCCCCACCAACACACAGCTCCCCCGGTTCCGCCGCCCGCCCCACCAACACACCGCACCGTCACCCCACCTGCACCCTCGCCCCCACTCACTGCCCCCCACTCCACCGCACTGCACCCCCGCCACCGCACTGCACCCCCGCCACCGCACTGCACCCCCACCACCGCACTGCTCCTCCCCCAGTGCAACCGAAGCGGAGAATCCATGATCCGGCGCAGAACACTGCTGACGGCCACGGGCGGAGCCCTGGTCGGCAGCGCCCTGGCGACGGGCACCGCCCACGCCGACGCGACCATCGCCGTCAGCCCCTCCACGGCGTACGGCTCCTGGGAGGGCTGGGGCACGTCCCTGGCCTGGTGGGCCAACGTCTTCGGCGACCGCGACGACTTCGCCGACATCTTCTTCAGCACCAAGTCGGTGACGTACGACGGCACCACGCTGCCCGGCCTCGGCCTGAACATCGCCCGCTACAACCTGGGCGCGTGCAGCTGGAACAGCGTGAACGGCGAGACCATGGTGGCGTCGCCGAACATCCCCGCCTTCAAGCAGATCGAGGGCTTCTGGCAGAACTGGAACAACGAGGACCCGGCCTCCTCGGCCTGGAACTGGTCGGCGGACCCCAAGCAGCGCGCGATGCTGGTGAAGGCGGCACGGCGCGGCGCGACGACCGAGCTGTTCGCCAACTCCCCGATGTGGTGGATGTGCTACAACCACAACCCTTCGGGCGCCGCGGACGGCGGCAACAACCTCCAGTCCTGGAACTACCGTCAGCACGCCTCCCACCTCGCGGCGACGGCCCTGTACGCCAGGGACAACTGGGGCGTCGACTTCGCGACCGTGGAACCCTTCAACGAGCCGTCCTCCTCCTGGTGGAAGTCGACCGGCACCCAGGAGGGCTGCCACATCGACTCCTCGGTGCAGGCGGCCGTACTGCCGCACATGAGGAGCGAACTGGACAGGCGCGGTCTGACGGGGACCCGGATCGCCGCCTCCGACGAGACCAGCTACGACCTCGCCCGCACCACCTGGAACTCCTTCTCCTCGGCTACCAAGGGTTACGTCGACCGCGTCAACGTCCACGGCTACCAGGGCTCGGGCGGCCGCAGGGACCTCCTCTACACGGACGTCGTCACGACCTCCCGCAAGGCCCTGTGGAACTCGGAGACCGGCGACAACGACGGCACCGGCATGACCATGGCCGGCAATCTGCTCTACGACTTCCGCTGGCTGCACCCCACGGCCTGGGTGTACTGGCAGGTCATGGACCCGTCCTCGAACTGGGCGATGATCGCGTACGACGCGAACACCCTCCAGCCCGGCGCCGTCCAGACCAAGTACTACGTGATGGCCCAGTTCAGCCGCCACATCCGCCCCGGGATGACGATCCTCGACACCGGGGTCAGCTACGCCGTCGCGGCCCTGGACCGGCAGGCGAACCGCCTGGTGATCGTCGCCGCGAACACCTCCACGTCCGCCCAGACCCTGACCTTCGACCTGTCCCGCTTCGCGACGGCCGTCGGCGGCTCGGGCGGCCTCGTCCCCCGCTGGAACACGGTGACGACGGGCGGCGACCGCTACCGCGCCTACTCCGACACCCGCCTGAACGGAAAGTCGGTGGCGGTGCGCTTCGCCCCGAAGTCGGTCCAGACGCTGCAGATAGACGGAGTGACCGCCTGACCGCGTACCGTCACCGCAGCCGGACCGTCATCTCGACCCGGACCTCGTCCCCCGCCCCCAGCCCCCGCGGCTTGCGCACCGCGTTCTTGAGCGGCAGCAGATAGCCGCCGTCCTTGGGGAACAGCGAGGTCTCGAAGTCGGCCCCGCCGATCCGGGCCCGGACCGGGATCACGCCCCACCCGTAGGTGGCCATCGCGGCGACCTCGCGGATGTCGGCGGACTCCGGTTCGGGCACCGGGACGAAGTAATACGGCGCCGGCCCGCGCCACTCGATCACCCGACCGTCGAAGACGAGCCGCACGGCCCTCACCCCTCGCGTCCGAAGCCTGGCAGGTACACCGCGCAACCTATCGCCCGCCCACCTGGCCCGCCGATGCCTCACCTTTGTCACCGGCGGGCAGTACGGTGTCGTGCATGCGCCCCGACACGCCCGCCGAGACCGTCGACCACAACGCCGAAGCGGCCCGCCTGGAGCGAACCGCCGGCCGGTACCCCGAGGACGCCGAGGCCCTGCTCCTGCGGGCCGCGGCCCACCGGGAACTCGCCGGCGACCGCCCCGCCGCGACGGCCCTCTACGACCGGCTGCTCTCCTCCCCGGCCGGCCTGGACGACCCCCACCTGGTCCGCGCCCTGAAGGCCGCCAACCTCTGGGAGTACGGCCACGAGGCGGAGGCCAGGGCCATCATCGACGGCATCCGCGCGACGGCCCCGCGGGACCCCGCCCCCTGGGTGATCGTGGCGGAGGCGCTGGAGGCCCACGACGAGCTGGAGGCGGCGCAGGAGACCTTCACGGAGGCCGCCCGCCTGCTCCTGACGGACGTCCCGGAGCCCCCGTACTCCACCCACCCCCTCCTCTTCGGCCGCCACCGCGTCCGCCGCATGCTGGGCGCCCCCCACGACACCTGGGACACCCTGGCGGACCGCCTGAACACGGCCCCCGTCTCCCTGGACGAGCTCCACGACCCGAAGCGCGTGTGGTCCCTCGGCTCGACCAACCCCGCCGAGCTCCAGGCGGAGATCTCCCGCCTCCGCGCCGAACTCGGCACCTACCGCGAGGCCCTGTCGCGCCCCTTCCCGGTCGCGGTCCTGCACTGGCCGGCCGACGAACTGGCCGAACTTGTCGCCGACTACCCGTCCCTGGCCGCGGAGTACCCGTCCTACTCCGACCACCTCGCGACCATAGAGACCTCCCTCCGCGAACTCGCCGCCTCCGGCACCCCGAACCTCGGCATCGTCACCGCCACCGTCCCCTCCTACGAGGCCTTCGCGGCCTCGGAGGGCTCGTCCCCAGCGGACGCGACCCTGCTGCCGCAGTACGCGACGACACTGGCGGCCCGAGGCCGCGCGGTGGCCTGGCCGCCGCAGCGGGGGGCGGGGTGCTGGTGTGGGGCGGGGCGGGTTTATGGGGAGTGCCACGGCGAGTGACACTGCCCTGCCCGGCCAACCTCGCCGGAGCCCAGGGCGAGAAAGGGGCCATGGGAAACACGCTCCTGCGTATACCGTATGGCAAGATCGCGCGTGAGTTCGACAACAGGTGACCAGCCTGCCGCCGACGCTCGGATGAACCGGGTGGGAAGTGCGAGACTCTTGGTGCTGGGGAGCAGTTGCTCATCACTGCTCCCGACCTGTACTTGATCATCCAGGAGGAGCTGCATGCCCCGCAGCGGCCAGAAGCGACCGCAGTTCGCCTCGCCATTGACCTCGATCGAGATCTGCGCGGGCGCCGGTGGGCAAGCCGTCGGGCTGCACAATGCCGGTTTCGACCACCGCGCGCTCGTGGAGTGGGACCCGCACGCCGTGGCCACCCTGCGGGCCAACGTGGGCGACTGGCCCGGATGGGACCAGGAGAAGGCTGACGCCATCCGCCCTATGGACGTCAAGGATTTCCTGGAGTCCGAAACCCGGGAGAATCTCGGCTTGGAGCCCGGAGACCTCGATCTGCTCGCCGGAGGGGTGCCGTGCCCTCCGTTCTCCCTGGCGGGACAAAGGCTCGGCCCTGACGACGAACGCGATCTTTTCCCCGCGGCGCTTGACATCATCGAGGCTCTGCTGCCCAAGGCAGTGATGATTGAGAACGTTCGGGGAATCCTGGAACCCCCGGAGTTTTTTATCGAGTACCGGATTTCAATCCTCGAAAGGCTCCGCAAGCTCGGCTACCTGGTGCCCGAGGTAGATCCGCACCTTTCTGCCGCTGAGCAGGACATCGTTATGCGATCGGTCTGGCGGCGCCTCGATGCTAGCTATTTCGGTGTCCCGCAGCTTCGGCCGCGCGCGATTCTGGTGGCCATTCACAAGAGTGCCGTAAGTCCAGGCACTCAGGATTTCAGGTGGCCCGCAAGGATGAAGGGTGATCCAGCAACGGTCCAGGGAGAACTGCATGACAGCATGAAAGCTCGCTGCAAGGAGTTCTGGGACAAGAATCTTCACGGGCAGCCGGCAGGGCCTGGAGAGAAGACGGGACAGCAAATCTTCGAGAAGTGGGAAAAGGCAAATTCAGGCAAGAAGATCGCCCCCACTCTCGTGGGCGGGTCAAAGAAGCACGGCGGCGCCGACCTTGGCCCCACTCGCGCCAAGCGTGCTTGGCGCGACCTGGGCATTGACGGCATGGGGATCGCGAACGACCCCGAGGACTGCGTGCCGGAGCGCGACCTGTTCCGCCCGAACGGGCCCATGCTCACGGTCGCTCAGGCTGCAATCATTCAAGGCTTCCCGGAGGACTGGAAGTTCCAGGGCCGTAAGACCGCCCGCTACCGGCAGGTCGGGAATGCTTTCCCGCCCCCGGTGGCTGAAGCCGTTGGACGGGCTATCGCGGCTGTTCTGCGCCCTCAACACAGCGAGGAACTTCTTGCCGAATACGAGATGGAACCGGCAGGAGCGCCGCCCGTTGAAGACACCCCACGACAGCTGGAGATTTCAGTCGCCGCCCGGGCTCCGCTTGCGCCGCTTCAAGACCGTGAGAGCGATTTTGTCGGCACAGGCGTCTGATGGTTCATGCTCCCAGAAGCGGAGCACGCACCATCCGGCTGCCGCTAGTTTCTGGTCCGTGTCCCTGTCCCGTTTTACGTTCCGCAGGACCTTCTCGGACCAGTAACCTGAGTTCGTTCTGGGCGGCACGTAATGCTCTGGACAGCCATGCCAGTAACAACCGTCTATAAAGACGGCGACTTTCGCCGGGCGGAAGACCAAGTCCGCCGTCCGGCGCAGGTCCGGCAAGGGCCGAGCAGCGACGCGGTAGCGGAGACCCTTGGCGTGGACCAGCCTCCGGATGAGCCACTCGGGCTTCGTGTCACGGCTGCGGATCGCCTGCATGTTGCGACGGCGTGCTGCGGACGAAGCCCAGGAACCTTCCGGGGCCTCCCAATCGGCATCGTGGGACACACCGCAGAGGGTAGTCCCACGAGGCACGCAGCACGCGGCGCCCGTCCTAGCGGCCTCCCATGTGACTGAGGAGTGCCTCTATGTCACTCGGTGCGAGACCGGCCGCCACCGAGGGCTCCTCCTCCAGGTCAGCGAGCTGCTGGACCGTGGGGTCATCCAGGATGCGCCCCATGAAGTCGAGCTTCCGCTCCAGGCGCTCGGCCACCACCTCGTCGATGGAATTCCTCACGGCCAGGACAGTCACCCGGGTCTCCGTGTCGGGAGCCAGCCCAAGGCGGTGGATCCGGTCGAGGCTCTGCAGGAAGCGGCCTGCCATGAAGTCCCGGTCCACGTAGACGGCGTCATGGCACACATGGTGCAAGCTGATCCCCTCTCCCAGGGTGGCCGGGTTCGAGATCAGCACCATGCACGCCGGGTCCTCCCGAAACCGCCGAAGCTGCTCCTCGCGGTCCGCGGTGCCGCCGTGGACGACGGCCGGACTGTACTTCTCCAAGAGGCGTTCCAGCGTGGTGAGGCTCCTGACGAAGGTCGTCCAGACCAGCGTCTTCCGGCCCTCCGCGGCGTTCTGCGCGATGATCGCAATGGCCTCCTGGTACTTGGGCGACAGCTCGTAGTCCGGGAGGTTCTGCAGAAGCGAGTACAAGGGGCTGCCCTCGGGGGCCTCTAGCGGCGGCAGCTGGTAGGCGAGCGGCTCGTACCGGCTGCCCCCCTCAACGAGCAGGGCGGGACTCGTGGCCGCCATGAGGAGGCGCAGAGCCGTTTTGCCCAGGCTGCTGAGGTCCTCGCGCGCCGCGCCCCTGGTCTCGCCGCCCACGAGAGCCGTGTAGATCTCGTCGTGCAAGAGCGGCATGTCAACGAAGCGAAGCCCCAGCTGCACCGGAGGCAGACCGAGTTCCTGCTTGGTCGTGCGCGTGAACAGCGGCCGGAGGACCGCGCTGGCGTGAGCGAGGTCACCGCCGGCCACCGCCTGGACCACCGTGCGCTGACCGTGCCCCGGCCAGACGAAGCCCAGAAGGTTTTCCAGGTCCCTGGAACCGTTGGGGGCCGGCGTGCCGGTCAGGATCAGCCTGCGTGCGGCCAGCGGGCCGAGAGCCATGCAGGCGGCCCCGTACGTCCCCCGGGCGCCCAGCTTCATCCGGTGCGCCTCGTCCAGGATGATCATTGAGGAACCCGACTTGAGCCAGCCGGCCAGCATGGGCAACGACCGGTCGAGACGCTCGTAATTGACTACGAGCACTTCGGCCCATTCGTCCCACGAGCCGTCCAGGACGTTGATCCGCAGGGGGTGGATGAGGCACTCGGCGGTCTCGTAACGCCAGGACTCGTAGGCCGACTTGGGGCAGACGACCAGCAGCCGACTCACCTTGCCGGCAGCCTTCTGCGCGGCGTACACAGCGAGGGCGACGCGGGTCTTGCCGGCTCCGGGCACGCTGAAGTTCGCGCCGTGCTGCAACGACAGCAGCTTCGCGATGTCGCGGCGTTGGAACTCGCTGAGTTCTGCCTTCCAGGCGTCACCGAGGAGGGCGGGCACGTCGTCGGGCGCAACTTCGCCGGGCGCGTCCCGCCCCGCGAGCCGCTGTTGCACGGTGTGTGCGTCCTGAACCACACCGGAGACCAGCTCCCGCAGGTCATCCGCCCACTCCACGCCGGCCGGGTCGGACCAGGTGCCGAGCAGGGCGAGGTCCGAAAGCAGCTCATCCAGGGAAACCGAGGCACTCAGCGGACCGAGCTGGCCGCCGGTGCGAAACCGGGCGGCCAGCTGTACCAGTTCCTGCTGGAACGATTCCGTAGTCCGCAGGACGACTCGGGTCCGGGTCTCGTCGAACCCGAGGCGCAGCGACTTCTCGCTGACGGAACTGATCACCGGGAGCCCTCCGCCGCGACCGCCTCCAGTAGCCAGGCCACACCGTCTCCTGGCTGCGGAAGCCCCCGGCCAGCCTGCTGAGCGAGCTTGACGAGGCTGCCCCGCAGCTTGACCACCGCTTCATCGAACGCCTCCTCGTCCAGGCTGCGGGAGGTCCGTGCCTGCACCAGGTCGCTCACGCACTGGTCGATGCTCGCGCTGGCTTCCGCCAGCCGGGCGGGGGCGAGCTGCTTGCGCTTGCGCAGCCGGGCGTTGCGACCCGCCGCGTCGATCGCCTCGTCGAACGCCTTCTTCGTGCCGTCCCAGACATCCTGCGCAGCGGCCTTCTGCTCGTCACCGATGTCCGGGACTTCGTTCCTCACCAGGGCGGCGGCACGGAGGATCTCGTCGTTCATCGCCCTGGCCTCCGCGACGGCGGAGGAGGCGGCGGGCACTTCCAGGTCCAGACCGGGGATGGACACCGACTGCGGTTGCACCACCGTCGTACCGCCCATGGGCAACTGATGCTCAAGCCCCGCTTTCAGGAAGTCTTCGTTGATGTGCCGGACATCCGTCTTCGAGAAGTCGAGCAGGATCGCGGCCAGGCGCAGCTCCTTCAGGACCTCGGCCTGGTCACGGTCCACCGTTTCCAGCTTGACGTACAGCCGGTGAAGCTCCTTGAGCCGCTCCTGCGCGCCTTCCCAGTCCACCAGGCGCAGTCCGTTGCCCCCGCCCGTGCGGCTGCGCTCGTTCAGTTCTCGGATCGTGCTGAGGATCCACCGCTCCTGGTGATAAGTGCGTACCTGGATGCGGAAGTCCTTGGCGATCTGCTCCGGCGTCCGGCCCAGCGCCGCCTGCTCCTCCATGGCGATAAGGCGGTTGATGTAGGAGTAGTCACGCCGGTGATCCTTGCGAAGCTGCAAGGCCAGCTCGACGGCGTTGACGTCGGCCCAGGTGAACGACGCCGGCAGGACACCCACGCGCATCGACTGCGCACCGAGTTCCCGCAGCGCGGCCGCCCGGGTGTTGCCGTTGACCAGCACCCCCTGCCAGGTCACGAGCCCGGGATCGTTCTGCCCGAACTGGTCAAGGCTGTCCTTGAGGACATCGAAGTCCTTGTCCCGCACGTTCGTGTTCTCGGGGTCAGCCTTGAGCAGAAAGCCGAGGTAGTCCTGGCTCTCCGCACACCAGGGGTCCTTGTCCAGCAGCGCGTCCCGCTCAGCGTCGTGGCTGCGCTGGGCGCGAATCCGGTGGGTGCTGGGGTTGAAGTACAGGCTGCTCAGCGGGAGATCGATCACCTCGACATGGGCCTGCTGCCCGTTCCAGTCAACGGTCACCGTCTCCCGCGTACCGCCAGCCTTCTTGACCTCCTCGACCTTCTTGCTGATCAGTTCGCTGAACTCGGCCGCCCTAGGCGGGGCCGGAAACTCGCGCATCATCGTCGTCCCGTCCTGTCTCAGTCGTCCGTACCGTCGAGCTTGTCGGCCACGGCCTTGCGTACGTCCGCAGGCAACGTCCGGTACAACCCCCACAGCTTCTCCAGCGCGCTGGGGGACCGACGGTCTGCGGCAATCCACCCGCGGAGCACCGTCCGCTCCACGAATGCCATCGACTCGATCTCCGCCAGGACGTCCGCCATGTGCACGGTCCGGTCCACGTTGCCCCGGCCGCACCGCTGGCACTCCGTGACGAGCTGGTGCATGACGCTGCCGTCCGGCTGAACGACCGGCCGGCGCGCCACGTTGAGCACGGCCTGCTCCAGCCCCCCGTCTCCGTACGTCTCGCCACCCGACACGCCGCAGGTCCGGCAGAGGTAGCCGTCGTCCTGCAACACCTTGGCCCGCTGGGCGTTGGTGATGCTGCCCTTGTGGACGGGTGCCTTGGACTTCCCAGGGACCCAGACGTCAGCCCCTCTGGTCCGGAAGCGGTGCTCCTGCTGGCGCAAAGTCGGGTCCTCACGGCTCGTGGCGATCTCCCACCCGTGGTCACGCAGGTCACGCATACGCCGGTCGATCTGCGCCACATCCGGGAAGGCGGCCCGCAGGTCGGCCTTGGTGAAGGTGCCGCTCTCCTTCACCTCCTGGATCAGCCACAGCGCGACGCGCGCCTTGGTTCCGAGCTTGCTGGACCCGTAGGTCGTGTCCCGCCAAGACGGCAGCGTGGTCATCCGTTCCCTCCCATATGGGAATCACCTGAATCTGGCTTTAAGGCGTGCACCATCACATAACGGCACTTAAGGCTCCGTTGTGATGCAGATGTTTGCCTCTCGGCCACCCCCCGCTTCAAGAGCGGCTGGGCTTCAGTGAACACCACGAATGCCGAGAATCAATCCCGTTTGAACACTTGCCCGACACAAAGCAAGCCTTGCTCATCAAAAGCAAGCACAACTCCATCACCACTGCGGCAGAATGAGCATGAATCCCGGCAACGGCGGTGCTGGCAGGCCTACTTGCCGGAGAACGGGGAGGTCTCAGGAGCGTGCCGTACAGCAGAACAAGTCGCCCTCCATACGCGTGGGCGAAGAAGCCCTTCGAAAGTGACCTTTCACCGGCAAGGCGTGAACTCGCTGCCGCCCTCCAGAGCCTCTGCGCTCTGGTCCTCATCACGCCGGATGGCGCCGACGCGCCTACCCCCAACCCAACCCAGGGTGAGGTCGCCAACCGGCTCGCGATGAGCGAAAGCGCACTTTCGAGGGCGCTCAGCGGAAAGGTCCTGCCTGTGAGGCGGTCGGTAGAGGTCCTCTTCGAAGCGGCGAGCACCGACGCCTCAAAGCAGGGCATCGAGATCGGCATCACCCTGGCCGACTTGTGCCAGTTGCACAAGGAGGCGGCGGATCAGAACGGGATCACCGCCACGCGCCTGAGCACGGACCTGGAGTCGACGTCCAGACAACTCAACGCGGCTCTTGATGAGAACGCGCAGCTCAGCAGCGCGTGCACGGAGCTGCGCGCCCAGCATGACAAGCTGCGCCAGCAAGCCTCCCTGAAGGCCGCCAGGTTGCGGTCTCTCCAGCGGAAGTACGCGGTGCTGCGCCGGAAAGCCGCCTCGCTACAGAAACGGGTCAGCCTCCTCGAAGCCGGCTCACCAGCTCCTCCAGCCCCCTCATCTGGCACTCCGGCCGCCGCTCCGCTGCCGGTACCCCGTCAGGCGGGGGACCGGCAGCGGACTGAACTCGATACGGCTGCCGCCCGGCACGTCGCCGGGCGAGCGGAAGCTCTGTGCGACGGTGGCCGGCAAGCGGATGAGGTGCTGGCGCTCCTACGGCATACGACGGACGCCTACAGCCCGGCGGAAACGGCCTTGCTGGTCGTCCTGCTGACTCAGCACGGCCAGAGGGATCTGGTAAGGGACCTTCTCCACATCTATGGACGAGACAAGCCCGACCGTGAAGTCCTGCGCACCGCGCTGGAACTCCTCAGGTCCGGTGCCCCAGCCAGCGCTGAAGCCCTGATACTGACCGCTGCGGAAATGCGCAGACCGTAACCTGGCCTGTCTGTTACGCCGCCCCCGGCTCCACCTCGGCACCGTCGCAGCGGGGGGGGGACCGTCCGGTGGTATTGATCGGGCCGTTACCGCCGTAGGGACGCTGTAGCCGTTGCGGCTGGCGGAGTCAGGTGAGGAAGGTGTGCCTGGCCCACAGCTCCGTCATCTCCGTCGCCACCCCCGGCGCAGCCAACAGCAACGGCTCGTCGAGGGCCGGGGGG
Source organism: Streptomyces sp. bgisy159 (assembly GCF_057707805.1). Lineage (NCBI taxonomy): Bacteria > Bacillati > Actinomycetota > Actinomycetes > Kitasatosporales > Streptomycetaceae > Streptomyces > Streptomyces sp. bgisy159. The sequence continues at coordinate 21,588 of NZ_JBYIQX010000005.1, read as the reverse complement.
TCGGGGAGTGCCACGGCTCCCGCCTCCTTGGCGATCAGGTAGGCCGGGAGGCCGTCCACCGCGTGGAAGGCGCCGATGGCGGCTGCCGTGGCTCTGCCCGCTGCCACCTGGGTGAGGGAGAGGGCCGTGGAACCCATGACGCGGGTGGTGCAGTGGCGGGCGGCCAGGGCGGTGAGGAGGGGGTCCAGGCCGGGCCAGTGGGCGTGGGCCGCCCATTCGGTCAGGAAGAGGTGGCCGGTGAGGGTGGTGTGGGTGGCTGCGCGGATCGGGGTGCCGTTCAGGTGGGCGCCCCGGTCCTTCAGCGCGGTGAAGGTCTCGCCTCGCCAGGGGTCCGCCACCAAGCCGAGCAGGGGCGTGCCGTCGGGGGCGGCCAGGCCCAGGGAGAAGGAGCACCAGCCGATGCCGTGGGCGTAGTTCGTGGTGCCGTCGACGGGGTCGACCACCCAGTGAGGGGCGGTCGGGTCGGCCGGGGGCCGGTCGGCGTACTCCTCGCCCTCGATGCCGTGGTCGGGGAACTCCCGGTGCAGGACCTCGCGGACGTACGCCTCGATCGTCTCGTCGGTGCGGGTGACGATGTCCGCGGGGCCCGCCTTCTCGCGGACCCCGCCCTCGTGCGGGGTGCGGATCGCTCGCGCCGCCCGTGCCGCGAGGTCCTCGGCGACGGCCAGCGCGTGGTCCAGGTCCACGTCCCGGGTCCGGTTCGGATGCACGGTTCTCGGTGTCCGGTCAGCCGGGGCGGTCAGCCGCGGCGGTCGGCCACTGCCCAGGACGCCAGGGCCACCGCGCCCGCCACGCCGAAGACCGAGGGCCAGGCGCCCACCTTCTTGGCCAGCGGGTGGGAACCGGCGAACGCGGCCGCGTAGGCGGCGGTCAGGGCGCCGGCGGCCTTGCCGCCCGCCCGGTGGTGCCACTGCTGGGCCGCCGCCGCGCCCGCCACCGCCAGGACGGCGCCGCCGAGCCGGCGCTTCCCGGTCCAGCGGGCCACGCCGTAGCCGCCGACCAGGCCGCCCGCGGCGATCAGTGAGCTGGGGATCTTCGCCGCCATGTCCGTCTCCTTCATCCCTCATGCCTTGCCTGCCGGCGGTCAGGGCCGCCGATCGCGAGGCTATCCCGCACCGGACCTCCGCGCGGACCTGAGTCTCTTCTTGTCAAGTTTCCTCCTCCGCGCTATATAAGAAGTCGTAGGGCATCGCACTCGTGACAGCGACGAGAGGAGTGGACTGTGATGCTCATGCGTACCGACCCGTTCCGCGAGTTCGACCGCCTCGCGCAGCAGGTACTCGGTTCCACCGCGCGGCCGGCCGCCATGCCGATGGACGCCTACCGGTCCGGGGACGACTTCCTCGTCCACTTCGACCTTCCGGGCATCGACCCCGAGACGATCGAGCTGGACGTCGAACGCAACGTCCTCAACGTCCGCGCCGAGCGCCGCACCCCCGCCCCTGAGGGCGCGGAGATGATCGTCTCCGAGCGGCCCACGGGTTCCTTCACCCGGCAGCTCTTCCTCGGCGACACCCTCGACACGGAACGTATCGACGCCTCGTACCAGGCGGGCGTGCTCACGCTGCGCATTCCGGTGGCCGAACAGGCCAAGCCCCGCCGTATCCAGATCACCGGCGGCGACGCGGACGACCGCAGGCAGCTGAGTAGCGGCTGATCGATCCGGCCGCCCCGCCGACCGGGCGGCCAGCGACCGGGCAGCCCGCCGACCGGGCGGCCCGGCCAACCGATGTCTGCCGTCGCGCCGGTCCGGTGCCCGCCGGGCCGGCGCTTCATGAGCAAAGGAGGAGTCGCAGTAGATGACCGCGCCATCGACGACGTTCACGACGTCCGTCCTGGAGCCCGCCGGCCCGTCCGCCCGGGCGGTGATCCCCGCCCCGGCCGGAGGCCGCCGTGGTCAGCCCGGGGGCGCGGCCGCGAGCGCCGGGTGGTCCCGGCTCGTGGGGCGCGTCCGGGAGGCCGGCCAGTACACCACCGCGGCGGAGGCGGAACGGATCGTCCGTATCGTGCTGTCCGCCCTCGGCGGTCATGTGATCGGCGACGAGCGGGTCGCGCTGGCCCGTGCGCTGCCCCCGGAGGGGGGCGCGGTCGTCGCCGCGCAGGTTCCGGTGACCCGGCCGCAGACGGCGGCCCGGTTCGTGGACGGGGTCGCCGCCCGCGTGGAGGGGGCCACACCGGCCACCGCCCGCTGGGACGTGAGCTCCGTGCTCGGTGTGCTGCCGGAGTTCGTCGGGGACGGTCTCGTCGACCGGTTGATCGCCGAACTGCCGCCCGGCTACGCGCTGCTGTTCGGCAGGGCGGAACTCGCCGGCAAGCCCACACGCAGGTTGACCGGCAAGCCGGCAGGCAGGCTGACCGGCGAGGGGTGACGCGCCCCGGCGGCGCCGCCTCGGAAGGGTTCCGGCCCCGGGGACTCGTCCCCACCGCTGAGCGGAAGCGTGCGCGGAGTGCGGCCGGGGCGGGGCCGGGAGGCAGGGCCGGGGAGGGGCGGGGTGTCCCCCGGCCGCCACCCCGGCCTCAGCCCCGGCCCCGGCCTCAGCCCCGGCCCCGGCCTCAGCCCCGGCCCCGGCCTCAGCCCCGGCCCCGGCCCCGGCACGGCCCGGCCCCGGGCGTCGTGCCTCAGGCGGTCGCGGGCCGCGAGCCGGGCCCTCCCCGGCCGCCGCCCGGCGCGTCGGCGCTCTTCCCCGCCGACCCGCTCACCGCCGTCAGCGGCTGGGCGATGTCCTCCAGGGAGCGCCGCTCGGCCCGTACCGCGAGGAAGACGGCCACCAGTCCGGCCGCGCACATCAGGAACGCGCCGATACAGAAGGCGATGACGGTGTCGCCGGTCCGGCCCGTGCCGGTCAGGTCCGCGAAGAGCAGCGGGCCGCTGATGCCGCCGGCCGCGGTGCCGAGCGCGTAGAAGAAGGCGATGGACATCGCGCGGGTCTCCATCGGGAAGACCTCCGACACGGTCAGGTAGGCGCTGCTCGCGCCCGCCGAGGCGAAGAACAGCACCGCGCACCAGCAGGCGGTCAGGGTGGTCGCGCTCAGCACGCCCAGGCCGAACAGCCAGGCCGTGCCGAACAGGAGCAGGCCGGACAGCAGGTAGGTGGAGGAGATCATCACGCGGCGGCCGACCGTGTCGAACAGCTTGCCCAGCAGCAGCGGGCCGCAGAAGTTGCCGACGGCGATGACGGCGAAGTAGTAGCCGGTGTGCGCGGCGGGGACGTCGTAGAACGTGGTCAGGATCGCGCCGAAGCCGAAGGTGATCGCGTTGTACAGGAAGGCCTGCCCGATGAAGAGGGCGAAGCCGAGGATCGCGCGGCGGCGGTAGCGGGAGAAGACGGTCCGGCCGATCTCCAGGAAGGAGACGCTGCGGCGCTGGTGGATGGTGATCTCGCCTCGGGGTTGCTCCAGTGGGGTGTCGCCGTGCTGCTGTCGCACCTCTCGTTCGATCGAGGTGACGATCTCCTCCGCCTCCTCGTCGCGGCCGTGGATCAGCAGCCAGCGCGGGCTCTCCGGGACGTGGCGGCGGACCAGCAGGATGACGAGGGCGAGGACGGCGCCGAGCGCGAACGTCAGCCGCCAGCCGACGTTCGCGGCGAAGATCGAGGTGTCCAGCGCGACGATCGACAGCAGGGACCCGCCGACCGCGCCGAGCCAGAAGCTGCCGTTGATGACCAGGTCGACCCGGCCGCGGTAGGGGGCCGGGATCAGCTCGTCGATGGCGGAGTTGATGGCCGCGTACTCGCCGCCGATGCCGAAGCCCGTGAGGAACCGGAACAGCAGGAACCACCACGTGTCGAAGGAGACCGCGGTCAGCGCGGTGGCGGCCAGGTAGACCGCCAGCGTGATCATGAAGAGGTTCTTCCGGCCGAACCGGTCGGTGAGCCTGCCCCAGAACAGGGCGCCGGAGCAGGCGCCGGCCACGTACAGCGCGGCGGCCACGCCGGTGACCTGGCCGGAGGTGATCGGCAGTCCGCTGCCGGGCTCGGAGAGCCGGCTCGCGATGTTGCCGACGACCGTGACCTCCAGGCCGTCCAGGATCCAGACGGTGCCCAGCCCGACGACGATCGTCCAGTGCCAGGGGGACCAGGGCAGGCGGTCCAGTCTGGCGGGGATGTCGGTGGTGACGGTACGGCCGGTCTCGGCGACGGTGGTGTCGCGAGCCATGCTCCCTCCCTGTGCTCGGCGTCGATGCGCCGCGCCGGGTTCCCCGGCAACCGCCGGTGACGCCCGGGACGTGCCCCGGGAGAGTCCGGGCCCGGGTGCCCTACCCGCCGAGCGCCCGCGACACCGTGTAGATCACCAGGCCCGCCAGGGAGCCCACCACCGTGCCGTTGATGCGGATGAACTGCAGGTCGCGGCCGATGTGCGCCTCGATCTTGCGGGTGGTGTGCTCGGCGTCCCAGCCGGCGACGGTGTCGGTGATCAGGGAGGTGATCTCCTTGCGGTAGGTGGTGACGACGTGGACCGCCGCTCCCTCGACCCAGCTGTCGACCTTCTCCTGGACGTGGGGCTCGCGGGCCATGCGGGCGCCCAGCGAGAGCAGGGAGGCGCGCACGCGCAGGCGGAGCTCGCTGCGCTCGTCCTCGGCCGCGGCGACGATCATCGCGCGGACGGCGGTCCAGGCGGACGTGATCAGGTCCTGGACCTCGCCCCGGCCCAGCACCTCGCCCTTGAGGCGCTCGACGCGCGCCCGCGTCTCCGTGTCGCCCTGGAGGTCGGCGGCGAAGTCCGTGAGGAAGCGGTCGAGGGCGCCGCGGGCCGGATGGGAGGGCATGTCGCGCATCTCGGCGCAGAAGCGCAGCAGTTCCTTGTAGACGCGGTCGCCCACGCGCCGGTCCACGAAGCGCGGGGTCCAGCCGGGCGCGCCCCCCTTGACCGCGTCCATGACGGAGTCGCTGTGCAGCACCAGCCAGTCGTGCGCCCGGGTCATCACCAGGTCGACGGCCCGCTTGTGGCCGCCGTCGGCGACCACGCGCTCCAGGAGTTTGCCGAGGCCGGGCGCGATCTCCTGGGCCTCGGCGCGGCGCGTGATCGCCTCGCCGACGACCGCCTTGACATCGGAGTCGCGCAGTACGGTCAGCGCGCCGCGCAGGGCCGTGGCCAGTTCCGCGGTGACCCGGTCGGCGTGTTCCGGCTCCGCGAGCCACGCGCCCAGCCGGCTGCCGATGCCGACGGCCCGCAGCCGCTGCCGTACGACGTCCCGGGAGAGGAAGTTCTCGCCGACGAACTCGCCCAGCGACACACCGAGCGCGTCCTTCTTGGTGGGGATGATCGCGGTGTGCGGGATGGGCAGGCCGAGGGGGTGTCGGAAGAGGGCGGTGACCGCGAACCAGTCGGCGAGCGCGCCCACCATGCCCGCCTCGGCGGCCGCCGCCACGTAGCCGGCCCAGGCGCCGGCGCCGGCGTGCGAGGCCCACGTGGCGAGGATGTACACCACGGCGACGAACAGCAGCATTCCGGTCGCGGTGACCTTCATGCGCCGCACACCGCGCCGGCGTTCCTCGTCGGCGGGGGTGAAGGCGGTCATGGTGCGGTGGGTCGGCGTGCCGGACCGGCCCGGCGCCGCCACCGGTTCCGTACCGGCCTCGGGGCCGGTGCCGGCCGCCGGGCCGCCGGCGGTCGCCGCGCCGGTGCCGGCGGCCGTTCCCGTACGGGTCGAGCCCGCACCCGCCGAGCCCGCACCCGCACCCGCACCCGCACCCGCCGAGCCGGTACCCGCCGTCGCTCCCGAGTTCGCGCTCGGTCCCGGCCCCGCGGTCGCCGCGCTACCGGTCCCCGCTTCGGGGCTCGTGCCCGTCGCTTCCCTGCGTTCCATTCGCTCGCTCCGCCCGTTCGCCGCCCACCCGCGCGCCGGATCCATTGTCCTTCCTGACCTACTCCCCACACCGGACAGGAGTTCCCGCCTTCGGTCGGAAGAGGGACCGGGCACGCCGGTTCTGCGGGTGTGTTCCCCACCCGTGCCGCACTATGAGTTCATGGCCGAACGACGTGGTGGTGCCCTCCTGTCCGCGATCGTCGCCCTGATCGTGGCCGCCTCCGCCGCCTGGTGGTACGCCGGGCTGCCCGCCGGCGGGAGGCCGGCGGCCTCGGACGGGACCGCCCCGGGCAAGAACGGCGGCGCCGCCGCACCCGCCGCACCCGCCGCGGCCGGGGTCTGGACCGGCACTTGGTCGGCCTCCCCGGTGAGCGGCGAACCCGGTACCGAGACCGACGGCATGGCGGGCCGGACCGTGCGCAACGTCGTGCACACCAGCGTCGGCGGCGTGCTCGCCCGGATCACCCTCTCCAACCTCTTCGGCACCGCCGACCTCACCGTCACCCACGCGACCATCGCGCTCGCCGCCGACCGGCGGACCGGCGAGGAGCGGACCGGCGGGGAGCGGCCGGCCGGCGGGCGCGGCGCTGCCGCCGCCCTCGGCACCATGCGCCGGGTCACCTTCGGCGGGTCCCCGGAGGTCGTGGTGCCGGCCGGCGGGGAGGTGGTCAGCGACGCGGTGGCGCTGACCGTGCCGTACGACTCCGACGTGCTGGTCAGCGTGTACGCGCCGGGCGGGGCCGGGCCGGTGACCCACCACCCCCTCGCCCGGCAGACCGGCTACGTGGCCGAGGGCGAGCGGACCGCCGACCTCTCGGGGGCTGCGTACGCCGCGGACGGCGACCGCTGGCGCTGGCTGACCGCGCTCGACGTGTACGGCCGGCAGGCGCAGGGCACGCTCGTCGCCTTCGGCGACTCGATCACCGACGGGGTCACCGCCACCCGCGACGCCGACCACCGCTGGCCCGACGTCCTCGCCGACCGGCTGCGCGAGGCCGCGCGGGAAGGGGCCGACGTGCCGCGCTACGGCGTCGTCAACGCGGGCGTCGGAGGCAACCGGGTCCTCACCGACGTCCAGACGGCCCCCCTGAAGAACCCCAGCGCGCTGCACCGCTTCGACCGGGACGTCCTGTCCCGGCCGAACGTCCGGGTCGTGGTGGTCGACCTCGGCATCAACGACATCCTGCGCGGGCCCGCCGCACCGGAGGCGATCCTCGCCGGGCTGCGCACGCTCGTCGACCGCGCCCACGCGCACGGCGTCAAGGTCATCGGGAGCACCCTCACGCCGTTCCTGGGGCACCGGGGCCACACCGCGCAGCGGGAGGCCGTACGGCAGCACATCAACGAGGAGATCCGGGGCGGCGGGGTGTACGACGCGGTCGTCGACTTCGACGAGGCGCTGCGCGATCCGTCCGACCCCCGGCGGCTGCTGCCGGAGTACGACTCCGGGGACCATCTGCACCCCGGTGACGAGGGCTACCGGGCGATGGCCGGGCTGCTGGACCTGCGGGAGCTGAGGGCACCGGCCCCGGCCCGCCTCGCGGCCTGAGCTGCCTGACCTGCCTGAGCGGCCTGCCCACCCGGCCCGCGCCGCCCCGGGCCGCCCGCGCTACTCCGGCAGCTGCTTGCCGCGCCGGCCGTTCCCGCGCTCCAGCCGCCGCTCCGCCCGCTCCCGGCGCCGTTCCTCGCGCTCCAGGCGGCGCTCCTCGCGCATCCGCCGCCGCTCCTCGCGGGTGACCTTGCGCTCGACGCCGACGCCACCCCACAGCGCGAACCCGGTGACGACCACCCGGGGCGCCCCCGGCTCGCCCGGGACGCCGTCCTCCTTGTGGTCGAAGCCGCCCATGATGCCGAAGCCCCGCACCACGACCTCGACGCCGGGCGGCACGATCACGTTCACCCCGCCCATGACCGAGACGCAGTTGACCTGCACCTCGCGGTCGGCGAAGTACGCGTCGCGCAGGTCGACCTCGCCGCCGCCGAACAGGGTGAAGCAGTTGAGCCGCCGGGGCGCGGTCCACCGGCCGCGGCGCTGGAACCCTGACATCACGGCGACGGCCCAGTGCGACGAGCCCTCGCCGCCGACGATCCGCTCGGCCCACCCGCCCCGGTCCTCCGGCCGCTTGACCATGTCGATCTTCGGTGCGGGAGTCCCGGCGACCGGCAGGTCCCGGGTGAGCGGGGCCAGCTCACCGTAGGTGCGGGACCGGTAGGCGGCCTCCAGCCGTTCCTCGAACTCCGCCATGTCGAGACGCCCCTCGGCGAGGGCGTCCCGCAGGATCTCGGCGACACGCTCACGGTCGGCGTCGGAAGCGCGCAGCTCCGGCAACTCGTCGGTCATGCAAGCAGCCTACGAGCTGACCGGGCATGGAGGCCATGGAAGCTTTGGAAGCCATGGAGGCCATGGAGGCCATGGAAGTCATGGGCCCGACCGCCCCAGGAGCCCACCGCCCACCACCCACCGCCCGCCATCCGCCGTTCCGCCACCCGCCGCCCGGAGCGCGCCGGCGCTACCGAACCGGCTTCGGCGCCTCTCGACCCTCCCGCCCCTCCCGCCCCTCCCCGGCGTACATCCTGGCGATCACCGCCTCGATGTCCGGCTCCCGCACCGACAGGTCCACCAGCGGGTACTCCGCGGCGATCCGGGCCACCAGCGGCGCCGCCGACCGGTCCGCCGGGAACGCCAGCCACTGCCGCGGGCCCTCGACCTTCACCACCCGCGCGGGTTCGGCCTGGACGGGCGGCAGTTCCCGCTCCAGGTCGACCACCAGGATCCGCTCGCTCTCACCCGCCTCGTGCAGGCCGGCCGGCGAACCGTCGTACATGATCCGGCCGTGGTCGATGACCACCACCCGCGAGCACAGCTGCTCGATGTCCTGGAGGTCGTGGGTGGTCAGCAGCACCGTGGTGCCCCGCTCGGCGTTCAGCTCGCGCAGGAACTCCCGCACCCTCGCCTTGGAGATCACGTCCAGCCCGATCGTCGGCTCGTCGAGGTACAGCACCTCCGGGTCGTGCAGCAGGGCCGCCGCGATGTCGCCGCGCATCCGCTGGCCCAGGGAGAGCTGGCGCACCGGGACGTCCAGCAGGCCGGCCAGGTCGAGCAGGTCCACCAGCCGGTCCAGGTTCTCCCGGTAGCGGGCGTCGGGGATGCGGTACATGCGGTGCATCAGGCGGTAGGAGTCGATCAGTGGCAGGTCCCACCACAGGGTCGTGCGCTGCCCGAACACCACGCCGATGCGCCGCGCGAGCCGCGACCGCTCGCGGGACGGGTCGAGGCCGGCGACGCGCAGCCGGCCGCCGCTCGGGGTGAGGATGCCGGTCAGCATCTTGATCGTGGTGGACTTCCCGGCGCCGTTCGGGCCGATGTAGCCGACCATCTCGCCGCGCGCCACCGTGAAGGAGATCGCGTCGACCGCCCGGACCGTCCGGCGCTCCCGCCTCAGCAGGCCCGTCCGCCTGCGCACGTCGAAGACCTTCTCGAGGCGGTCCACCTCGATGAACGCGTCGGCTCCGACGCCGTCCTGCCGCATGGCCATGCCCAACCGCCCGCCTAACTCCCCGTGCTCCGATACGACCTCAGCCCCGCCCGCCACGCCAGTCCCGCCAGCGCGCAGCACACCCCGGCCACCAGCGGCGGCGCGAACGCGGCGCCCGCCGGCAGGCCCAGCGGGTACGGCCGGTCCAGCACGTACGCGGCGGGCACCCAGTTCACGAACGCCAGCGGGAACAGGAAGGTGACCCCGCGCACCAGTTCCCTGCCGAACACCGTCGGCGGATACTGCAGCAGCGTCTGACCGCCATAGGTGAAGGCGCTCTGCACCTCCGCCGCGTCCTGGGTGACGAACTGGAAGGCCGCCCCCGCCACCAGCACCGCGCAGAAGATCGCGCCGCCGGACACCAGCATCACCGGCACCAGCAGCACCTTGACCGGCGTCCAGCCCACGTCCAGCGCGAGGAGCGCGTACGTGAGCACCAGCGCCCCCTGGACGAGCCGCGCCACCCGGCGCAGGGCGAAGCGGTCGGCGGCCACCTGGGCGAGTACCGGCGCGGGCCGCACCAGCAGCGTGTCGAGGGTGCCGTCGCGCACCCGGCCGCCCAGCCGGCCCGCCGAGCCCATCGCGAGGTCCGCCAGGCCGAAGGAGGTCGCCGACAGCCCGTACAGGAAGGCCACCTCGGGCAGCGTCCAGCCGCCCAACGTGTCGACCTGGGCGAACATCAGCACGATCGCGACGAAGTCCAGCCCCGTCACCAGCAGCCCGCCCAGCACGGTCATCACGAAGGACACCCGGTAGGCCAGGGTGGAGCGGATCCACATCCCGGAGATCAACCCGTAGGCCCGCAGCCCCTCCGCCAGACGGTTGTTCTCCCCCGCCCGGTCCCACGTCGCTTCTCCCGCCGCCTCTCCCGCCGCGTTTCCAACCCGATCCCCCGCCGGTCTCCCGGCCCGGCCCCCGGCCACAGCCGGGCCGCCCCCCGGATCCCCCGTCCGCTCAGCCACCCTGCACCACCACCCGCCGCGTCGCCGCCGACTGCAGCAGCCGGCCCGTCCCCAGCAGCACCAGCGCCCACACCGCCTGGAAGGCGAAGACCGGCAGCGGGTCGGCCTCCCCCATCAGCAGGTCGGCGGGCATCTGCAACTGCGCCGCCCACGGCAGGGCCCGCACCACGTCACCGAGCGGGCCGGGGAAGGCGTTCAGCGGCAGCGTCATGCCCGAGCAGAAGACCCCGGTGACCATCAGCACCTGCAGCGCGCCCGTGCCGTCCAGCAGCCAGAACGCGCTGAGCGCCACCAGATAGCGGATCGCGAAGCTCACCACCATCGCCAGCGCCACCGCGACCGCGAAGGCCGACCAGACCGCCGGATCGCCAGGCAGCGCCGTGGGGAAGAAGAACCAGCCGAAGACGAACGGCACGACGCCGCGCCCCAGCAACTGGAACACCGCCCGCCCCAGGTCGTTCGCCAGCCACCACAGTTGCAGGTCGACCGGCCGGTACAGGTCGATCGCCACCCCGCCGTCGCGGATCCGCTCGATCAGCTCGACCTCGAAGCCGCCCCCCTGGATCGCCAGCGTCGCGAACAGCGCCTGCCCCAGCCAGACGAACGTCACCGCCTGCGCCTGGTCGTACCCTCCGAGGTGGGGCTTGACGTCCCACAGCGCCATATACGTGTACACCAGGATCAGGCCGAAGACCGTGTTGGTGAACACACCGGCGGCAGTGGCCGCCCGATACGTCGCGTACCGTCTGAATCCCCCCGAGACGACGGCCGCGTACAACCGCGCCGATCCCACGGCAACCGCCCTCCTCGACCGCCGGCCCGCGAGGAGCCGGCCCAGGACACTCCGAGCCACCGGCCCGGGTCACCCGCCCGAACCGCCGAAAAGACACCGAAGCGAAGGACCCTAGTGCGACCCGGCGCCCCGGTGCCACGCGTTTTCACCGGTGTGCGGGCGCACCGGGCGAAGTGAAGCGCAGCAACGCGCGCAGCAACGCGCGCCGATTGCCGGGAACGGATCGCCCGGTGCGAGAGTCTTCAACGAGGGGGACGCAACAAGGCGTACGAGGCGTACGGGAACGTACGACGCGAAACAGGAGTCCGTGCAGCACATGAGTGACGAGCCGCAGCCGCAGCAGCCCGCCGACGACGCCGGAGGCGGGGCGAAGAAGGCCAAGCGGCCCAGGCGAACCGGCTGGCGCCGGCTGATCCCCACCTGGCGGATGGTGCTCGCCACCTTCGTCGTGGGCGTGGCGCTGCTGGCCGGCCTGTTCTTCCTCGGCTACTCCATGGTCAAGATCCCGCCGGCCAACGCCCTCGCCACCAAGCAGTCCAACCTGTACCTGTACGCCGACGGCACCGAGATCGCCCGCGACGGGCAGGTCAACCGGGAGAACGTCGGCCTCGCCCAGGTCTCCAAGGCCGCCCGGTACGCCGTGCTGGCCGCCGAGGACCGCGACTTCTACACCGAGTCCGCCGTCGACCTCAAGGCCATGCTGCGGGCCGGCTGGAACACCGCGACCGGCAAGGGCAAGCAGTCCGGCTCGACGATCACCCAGCAGTACGTGAAGAACTACTACCTGGCGCAGGAGCAGACCGTCACCCGCAAGGTGAAGGAGTTCTTCATCTCGATCAAGCTGGACCGGGAGCAGTCCAAGGACAAGATCCTGGAGGGCTACCTCAACACCAGCTACTTCGGCCGCAACGCCTACGGCATCCAGGCCGCCGCCCAGGCCTACTACGGCGTCGACGCCGCCGAACTCACCGCCGCGCAGGGCGCCTACCTGGCCGCGCTGCTGAACGCGCCCAGCGAGTACGACGTGGTCGCCAACCCGGAGAACCGCAAGGCGGCCGAGGCGCGCTGGAACTACGTCCTCGACGGCATGGTCAAGGAGAACTGGCTGAGCCCCGCGGAGCGCGACGCGGCCAAGTTCCCCACGCCCCGCGAGGAGAGCGCCGCCGACACCGGCATGTCCGGGCAGCGCGGCTACATCGTGCGGGCCATCCGCGACTACCTGATCAAGCACGACATCGTCGACGAGGAGTCGCTCGCCGCCGGCGGCTACCGCATCACCACCACCCTGCAGAAGAACAAGCAGGACGCCTTCGTCGACGCGGTGAACGACCAGCTCATGTCCAAGCTGGACAAGAAGAACCGCAAGGTCGACACCTACGTCCGCGCGGGCGGCGCCGCCGTCGACCCGAAGACCGGGCACGTCGTCGCCATGTACGGCGGCATCGACTACCTCAAGCAGTACACGAACAACGCCACCCGCCGGGACTTCCAGGTCGGCTCCACCTTCAAGCCGTTCGTGTTCACCTCGGCCGTCCAGAACGGCTCCGAGACGCAGGACGGCCGCCCGATCACCCCCAACACGGTGTACGACGGCACCAACAAGCGCCCGGTGCAGGGCTGGAGCGGCGGCTACGACCCGGCGAACGAGGACGACCGCTCCTACGGCGACATCACCGTGCGCACCGCCACCGACAAGTCCGTCAACTCGGTGTACGCGCAGATGGCGGTGGACGTCGGCCCGGCGAAGGTCAAGCAGACCGCGATCGGCCTCGGCCTGCCCGCCGACACCCCCGAACTGCACCCCTACCCGTCGATCGCGCTGGGCGTGGCCAACGCCAGCGTGCTGGACATGGCGGAGGCGTACGCGACCCTCGCCAACCACGGCAAGCACGGCACGTACACGCTGGTCGACAAGGTCACCAAGGACGGCGTCTCGGTGCCCCTGCCGGAGCGGAAGACCACCCAGGCCGTCAGCCGGGAGGCCGCCGACACCACCACCGCGGTCCTGCAGAGCGTCGTGGAGAAGGGCACGGCGACCGCCGCCCAGGAGGCCGGCCGGCCCGCCGCGGGCAAGACCGGCACGGCGGAGGAGGACAAGGCGGCCTGGTTCGCCGGGTACACGCCCGAGCTGGCGACGGTGGTCTCGGTCATGGGCCAGGACCCGGTGACCGCCGAGCACAAGAAGCTGTACGGCGCGCTGGGCCTGCCCCGGATGAACGGCGGCGGGGCACCGACGGACATCTGGGCGCAGTTCACCCGGGAGGCCCTGAAGAACACCCCGGTCAGCGACTTCGACCTGGAGCTGCAGGAAGGCGCCGACGTCGTCACCGAGGTGCCCAGCGGCAAGCCGTCGAACAGCGGCACCACCGACGGCGACGAGGACGGCGGCGACCCGTCCACCGGCGGCCAGGACTCCGGCGAGGGCGGGACCTCGCAGGGCACCACCGGGGACGGCACGGACCCCGGCGCCACCACCGGCGACCCGACGACCGGCACCACCACCGGCGGCGACACCGGAGGCACGACGGGCGGCACCACCACGGGCGGCGCCACCGGCGACACCACGACGGGCGGCAGCACCGGGGACACCACCACGGGCGGCTCGACGGACACCGGCTCGACGGGCGGCCTGATCACCGGCGGCACGACGACCGGCACCACCACCGGCGGCAGCGGCTCGGGCGGCGGCGGCACGGGTTCCACCGGCCCGGGCACCCAGCTGACCACCCGCCGCGAGATCGGCTGACCCGGCCGCCGCGAGACCGGCTGGCCCGCCCCGCCGCGAGACCGGCCGGCCCGGTCGGCCCGGGGTCAGTGGCCGCCGGTCGCCTGCGGCCGACGACGGCGACCCGCGAGAAGGCGGCGCGGGCAGCACGAAGGGCTGGTGACGACGGTCACCAGCCCTTCGCCGCCGGCCCCTGGCCCTGACCCTGGCCCTGGCCCTGTCTCTGGCCCTGCGCGGCCGTACCCCGACCGGCGGACGTACGTGGATCTAGAGGTACAGGCCGGTCGAGTCCTCGGAGCCCTCGAAACGGTCGGCCGCGACCGCGTGCAGGTCGCGCTCCCGCATCAGCACGTAGGCGACGCCACGCACCTCGACCTCGGCTCGGTCCTCCGGATCGAACAGGACCCGGTCACCCGTCTCCACCGTCCGTACGTTCTGCCCCACCGCGACGACCTCGGCCCACGCCAGCCGACGGCCGACGGCCGCCGTGGCGGGGATCAGGATGCCGCCGCCGGAACGCCGCTCGCCCTCGGACGTGTCCTGCCGCACGAGGACTCGGTCGTGCAGCATCCGAATGGGCAGCTTGTCGTGATGGGGAGTGCTCTGCTCGTCTCTGTTGGCGCTCACGACTCGAACCTACCTGCCTTCGCCCCGGCCGCACGCGACCGGGTCAGTCCTTGCGCCGCCGGCCGCTCATCACGAGCAGACCCACGACGCCGACCGCGAGCAGGGCGACGGGCAGGACGCGCTCCATCCGGGGCGCGCCCTCCTCGTCCGTGAACTGCGCCCGGACGTCGCTCACGACCCGGTTGACCTGGACGTACGCCCGGCCGAGGGTGTGGTCGACGTTGGCCGCGACCTTGGCCTTGGCATCGCCGACGATGGTCTTCGGATGCACCCGCACCCCGATCTCGTCGAGCGTCTCGGCCAGCACTTCGCGGCGGCGCCTGATGTCCGCCTCGATCTGCGCCGGGGTTCTGGTGTCCGACGTGTCCGCCACCGTGGGGCCTCCGAAGTCGACTGGAATACTGCTGCGGACAGTCTGTCAGCTCTCGGCCCGCCCGCACTGTCAGGACCCCCGGTTACGCTCGGAGCCATGAGCGAACGACTGCAGCCCGGGGACGTGGCCCCCGACTTCACCCTGCCCGACGCCGACGGCACCGAGGTGTCCCTCGCCGACCACCGGGGCCGCAAGGTCATCGTGTACTTCTACCCGGCCGCCCTCACCCCGGGCTGCACCAAGCAGGCCTGCGACTTCACCGACAACCTGGAGCTGCTGGCCGGCGCGGGGTACGACGTGATCGGCATCTCCCCCGACAAGCCGGAGAAGCTCGCGAAGTTCCGCGAGAAGGAGAACCTCAAGGTCACCCTCCTGGCCGACCAGGACAAGAAGGCCCTGGAGGCGTACGGCGCCTGGGGCGAGAAGAAGAACTACGGCAAGACCTACGTCGGCGTGATCCGCTCCACGGTGATCGTCGACGAGGACGGCAAGGTCGAGCACGCCCTCTACAACGTCCGCGCCACCGGCCACGTCGCCAAGATCATCAAGGACCTGGGCATCTGACGCCTCCGCCCCACCGACCGGACCGGGCGTGACCGGTTCCCCGCCCGCTCGTTGATCCGTGCGAGAGGGGAACGTTCGATCCGGTCGGAGGGGGCATGGGCGCGCGCTACACCCGTGAGCTGCTGACAGAGGCAGCCCGCGAGACACGGCACATCGACGACGCCATCCGGTGGTGCGGAGGCCGTCCCACGCCCGGGACGCGCAGGTACCTGCGCCGGAAGATGGCGGAGGCCGGCGTGGACATCAGGCATCTGGAGACCAACCAGGTGCGCCATTCGGAAGAGCGCCTGCGCGCCGCAGTCGCGGCGTCGACCAGCTTCCGGGATGTCGTCCGGCACCTGGGCATCAGTCAGGTCGGGGGCAACCAGAGCCACATCGCTCGTCGGATCGCGGCGCTCGGTATCGACACCTCGCACTTCACGGCCGGCCGGGGACCACGCCCCCGCAAGGAAGCGCGCGGCGGACTTCTCTCGCTGGGCAGTCCCGACGACGGACGGGTCACCGGAGAGCGCTTGCGACGCGAACTGCTGCGGATCGGCGTGCGGGACCGATGCGCGATGTGCGGAACCGGTCGCGAGTGGAACGGCAAGCCGTTGACCCTGGAAGTGGACCACGTCGACGGCAACTGGTGGGACAACCGGCCGGAGAACCTGCGCCTGCTGTGTCCCAACTGCCACGCGGTGACCGACACCTACCGTGGCCGCAGGCGGAGGCTCGGATGAACCGGGCCCGGTTTCCCCGTGAGACGCTTGCCACCTCGGCAGCCGTCTCCACCAGCCTCGTCGACCTGCTGCGCCACATCGACGCGCCCCTGACCAGCCAGACACTGCGCTATGTGCGGTCCCGGCTCCAGCACTACGGGATCGACGTCTCGCACTTCGTCCCTGAGCCCCTGCCGCCTCGCGAGCGGCAGACCTATTCCCGTGAGGTGCTGGCGGACGCGGCAGCACGGTCCACCAGTATCCGGGAGGTGCTGGACCACTTGGGCGTCCCGGTCAGCGACAGTCTGTACGGTCACATCCGGAAGAAGCTGGAGCGGTGGGAGATCGACACCTCGCACTTCACTTCGGGCCGGGGATACGGCCCGCGGCTCCTCCCGGCCGCGCCCCTAGCGGCGGCCGTCGCCGGCTCCAGCAGCATGGCGGGGGTCCTGAACGCACTGGGCCTGACGGACAACACCACCAGCCGGACGCGGGTCAGGCTCAGTCTGGACAAGCACCGAATCTCCACGCACCACTTCACCGGCCAGGCGCACCGCAGGGGCCTCGTCTCACCGCACCGCAAGCCCGCCGAGGAGATCCTTCGTCGGCAGCCGCCTGGATCACCCAGGACGAAGACCGTTCTGCTGAGGCGCGCCCTCGACGACCTCGGCGTCCCTCACAGCTGTGCCGCGTGCGGTCTCGGTGGCACATGGCAGGGCCGACTTCTGGTGCTGGAGATCGACCACATCAACGGGGACGACCTGGACAACCGGCTGGAGAACCTGCGCTACCTCTGCCCGTCCTGTCACAGTCAGACGAGGACCCACTCCCGACCACGTCGCACGCGAACCTCGCGCGCCCAGTAGAGTAACGGCGTTGGGCCCGTACCCCAGCTGGCCAGAGGGCGCCGGTTTAGGTCCGGTGTGTCGTGGGTTCGAGTCCCACCGGGCCCACCTCATGTGTTCGCCGCCCACACGCCCACCACCACTCCGATGCTCAGCAGCATCGAGAAGGTGACCCACACCAGGGACAACGTGTTCAGTTTCACCTTGATGTCAGGGTTCTGTTCCTGCTTCAGGATGTCGGCGGCCACGCGGTTGCGTACCGGGGCGACCATCACGACGAAGATGAGCAGGGTGGCGCTGTAGAAGTAGAGCGTCGTGGCGACGGAATAGCTTTTCACCACGGCGAACAGGAGCAAGGTCGCGCCGAGGACCACGGGGATGAAGGAAACGCTTTTCTTGCCGCTCGGTGTCGGCATGGCCCATCGCATCACCGCGATGTGGAGCGGGGTGACGGCGGCGGCTATCAGGAACCAGGCGTAGCTGGGCAAGGACAGAAACATCGGCAGCGGTCCTCTCCGGGACGGAATGCGGATGCGGATGCGGATGCGTAATGCGGCATTTCACCGCGTGTCATTTCGCGTCCGCATTCGTCCGTTCGTCCGTATTCCGTCCCGGATCGTATCAGTCGGTCATTACCACGGAGTCAGCGCGTCCCACGTGTCACTGACGGCGTCGCCGACGGTGTCCACGGCCTGGTCCCACTTGGTGGTGAAGGCGCCGATGGCCGGGGATATCAGTTCCTGTTCCAGGCGCGCGGCGATGACCGCTCCGGAGCGCAGGCCGTCGGCACCCCAGTCGATGAGGCCGGACAGCCCGCCGAGCTTGCTGCCGAACTTGGCGAAGGGGACACCGCCGGTGAAGACGCCGATGAGGACGCCGGCGGCGGAGCTGAGGAACGCGTTGGAGGTCCAGCCGTCGGTGAAGCCGGTGATGATGGCGGCGGCGGCGCCGGTGGTGAGGGAGACGACGCCGGCGACGCCCGCGATCGCCTCGCCCAGGGGCGGCGGGATGAGGAGGGAGGCGGCGGCGATGCCGCCGCTGACGGTGGAGACGGCGGACAGGACGTTGGCGATCTCCTGCCAGTCCTCCTTGTCGCCGCCGAGGAACGTCTTGGGGTGGTCCGCCTTGTCGTTGTCGGCGGTGTCGGAGGGGTCGACGCCGTTCTGTTCGTTCTGCCGGGCCTTCTCGGCCGCCTCGCGGGCCTTGGCCTCCTGTTCGGCCCGGTACTTGTCGAGGGCGATCTGCCGGGCCTCGGAGGCGGCCTGGGCGGCCTCCTGTGCGCTCTTGCCGGCCTGGACGGCGGAGGCGTGGGCGGCGTTCGCGGAGGCCTGGGCCTGGTTGGCGGAGAGGACGGCCGCGCTGGCGGAGGCGGTGGCGCGGTTGGCGGAGTAGTTGGCGCGGCGGGCGGCGCCGCGGGCGGCGAGTGCGGCGTTCTTGGCGGTGGTGGCGGAGGCCGAGGCGTCCTGTGCGGACTGTTCGGCCGCGTCGGCGTTGGCGTCGGCTTCCTGTGCGTAGGCGGCGGCCTGGGTGGCGGAGGCCTTGGCGGCGTCGGCCCACTGCTGGGCCTCGTCGGCGGCCTTGCGGGCTTCGGCGGCGGCCTTGGACGCTTCGGCGGCGTCGGTGACGGCGTCCTGCGCGACCTTCGCGGCGTGGGCGAGGGAGGCACGGATGGCGGCGATGTGCGCTGCGGCCTCGGCGTCGAGCTGGAGCATGCGCGGGTGGACGGTGGTGAGGAAGTCGCGGACCATCCAGTCCGGGCCCTCCAGTGCCACGCTCGCGGCCATCTTGGTGTAGGGGGCGGCGGTGGACAGGACGGAGAGGATGGCGACCTGGTCGTCCTCCTTCTGCGCCGCGGCGTACTTGGTGGCGAAGAAGTCGTGGAGGGCCTGGGCGGAGCCGTCGGCGAGGGCTTGTTCGGCGGCCTGTTTGACGGCCGGGCCGGGGTTCTGGTCGAGGATGCGGAAGACGGCGACGGTGTTGTCGTCCTTGGCCGCGTCGATCATGCCGCCGGTGAGGAAGGCGGCGGGTGCGGCGGTGTCGGTGGATTCGAGGGCGAGTTGCGCTGCCTCGGCGACCTTGGCGGTGGAGATCTGGCCGATGTAGAGGACGGTTTCCCGGTCGTCCTGGTGCTGGGCGATGGTGCGGTCGGTGTCGATCCAGGTGAGGACGGACTGGTCGTCGCCGGCGAGGGCGAACTCGGCGGCCTCGCGGGTCCAGGTGCCGTGGGAGGTGAGCAGGTTGAGGCAGGCCTGGCGGCCGGCGGTGAGGGCGGTGGCGTGGTCGCCGGCCGCGAGTGCCTGTTCGGCCTGGGCGATGAGGTCGCGGGTGGCGGTGTCGAGGGCCTGTTGCTGGGTGAGTTGGTCGCGGGCGGCGGCGACGTCCTGCTGCTGGAGGGCGGCGAGGCGGCGGGCCTCGTCGAGGCCCTGCTCGGTGTGTTGGTCGATCTTGTCCTGTTCGGCCTCGCGTGCCTGGCGTTCGACCTCCTTGGCGTCGTTGACGGCCTGGACGGCGGCGTCGGCGGCGGCTTTGGCCTCGGCGGCGTACTGGGTGGAGCGGTTGGCGTAGTCGATGGCCTGGCCGGCGTACTTGGCGGCTTCGTCGGCGGCGTCGGCCGCCTTGTCGGCGTGGTCGGCGGCGGAGTTGGCGGCGTTGCGGGCGGCTTGTGCGGCGCTCGCGGCGGTGGCGGCCAGGGACTGGGCGGCGGAGGCGGCGCGGGTGGCGCGGGCGGCCTGGGCGTCGGCCTCCTCGGCGGCGGCGCGGGCGGCGGCGGCCTCGGCCTGGGCGGCGCCGGCGGAGGTGGCGGCCGCGGCGGCGGAGTTGGCGGCGACGGCGGCGTTGCGCGCGGCGGAGGCGGCGGCGTTGCCGGCGGAGGAGGCCTGGGAGGCGGCGGTGGCGGCGTGGTCCGCGGCGGCTGCCGCGGTGCGGGCCTTGGCGGCGGCGTTGCGGGCGCCCACGGCGGCGTCGCGGGCGGCCTGGGCCTTGGTGGCGTCCTTGGAGGCGGCGATGGCGGCCCGGTAGGCGGCGGAGGCGGCGCGGGCGGCGTTGGCGGCGGAGGCGGCGGCCGCGTTGGCGGCCCAGGCGGCGCGGCGGGCGGCGGACTGGGCGGCGTGGGAGGCGGAGATGGCGGTGCGGGCGGCCTGGGCGGCGCCCTTGGCGGCGCCTGCGGCCTTGCGGGCGGCGCGGCCGGACTTCTCCACGTCGTTCTGTGCGGCCTGGGCCTCGGCGGCGGCTTCCTCCGCGGCCTGCTTGGCCTTGGCGGCGGCGGTCTGGGCCTTCTCGGACTCGGCCTTGGCCTGTTCGGTGGTGAGTTGGGCGCGCTTGCCCTCGCGTTCGACGACGGCGACGAGCTGGTCGATGGTGGCGCGCTCCTGGTCGCGGGCGCGGGCGATGTGCTGTCCGATTTCGAGGAACCAGTGGATGGCGCCGGCCGTGCCCTGGTCGAGGGCGCGTTGGGCGTAGGTGGCCACCTCGGGTGAGGCGTTGGCGAGGATCTTGAAGACCTGTGCCTGTTCGTCCTCGTAGCGGGCGGTGAACTGGGTGTCGGAGACGAAGTTCGTCAGGGCGTCGCGGGTGCCGTCGGCGAGGGCGGTGTCGGCGGCTGACTGGACGCCGCGTTCGCCCTGGTTCTTGAGGGTGAGGGTGAGGACGCGGAGGTCTTCGAGCTGGGCGGTGGTGTAGCCGCCGTCGAGGAAGGCGGCGATGGCGTCGTCGCCGGCGCCGAGGGCGGTGCTGATGGCGTCGGCGGTGCCCTTGCCGGAGGCGGCGAGGGCTTTGAGGAGGGCGACGCGGTTGTCCTCGGCGACGGCGGCGGGCAGCGCGGTGGTGACGAACTGCTCGGCGTCGGCGGGGGTTCCGGTGAGGGCGGCGGCGGCCGCTCGTTTGACCGCGGCGCCGCCGGCCTTCCAGGCGGACACCGTCTTGCCGCGTGCGGTGTCGGGCAGGGAGGGGATGGCCGGTACGTCGTCGAGGGTGGCGGCGAGGGCGCGGGCGCCGGTGGTGAGGGGCAGGGCCGCGGCGGCGGTGGTCGCGCCGGCGACGGTCAGGATTCGCCTTCTGCTCCAGTACGTGGTGTTCAAGAGGTGGTCCCCCGGTGGCAGTTGTCGGAAAGGCTCCTGCAAACAGCCGCGACGCTATCTGACGGGTCGAAATGCGTGCGGCCCCACCGGGAAATTGAGTTTCATAAGTCTCACGTATTCTTCACAACTTCCACACACGTTCCCGTGCAACCTTTCCCGGGTGTGATGTGGTTCACGTTCGACTGATTACCTACGTCCGCTTTTCGAGTCATTTTTCCGTTGGACAGGGGTCGGAGTCCCGCACTTATATGCGAGAGGCTGCGGATAAGAGCCGCATGTTATGAGGGGGATTTCCATGACCAGGCGCATTTCGGGACATGCGTACCCGGCGTCAATTTCACCTAATTTCCTCATTGCGGCGCCGTAGCCTTCCCGCCCTTTTTAGAACGTTTCAGGCCTTTGGGCTCGGAATCGACGACTAGGACTGTGATGAAGGCAGGTACCACCCACGTGGCACGACGAAAGCGCCTGATCGGCCGCACCCTGGGGGCCGCCGCGGCGGCCGGCGCCCTGGCGTGGCTCGTGGTGACCGGGAGCGCGCAGAACGCCCAGCAGAACAACGGCGGCAGCGCGGTCAAGA
>NZ_JBYIQX010000049.1:0-52369 GCF_057707805.1 Streptomyces sp. bgisy159 | reverse complement strand
ACCCACCGCGACGGAACCGACCTGGATCTGCCGGCTCTTGCGGCGCTCGGCGATCTTGGTCGGAACGGACGGCATGCCGAGAGAAATCGCAGTCATCTGCTGTGCAACCCCAAGTCGTGGATCAAGGTCCGGTCCCGTGTCAGCGGCGGGCTCCGAGTCCCGAGATTACGGCACGGTCCTGGACGCGAGCACATCACGCCACCGAAACCCACTCATTGGAGGACGGCCCGGCAGCAGCCTGCCGGGCCGTCGGAAACGCCGTGCGGCTAGGAGATTCTCACCGGGTTAACGACGTCCGCGATCAGCACGAGGATCGTGAAGCAGACGAAGATTCCCGCCACCACGTAGGCCACCGGCATCAGCTTCGCGACGTCGAACGGGCCCGGGTCCGGCCGGCGGAGCACCTTGGCCGCGGTGCGGCGCACGGACTCCCACAGGGCGCCGGCGATGTGGCCGCCGTCCAGGGGGAGCAGGGGGAGCATGTTGAACAGGAACAGGGAGAGGTTGAAGCCGGCCAGCAGCATCACGAAGTTGGCCAGCTGCTGGGACGCGGGGATGTCGAGCGTGGCGATCTCGCCGCTGATCCGGGCGGCGCCGACGATGCCCATCGGGGAGTCCGGTTCGCGCGGGCCGTCGCCGAAGGCCGCGTCCCACAGGGCGGGGATCTTGGAGGGCAGGGCCGCCAGGGAGTCGAGCGCGTCGCCGACCCGGTCGGTCATCCAGGTCACGGACTGGCCGAAGTCCTGCTGGACGACGCCGGTGGCGGAGGTGAAGCCGAGGAAGCCGGCCTGGACGTACTTGCCCTCGACGTAGGCCCCCGCGGCGTCCTTCTTCACGACCCAGTTGGTGGCGATCTTCGCGTGCAGGGTCACCTCCCGGCCGTCGCGCTCGACGACGATCGGTACGTCCTTGCCGGCGCTGTCGCGGATGAGGTCGGAGACCTTGTCCCAGTCGTCGGTGCGCACCCCGTCGAAGGCGACGATCCGGTCGTGCGCCTTCATGCCGGCCGCGGCGGCCGGGGACTTGGCGTCGGAGGGCCTGCACTCGTCGCGGTGCTCGGTCTGGGCGATGACGCAGGGGGAGACGGAGCTGACGGTGGTGGTCTGCTGCGGGATGCCGAAGCCCATGAGCACGGCGAGGAACAGCCCGATGGCGAGGACCAGGTTCATGAAGGGCCCGGCGAACATGACGACGACCCGTTTCCACGGCTTGCGCGTGTAGAACAGGCGGGTCTCGTCGCCGGGCTGGAGTTCCTCGAAGGCGGCCGAGCGGGCGTCCTCGATCATGCCGCGCCACGGCGAGGTGGAGCGGGCCACCAGTCGGCCGTCGTCACCGGGCGGGAACATGCCGATCATGCGGATGTAGCCACCGAGCGGGATCGCCTTGACGCCGTACTCCGTGTCGCCCTTGCGGCGCGACCAGACGGTGGGGCCGAAGCCGACCATGTACTGGGGGACGCGGATGCCGAAGAGCTTGGCGGTGGACAGGTGCCCCAGCTCGTGCCACGCGATCGAGACCAGCAGGCCGACGGCGAAGACCACTATGCCGATGAAGAACATCAAGGTCGTCATGCACGGGCCTCCGCCGTCTGTGCCGCCAGTTCCCGGGCTCGTGCCCGGGCCCAGGTCTCCGCTTCGAGGACGTCCGACACGGTGAGCGAGGTTCCCGCGCCGGGGGTGCCGTGCTCCTCGACCACCCGGGTCACCGTCTCCATGATCCCGTTGAACGGCAGCGCGCCCGAGCGGAACGCCTCCACGCACTCCTCGTTGGCGGCATTGAACACCGCCGGGGCGGTGCCCGCGAGCTCGCCCACGTGCCGGGCGAGGTTCACCGAGGGGAACGCCTCGTTGTCGAGCGGGAAGAACTCCCAGGTGGAAGCGGTGCTCCAGTCGAACGCGGGTGCAGCGTCGGGGACCCGTTCGGGCCAGCCGAGGCCGATGGCGATCGGCCCGCGCATGTCGGGGGGCGTCGCCTGGGCCAGTGTCGATCCGTCCGTGAACTCAACCATCGAGTGGACATACGACTGCGGGTGCACGACCACCTCAATGCGGTCGAAGGGAATGTCGTAGAGGAGGTGCGCCTCGATGACCTCCAGGCCCTTGTTGACGAGGGTGGCGGAGTTGATCGTGATCACCGGGCCCATCGCCCAGGTGGGGTGGGCGAGGGCGTCCTCGACGGTGACCCGGGCCAGCTGTTCCTTCGTGCGGCCGCGGAAGGGGCCGCCGGAGGCGGTGACGACGAGCTTGCGGACGTCGGCGCGGGTGCCGGCGGCGAGGGCCTGGAAGAGGGCCGCGTGCTCGGAGTCCACGGGGATGATCTGGCCGGGTTTGGCGACCGCCTTCACCAGCGGGCCGCCCACGATGAGCGACTCCTTGTTGGCGAGCGCGAGGGTGCGGCCCGCCTCCAGGGCGGCGAGGGTGGGGGCGAGGCCGATGGAACCGGTGATGCCGTTCAGGACGGTGTGCGAGTCGGAGGCGGCGAGCTGGGTGGCGGCGTCGGGGCCGGCGAGGATCTCGGGCAGCGGCTCACCGCCGTACTCCGCGCGCAGCGCCTCGCGCAGGGCGGGGACGACGTCCTGCCGCGCGACGGCGACGGTCCGCACCCGGAGCTGGTACGCCTGCTCGGCGAGGAGGGCGACCCGGGCGCCGTGCGCGGACAGGCCGGTGACCCGGAACCGGTCCGGGTTGCGCAGCACGAGGTCGATGGCCTGGGTGCCGATCGACCCGGTGGAGCCGAGGATCACCACGTCCTTCGGGCCGTCGCCCGCGACGGGGTCGTAGAGGAGGTGCGGGTCGGCGAGGGGGGCAGGACTGTCGCTCATGCCTCCCATTGTGTCCACAACGGCCGCGCCGCAGGACAGGGTGTCCCCCCGACGGGGACACCCTGCCGTGGCGCGGGTCACCGGATCGGGCGGTGGACGTTCTGCTCGGTGGACGGGCCGGGGGTGGTGTCGGCGATCCAGGGACCGTCGTCGGAGGGGTCGATGACGCCGTCCTCCAGCCAGGTGTAGGTGCCGGACAGGACGCCCTTGACGACCTTGCGGTCCAGGTCGTCGGTGTTGGCCCACAGACGGCCGAAGAGTTCGTCGACGCGCAGCCGGGCCTGGTGGCAGAAGGCGTCGGCGAGCTGGTAGGCCTCGCGGCCGTTCTCGCCGCGGGAGCGCAGCAGCTCGGCGCGGACGCAGGCGGCGCTCATCGCGAAGAGTTCCGCGCCGATGTCGACGATCCGGCCGAGGAAGCCCTGCTTGGTCTCCATGCGGCCCTGCCAGCGGGACATGCCGTAGAAGGTGGAGCGGGCGAGTTTGCGGGCGTGCCGTTCGACGAAGCGCAGGTGCGGGGAGAGGTCGACGTGGTGTTTGAACTCGGCGTAGGAAGAGGGCAGCTGCCCCGGTCCGGCGACCAGTTTCGGCAGCCATCTGGCGTAGAAGGCGCCGGCGCTCGCGCCCGCGCGCGCCTTGTCCTGGAGGGACTTGTCGGGGTCGATGAGGTCGCCGGCGACGGTCAGGTGGGCGTCGACGGCCTCGCGCGCGATCAGCAGGTGCATGATCTCGGTGGAGCCCTCGAAGATGCGGTTGATGCGCAGGTCGCGCAGCAGCTGCTCGGCGGGGACGGCGCGTTCCCCGCGGGCGCGCAGCGACTCGGCGGTCTCGAAGCCGCGGCCGCCGCGGATCTGGACCAGCTCGTCGGCCATGGTGTAGGCGAGTTCGGAGGCGTAGAGCTTGGCGAGCGCGCCCTCGATGCGGATGTCGTTGCGGTCCTCGTCGGCCATCTGGGCGGCGAGGTCGGTGACGGCCTCCAGGGCGAAGGTGGTGGCGGCGATGAAGGAGATCTTGGTGCCGACGGCCTCGTGGCGGGCGATGGGCTTGCCCCACTGCTCGCGGGCCGCCGACCACTCGCGGGCGATCTTCAGGCACCACTTGCCGGCGGCGACGCAGGACGCGGGCAGGGAGAGCCGTCCGGTGTTGAGGGTGGTCAGGGCGATCTTCAGGCCGGCGCCCTCGGGTCCGACGCGGTTGGCGGCGGGGACGCGGACCTGGTGGAAGCGGGTGACGCCGTTCTCGATGCCGCGCAGGCCCATGAAGGTGTTGCGGTTCTCCACGGTGACGCCGGGCGAGTTGGTCTCGACGACGAAGGCGGTGATGCCGCCCTTGTGGCCCTCGGACCTCGGCACCCGGGCCATGACGACGAGGAGGTCGGCGACCACGCCGTTGGTGGTCCACAGCTTCACCCCGTCGAGGACGTAGTCGTCCCCGTCCGGGACCGCGGTGGTGGCGAGGCGGGCCGGGTCGGAGCCGACGTCGGGCTCGGTGAGCAGGAAGGCGCTGATGTCGGTGCGGGCGCAGCGCGGCAGGAAGCGTTCCTTCTGCTCGGGGGTGCCGAACATCTTCAGGGGCTGCGGGACGCCGATCGACTGGTGGGCGGAGAGGAGCACGCCGATGGCGGGGCTGGCCGAGCCGGCCAGGGCGAGGGCCTTGTTGTAGTACACCTGGGTGAGGCCGAGTCCGCCGTACTTCGGGTCGATCTTCATGCCGAGGGCGCCGAGTTCCTTGAGCCCGTTGATCACGTCGTCCGGGATGCGGGCGTCGCGTTCGATGCGGGCCGCGTCGACCTTGGTCTCGCAGAAGTCGCGCAGCTTGGCGAGGAACTCCTCGCCGCGCTGGACGTCGTCGTCGGGCGGGAGGGGGTGGGGGTGGATGAGGTCGAGCCGGAAGCGGCCGAGGAAGAGTTCCTTGGCGAAGCTCGGCTTGCGCCATTCCTGTTCCCGGGCCGCCTCGGCCACCTCGCGCGCCTCGCGCTCGGTGACGGCAGGACCAGAGGAGGGGGTTGGTGCGGACATGAGGTTCACCTCGCCGCGAAGAGGGATCAACGGGACCGTCGGTACCGACCGGAGTTACTGGATCGTTGGTACCCGAAACCGGGCGGGGCCACCACCCCGCGCGCGGCCGTTCGGCGGAACCGGCGGCGGGTACCTTGCCGCGTGTCCCGTGCGGCTCCCCCGGCGGCGCCGACCGCGGCAGAAAACAGTCGAAGCGCTTCGACAGCCTATGGACACCCACCGCCACTGAAGCTACTGTCGAACCACCCTCACTCGCCCCCGTTCACCACGCGCACTGTCGAAGCGCTTCACAAAGCTTGGAGAGCTGGATGGTCACCCTCGCCGAGGTCGCCCAGCACGCCGGAGTCTCGGCGAGTACGGTGAGCTATGTCCTCAGCGGCAAGCGGTCCATCTCCGCCACCACCCGGCAGCGGGTCGAGCAGAGCATCCGGGAGCTGGGGTACCACCCGAACGCCGGAGCCCGCGCGCTCGCCAGCAGCCGGTCGAACATCATCGCGCTGATGATCCCGCTGCGCACCGACATGTACGTACCGGTGATGATGGAGATCGCCATCGCGGTGGCCACGACGGCGCGCACCCACGGGTACGACGTGCTGCTGCTGACCGGCGAGGAGGGGCCCGACGCGGTGCGCCGGGTCACCGGCAGCGGGCTGGCCGACGCGATGATCCTGATGGACGTCGAACTCGACGACGAGCGGCTGCCGCTGCTGCGCGGCGGGGGCGCACCCGCCGGGGCGAAGTCGAGAGCCGGGGACGAGCAGCCGTCGGTGCTGATCGGCCTGCCCGCCGACACCTCAGGGCTGACCTGCGTGGATCTGGACTGGAGCGCGACCGGTGCGCTGTGCGCCGAGCACCTGGCGCGGCTCGGGCACCGGGACGTCGCGGTCATCGGCGAGGCCCCCGCGGTCTACGAGCGGCACACCGGGTTCGCCGAGCGCACCCTGGACGGTCTGCGCGCCGCGGCCCGCGAGCTGGGTCTGCGGGTGCTGCACCGGGCGTGCGAGGGCGGCTACGACGCGATGGCCGCGACGCTCGCCCGGGTGTTCGACGAACGCCCCGGCACCACGGGCTTCGTGGTGCAGAACGAGTCCGCCGTCGAACCGCTGCTCGCGCTGCTGCGCCAGCAGGGCCGGGCCGTTCCGGAGGACGTGTCGGTGGTCGCGATCTGCCCCGACCAGGTCGCCGTCCAGGCGTCGGTGCGGCTGACGTCCGTCGGCATCCCCGCCCAGGAGATGGGGCGCCTCGCCGTGGAACGGCTGGTGGCCAAGCTGAACGGGCGGGGCAGTGACGAAGTCGTGCTCATCGCCCCCGAGTTGACGGTCCGGGCGAGCTCGGGACCCGCCGCCCACTGACCCGTAGGTACCCCGGTGGCCCCCCGCGGGGGCACCTCCCTGTCCTCATCCAGGAGTACGCCTCGTGAACCAGCCTGCCGCACCGCAGCCCAAGGTCAGCCTCGCCCAGTCCTCCCCCACCGTCGGCACGTTCCGCGAGCGGGACGGGGCGCTGGAGTGGACCGGCCGTCAGGAGACCCTCCGGATCGAGCCGTGGGGCCCGGACGCAGTCCGGGTCCGGGCCCGGCTCGGCGGCCCCGTGCTCACGGGCCTGCCCGGGGCGCTGCTGGACGCGGCCCCGGCGGCCGCCTCGACCGTGAAGGTGGAGGACGGCACCGGCCGGCTGACCGTGGGAGCGCTCACCGTCGAGGTGTCGGCCGAGGGGACGGTCCGCTTCCTGCGCACCGACGACGGCGGGGAACTGCTCGCCGAGGAGCGCGCCCACTTCTGGTGGCCGGGCCCGCGCCTGTACACGGCCGTCGGCGGCGGCCACCACCGGCTGGAGCAGCGGTTCACCGCCTACGACGACGAGAAGCTGTACGGCCTGGGCCAGCACCAGCACGGCCGGCTGGACCAGAAGGGCCTGGTCCTGGACCTGATCCAGCGCAACGCCGAGGTCGGCATCCCGGTGCTCACCTCCAGCCGCGGCTACACCCTGCTGTGGAACAACCCGGCGGTCGGCCGGGTGGAGCTGGCGCACAACGGCACCCGCTGGGTGGCCGACTCGGCGCGCCAGATCGACTACTGGATCACCGCGGGCGACCCGGCCGCCGCCCAGCGCCGCTACAGCGCGGTGACCGGCCGTACGCCGATGCTGCCGCAGTGGGCGGCGGGCTTCTGGCAGTGCAAGCTGCGCTACCGCACGCAGGACGAACTCCTGGCCGTGGCACGGGAGTACAAGCGCAGGGGGCTGCCGCTCTCGGCGATCGTCTGCGACTTCTTCCACTGGACGCACCTCGGCGAGTGGAGGTTCGACCCCCGGGAGTGGCCGGACCCGGCGGCGATGGTCCGCGAGCTGGAGGACATGGGCGTCAAGCTCGTCGTGTCCGTGTGGCCGTCGGTGTCGCCGCTGTCGGAGAACCACCCGGTGATGGAGCAGCGCGGCTACTTCGTCGGCACCCAGTACGGCCCGATGGCGCACGCCGACTGGCCGGACAAGGGGGTCGCCTCGACGGTCCAGGTGGCGTTCTACGACGCGACCAACCCGGACGCCCGGGAGTTCGTCTGGTCGAAGGTCAGGGAGAACTACCTCGACCCCTACGGCATCACGGCGTTCTGGCTGGACGCCTGCGAGCCGGAGCTGAAGCCGGGCTTCCAGGAGAACCTGCGCTACTGGGCGGGCCCGGGCCTCGAGGTCGGCAACATCTACCCGGCCGACAACGCCCGGACCTTCTACGAAGGGCTGCGCGCGTCGGGCCTCGGCGACGACGAGATCGTCTCCCTGAACCGTTCGGCGTGGGCGGGCAGCCAGCGCTACGGCGCCGCCCTGTGGTCGGGAGACATCGGCACCGACTTCGCGACGCTGCGCCGCCAGATCGCGGCCGGCCTGAACACCGCGCTGTCCGGCATCCCGTGGTGGAACACCGACATCGGCGGCTTCCACGGCGGCGACCCGGACGACCCGGCCTACCGCGAGGTCATGGTCCGCTGGTTCCAGTTCGGCGCGCTGTCCCCGCTGATGCGCCTGCACGGCTTCCGCGACCCCGGCATGCCACTGGGCCCGGACATGACCGGCGGCCCGAACGAGGTGTGGTCGTACGGCGAGGAGGCCGGCGCCATCCTGGAGAAGTACCTGCGGCTGCGCGAACGTCTGAAGCCGTACGTCCTCAAGGTGATGCGGGAGGCCCACGAGGAGGGCCTGCCGGTGATGCGGCCGTTGTTCCTCGAGTTCCCGCGGGACCTCCCGACCTGGCAGGTCGCCGACGCGTACATGTTCGGCGCGGATCTGCTGGTCGCGCCGGTCCTGGAGCCCGGCGCGACGACCCGGACGGTGTACCTCCCGGCCGGGGCCCGCTGGACGGACGCGTGGACCGGCGAGGCGTACGAGGGCGGGGAGGCGGTCACCGTCGACGCCCCGCTGGACCGTATCCCGCTGTTCCTGCGGGACGGGGCGCGGCTGCCGGTCTCCGGCGAGTAGCCGCGCTCGCTGCGGGCCGGGGCCGGACCGCGCCTGACGGTGCGGGCCGGCCCCGGCCGGTGGTGTGGGGTCAGCCGCCGCTGACCGAGTAGCCGTTGGTGCGGAAGTCCAGCCCGCCGGAGGACGAGGTGATCTCGAAGCCGAACTGGAGGTCACCGATGGTCTCGTCGCCCATCCAGCGCTTGGTGTCCTTGAGCCACTTCAGCACCGGGAGGATCTGGACGGTGCCGGAGGTGGAGTCGGAGGTACGCAGGAACGAGAAGACGTCCCAGTAGGTGCCGTCCGAGCGGTACACGCGGCCCTTGTGGACGTTCCAGTTGTGGCCGCCGAGCGACACGTTGCCCTGGTAGCTGCCGAGCGCGCCGACGGCGCCGTTGTAGTTGACCCAGAGCATGATCTCGTAGTCGTGGTCCGTGTCCCAGACGTCGTACGAGGTGTTGTACGCGCCGGCGGACGGGACGGTGACGTTGTAGCTGCTGCTGAGCGAGGAGAGCGAGGTGATCGACTTGTTGACCACCTTCTTGGCGTTGGGGTAGGACTTGATGCCGCCGGTGTTCGGGTGGTCGGCCCAGACGCCCCAGTTGGTGCCGGAGTTGGCCCAGACGCACTGGGCGCCGGCGCCGCCGCCCCAGATGTTGTTGTAGAGCGTGTAGCCGTTGAGGCTGGTGTTGCCCCACTGGTCGCAGGAGCTCCAGACGGCGGCGGAGGCGGGGGCGGAGGCGAGGCCGATGACCGCGCCGAGCGCGAGGCCCGGTGCCGGCAGGGCCCTGGTGATCCTGCCGAGCGTGCGTGATGCCATGGTGTCGTCCTTTCCATGGGTGGGGGGAATGGCGGGGAGTCACCACGTCCCGAGCGTGAGGACGTGGTCTTCTCCGGCGACGAGGTCGAGCGGCTGTGCGCCGGAGGAAGTCCGGAGTTCGATGCGGCGGGTACGGTGCGGCCTGAGGACGGCGCGGGCGCCGTCGGGGCCCCAGGCCAGATCGAGTTCGGCGGCGAAGCGGGTGCGGACGCCGGTGAGGCGGCCGGCCGCGAGCGCCGGCGGCGGTGCGGGCAGCAGCACCAGCCGGTCGGGCGTGGACTGGACGAGCGCCTCGATCAGCACGGCGGGCAGCGTGTGGGCGGCGTCCGCGTTGTAGACGGCGCGCCGGGGGTAGTGCGCGCTCATCAGGGAGACGTGGAAGAAGTCGCCGCCCAGGACGTTCGACAGGGCCCCGGCGACCCGCTCGGCGTCGCGCAGGCGGGCCGCGATCAGCGCGTGGTGGAGGTGGCCGTGCGCGGAGTCGTTCTCGGCGCCGCGCAGTTCGAGGGCGCGGTGGGCGGCCGCGGCGAGGCCGGGGGTGTCGTAGGGGTTGATCTCGTCGAGCGGCCAGACACCGTAGAGGTGGCTGAGGTGGCGGTGGTCGTAGGTGTCGCCGAGGCCGGGCCAGGCCCATTCGGCGAGGGCTCCGTCGGCGTTGATCCGGTGCGGCGGGAGCCGGTCGGCCAGCGCCCGCCAGCGCTCGGCGTCCTCGGTGTCCGGGTGGTGGTCGGCGGCGGTGCGCAGGGCGTGCCGGGCGGCGGAGAGGTCCATGGCGGCGTTGATCGCGCCCCAGCTGCCGCCCGCCGGGCGGTTCTCGGGCGAGTAGGACGGTACGACGACGAGGTGGCCGTCGGCGTCGGTGCGGGTGAGGAAGTCCTCGTAGAAGCGGGCGGTCTCGGCGAGCGCGGCCGCGGTGCGCGGGTCGCGATGACCGCGGGTGTCGTCGTGGTCGACGAGCGGCTTGAGCAGCCAGTCGGCGCCCGCGGTCCACAGGTGCAGGGGGTATGCGCGGCTGAAGTGGTACGCGTGCCCGGACTCGCCGTCGCTGTGGGCGGGGGCGACGACGCCCCGGGTGCCGAAGACGGCACGGGCGTTGTCCCGCCAGTCCGGCAGCTGGCGGTGCACGAGGCGGGCGTGGGCCGCGGTCACCTCGGGGAGGGCGGCGGCCGCGGCGGAGGCGGTCTGGAGGTTGAGGTTGGCGTCGTAGGTGAAGGCGCCCGACCAGGCGGTGTCCCAGTCGCCGGTCCACAGGCCGGTCAGGCGGGGCGGGAAGAGTCCGCTTGCCGACAGCAGGTGGTAGCGGCCGGCCGCGAAGAGGCGTTCCAGCAGGGCGGGGCTGTCCGTCCTGGCGAGCAACTCGGCGCCGGACAGTGAGCGTTCGGCCGGGTCGGCGCACAGGTCGAGGGTGACGCGGCGGTAGGCGGTGCGGTGGGCGGTCAGATGCCGGTCGAGGAGGTCGGTGTACGTCGAGTCCGCGAGCAGGTCACGCAGGACGCGGCTCTCGGCGGTGGTGTCGAGTTCGCCGGGGTGGCGGCGTACCCGGGTGAGCAGCAGGACGGCGTCGGCGTTCTCGATCCGCACGCCCTGGGGGCCCAGGCGGGTGCTGCCGCCGGTGACGGCGGCCACGGTGACGCCGGTGACGGCGAGGTCGCTGTCCGGGTAGCGGGCGCGCAGGGTGAGCTGGGCGCCCTCCGGGGTGAGCAGCGCGCCGTGGCCGACGCCGAGCCCGGCGGGCGCGCCCGGCAGCCGGTGGTCCAGGGCCACGTCGAGGACGGGGCCGGGCGCGGTGACGTACTGGACGATCACGTCGTCGGCGCGGGAGACGAAGACGCGGCTGCGCCAGTCGCCGCGGGTGGCGTCGGTGACGCCGGTGGTGAAGTCGACCGAGCGGCGGTAGCCGGGGCCGTCGTCGTCGGCCTTGCGGCGGGTCAGGCGGATCTGGAAGGCGGGGTGGAAGGGCTTGACCCACTGCAGGCCGCGGCCGTCGGTGAAGCCCTCGGCGGCGGTGAGGTCGCCGGCCAGCAGCCGTTCCTGGAGGGCGGGGAGTTCGGCGGCGAGCTGGGGCGCGCGGGCGTCCTCGGTGCCGTTGGGGCGGACCAGGGTGTGGTGGGTGACGATGACACGGTCGGCGTTCGGATCGCCGAACACCAGGGCGCCGTGATGGCCGTTGCCGGTGAGGAAGGCGTCCTCCCAGCGGGTGGCCGGCTCCGGCTCCCAGGTGGCGTGGACGGGGCTCGCGCTCATGGCCGCAGCACCGCCACGCCGTAGCGGCCGAGGGTGAGGCGGTCGGTGACGTCCTCCCGGGTGAGCAGGTCGTGGTGGCGGCCGGGGACGTCGACGGTGACCGGCTCGCGGCCGTGGTTGAGCAGGAACAGCAGCTCGCCCCGGCGCACGGCCTCCACGCCGGCCGGCAGGCCCTCCAGCACCGGGCGGACCCCGGCGTCGGCGGCGATCCGGGCGAGGAGCGCGCGCAGGGCGGCCGGCTCGGGCAGCGTGGACACGTACCAGGCGCGGCCCCGGCGCAGCACCGCGGGCAGCCCGTCGAGCTCGCCGCCCTTGTACGGGATCGTCTCGTCGGCGGTGTCCGGGTCGGCCTCGATCTCCTCCGACCACAGGGTGCCCTCGAAGCCCTCGCAGGGAGCCGTCTCGCCGGTCTCCAGGGGCCACCACTCGTGCAGGACGCGGATGCCGAACAGCGCGCGCAGCCGGGCGTCCATGCCGCCCTCGCGGACGCGGTCGTCCTGGTCGGCGACGCCGGTGAGGAAGCCGCTGACCAGGGTGCCGCCACCGCGGACGTAGGCGAGCAGGTTGTCGATCGCCGCGTCGGTGAGGGCGTACAGCTGCGGGACGACGACCATCCGGTAGCCGCCGAGGTCGTGCTCGGGGTGGGCGAAGTCGGTGGTGAGGCCGCCCTCCCACAGGGCGCGGTGCCAGGCGTGCAGCAGGTCGGGCAGGTCGAACCGGGTGGACGGGCGGCCCTCCTGGTCGCCGGCCCACCAGGAGTGCCAGTCGTGCAGTACGGCGATCCCGGCGTGCGACCGGGTGCCCGCCACCTCGGCACCGATCGCGGCGAGGTCCGCTCCGATCCGCTTGATCTCCTGGAAGGTGCGGCCCCGCTCCCCCGCGTGGCCGACCATGCCGGAGTGGAACTTCTCCGCGCCCTGGCGGGACTGGCGCCACTGGAAGTAGCAGACGGCGTCGGCGCCGCGCGCCACCGCCTGGAGGGACCACAGGCGGTTCAGGCCGCGCGGCTTGGGGTGGTTGACGCCGCGCCAGTTGACCGGGCCGGCCGCCTGTTCCATCAGCATCCAGGGGCCGCGGGCCTGGGAGCGGGTGAGGTCCTGTACCAGGGCGCCGTGCTGGGCGCCGCGGGGGCCGAGCGGGTCGGCCGGGTCGGGGTAGAGGTCGACGGAGACGACGTCCTCCTCCTCGGCCCAGCGCCAGCCGTCCTGGCCGGCCCACAGCGGCATGAAGTTGGTGGTGACCGGGGTGTGCGGGGTGTGCCGGCGGACGATGTCCCGCTCGGCGGCGTAACACTCCAGCAGCATGTCGGAGGTGAAGCGGCGGAAGTCGAGCGTCTGGGTGGGGTTCTTCAGGTAGTGGGCGTGGCGCGGGGGCAGGATGCCGTCCCAGCTGTCGTAGCCCTGGCTCCAGAAGGCGGTGCCCCAGGCGGTGTTGAGGGCGTCCAGGGTGCCGTACCTCTCGCGCAGCCAGTGGCGGAAGGCGGCGGCGGCCTCGTCGCCGTAGTCGAAGGTGCAGTACTCGTTGTTGATGTGCCACATCGTGAGGGCGGGGTGGCCGGCGTAGCGGGCGGCCAGGTCCTCGGTGATGGCGGCGGCGTGGCGCCGGTAGGCGGCGCTGGAGTGGGAGAAGTGCTGGCGGCCGCCCCACCACTCGGTGCGGCCGTCGGCGTCCCGGGGCAGGGTGTCGGGGTGGAGGCGGCCCAGCCAGGGCGGGGGCGAGGAGGTGGGGGTGGCGAGGACGACGCCGACGCCGTTGGCGTGCATCAGGTCCATCAGGGTGTCCAGCCAGCCGAACTCCCGTGCGCCCGGCTCGGGTTCGAGCTTCGCCCAGGAGAAGACGCCGAGGGTGACGGAGGTGACGCCGGCTTCGCGCATCAGCCGGACGTCCTCGTGCCAGGTCTCCTCGGGCCACTGCTCGGGGTTGTAGTCGCCGCCGAAGAGGATCCGGCCGCGGGTGGTGTCGGCGAGGGTCGGCTTCACGCGGGCTCCCCGTACTGCACGCCGCGTCCGTTGGTGGCGAGGTAGACCCGGCCGTACACGCGCGGGTCGCCGGTGATGGTCTCGCCGGTCCAGCCCCACTGGTGGGCGTCGTCGTTGATGCGGGTCCAGGTCTTCGCGCCGTCGTCGGAGCGGTGGACGGCGGTGACGGTCCCGGTCGAGCCGACCTGGTAGACCGCCGGGTAGTCGGTGCCGTCGGCGGCCTTGCCGAAGCCGAGGGTGTAGGAGGCCCGGCAGCTGTCGACCTTGGTGAAGGCGGCGCCGCCGTCGGTGGAGCGGTACAGGCCGTTCCCCTTGGTGGACAGCCACAGGTCGCCGGTCCGGCCGGGGGCGGCGACCAGCTTGAACTGGGTGTCGCCGGAGGGCAGTCCGGTGGCCCGCGCGGTGAAGGTGAGGCCGCCGTCGGTGCTGGCGAGCAGGGAGCCGGTGTCGGTGTCGTAGGCGTAGAAGCGCGCCGGGTCGGCCGGGTCGGCGACCGGGGTGGCGCCCTTGGGGAAGGTGGGCACCTCGGTCCAGGTGGCGCCGTTGTCGGCGGAGCGGTGGGCGGGGTACCGGGTGCCGTCCCAGTGCACGAACACCCACAGCAGCACGCTGCCGTCGGCGTTCACGGCGATCGGGCCCGGGGCGTCCGAGGCGAGGGCGGGCTGGGCCGGGAAGGGCGACCAGGTCTGCCCGCCGTCGGTGGAGAAGGCGCCGTTGCCGTGGTCGCCCCAGCCGGTGCGCACGACGTACGACGGCTTCGCGGCGGCCTGGGCCAGGCCGGTCGCCGAGCCGAACACCGGGTCGGTCGCCATGCCGCGCGCGGGGGACGCCGTGAGCGACTCGTGGTACATCACGCCGACGTCCCCGTTGCCGCTGATCAGGTGGGCCGTTCCGGTCGGGGGCGAGATCAGCTGGCGGACCGAGGTCTCCTCCAGGCCGCGGATCCGCGGGGCCCAGTGGGTCAGGTCCCGGGTGCCGTAGACGGTGGCGCCGGTGCCGTACAGCACGTTGCGGGAGTCGTACGGGTCGACGGCGACGGTCTGGATCCACCACCCGAACTTGGGCGCGTCGGCGCCCCAGTTGAGGTACGGCGTCTCGGAGACGTCGAGGACGGCGGTGTCCTTCAGGGAGCGCCAGGTGCGGCCGCCGTCGGTGGAGCGGAACACCGTGTCCTGCGCCGCCCAGCGGTTGTTGGTGGACACCACGAGGGTGCCGGGCCGGCGGGCGTCGACGGCCACGCCGCCGTAGCCGAAGGTGTCGGCCGGGCCTTCCCCGTCGGTGGTGCCGCCGGGCTCGACCGGCGTGACGTCGGTCCACCGGCCGCTGAGGAGGCACAGCCGGTGCACGCTGCCGTCGGTCTGGCCGTTGGGGCCCGGCGCGTCGGCGTACGTCACGTACAGCCGGTGGGCGCACCGGTCGTGGGCGGCGCGGATCGGGACCCGGGCGGCGGTGCCGCCCGGCTGACCGGGGACGGCCTGCCAGGTGGTGCCGTCGGTGGTGCGGTACAGGTTGGGCGTCGTGCCGTCGCCGTCGCCCCACCCCGCGTACAGGGCGCGGCCGGCGGCGACGAGCAGGGTGACGCCCTGGCCGGTCGCGCTCGGGGTGGCGGGGAAGCCGGTGGCGGGGGCCCAGGTGGCGCCCCGGTCGGTGGACTTCAGCAGTCCGTCGTGGCGGGTGCCCAGCCACAGGGTGTCGCTGTCGCGCGGGTCGACGAGCAGCCGCTCGCCGGTGCCGCGCCCGTCCTCGTTGGCGCCGAGCCGCACGGTGAGGTCGGTGCGGGCCCAGGTGGCGCCCCGGTCCTCGGAGCGCAGCACCGCGCCGTTGCCGGCCCAGGGCTGGGTGTAGGTGCCGAGCGCCAGGTAGAGGCGGTCGGGGTGGGCCGGGTCGACGGCCATCGCCTCGACGCCGAGCAGGTTCCAGTCGTCCCAGCCGAGGTGGTCGGTCAGGGGGGTCCAGCGGGCGGTGCGGTCGTCCCAGCGGTAGGCGCCGCCGATGTCGGTACGGGCGTAGGCGAGGCCGCGTACGGACGGGTGGAACAGGATGCCGGTGACGAAGCCGGTGCCGCCCATGACGGCGTTGCGCCACCGGTAGGCCGCGCTCGCCGGGCCGTCCGTGCTCTCGGCCGCGCGGGCCGTGCCCTGGAGCACGGGGAGCGCGGTGAGCGTGGTGGCCGCGGTGCCCGCGGCGAGGACGGCACGACGGGACAAGGGGGGCGTGTGCATGACATACCTCGGGGTAGGGGGTCGCGAAATGGATGTGGACAGGTCGAACCCAGGGCGGGGAACCGGGCGACCGGCCCCGCGCACCCGCTGAACGGCGAGAGGACCGGGCACCCCGCTCGAACCGGACCGGCGCCGCGCTTCAGCCCTTGATCGCGCCGGTCAGCATGCCCTTCTTGAAGTGCTTCTGGACGAACGGCGACAGCACGGCCACCGGCAGCAGCGCCAGCACCATCACCGCCATCTGGATCGCCACCGCCGACAGCTGCCCGGTGTTGACCTCGGTCTGCAGCCCCACCGGCCGCTCCCGCTTCTGCACCAGCTGGATCATCACGTTCTGCAGCGGCATCATGTCCTGGTCGGTCAGGTAGATCGACGCGTTGAACCACGCGCTCCAGTACCCGACCGCGTAGAACAGCGCGATCACCGCGAGCACGGCCCGCGACAGCGGCATCACGATCTTCCACAGGATCCGCCAGTCGCCGGCCCCGTCGATCCGCGCGCTGTCGATCAGCTCCTGCGAGATGTTCATGAAGAACGCCCGCAGGACCAGGATGTTGAAGACGCTGACCGCGCTGGGCAGGATCAGCGCGAGATACGTGTCGGTGAGCCCCAGCGCCTGTACCAGCAGATACGTCGGGATCAGCCCGGCGCCGAAGAACATCGTCGCGAGCAGCGCCATCAGGATCCAGCGGTGGCCGAGCGAGCCCACCCGGGACAGCCCGTAGGCGCACAGCACCGAGACCGTCATGCTGAACAGCGTGCCGACCACGGTGATGCCCACGCTGACCAGCGCCGCCCGCTGCACCTGGCCGCCGCTCAGCAGCTCCTGGTAGGCGACGAACGTGACGCCCCTGGGGACCACCACCAGGCCGCCGGCCTCGTCGATGGTCTCCTTGGTCTGGAGGCTGGTGACGATGACGATCCACAGCGGGAAGAGGATCGCGAAACAGGCGAAGAACAGGGCGATGCCCTTGCCGGCCAGGCCGGCCCGGGACGGCTCCTCCTCCCACACCGGGCGGGGCGGCGCCTGCCACCAGCGCGGCGCCGCGGCGGGCCCGCCGCCGGCCGTCCCGCCGCCGTCGGTCCTGCCACCGTCCGTCCTGCCGAGAACCGCGCTCACTTCTTGTACACCCCCTGCTCACCCATGAGATGGGCGACCTTGTTCGCCGTCAGCACCAGCGTCAGGCCCACCACGCCCTTGACGAGTCCGGCCGCGGCGGCGTAGCTGAAGTCCTGGTTGCGGATGCCGTTCCACCACACGTAGGTGTCGAGGACCTCGGAGGCGTCCGGCCCCACCGCCTGCCGCTGCAGGAGCAGTTGCTCGAACCCGACGGTGAGGGCGTCACCGACGCGCAGGACCAGCAGCAGGGCGATCACCGGCCGCAGGGCGGGCAGGGTGATGTGCCACATGCGCCGCCAGCGGCCGGCGCCGTCCATGGCGGCCGCCTCGTACAGGTCGCCCGGGACGGACGACAGGGCGGCGAGGAAGACGATGATGCCCCAGCCCGCGTCCTTCCAGATGGTCTCGCCGGTCACCAGGAACTTGAAGGTCTCCGGGTCGGTCATCAGGTCGAAGCCGGTGTGCCCGTGCTCGCGCAGGGTCTGCGCGATGATGCCGGCGCCGCCGAAGACCTGCATGAAGACGGTGACGACGAGCACCCAGGAGAAGAAGTGCGGGAGGTACATGACCGCCTGGGCGACCGCCCGCACCCTCGGCCTGACCACGCTGTTGATGAGCAGCGCGAGCAGGATCGGGACCGGGAAGTAGAGCACGAGCTGGAGGAAGAACAGCACGAAGGTGTTCTGCACCGCGTGCCAGAAGGCCGAGTCCTCGAAGATCCGCTCGAACTGCTCGAAGCCGATCCAGGGGCTCTCGAAGATCGCGACGAAGCCGTTCTCGCTGAGATACGGGTCGTAGTCCTGGAAGGCGACCACATTGCCCAGGATCGGGATGTAGTTGAACACCAGGACCAGCAGCAGCGCCGGCAGGACCATCAGGAGCAGCGTGCGGTCGCGCCGGAATCTGAGCCGGAGACTCGGCCTCCCGGCACGCTCGGTGCCGCTCGGTGGGGGTCCGCCGGTGTCCCCGGACGCCGTCGACGGATTCATCGTGGTCGCCGCCCCGGCCTTCGACCGGGGCACCGTGCTGTGGGACACGGCCTCCTCCTCGCCTCGGCCGCCGGTCAGCTCGCCGAGCCGTTGTCGTCGAGCAGCTTCTTGTACCAGTCGCGCAGTTGGTCGCCGCCCTTGCTCCTCCAGTCGGACACCGCCTGCTGGACGTCGCCGATCTTCTTGCGGCCGCGTACGACGTCGTCCTCCAGCTGCTCGAAGTCGTCGGCGAGGTTGGTCCAGCGGGTCGGCTCGGTGACGGTGAGGCCGAAGAAGGAGGTCTTCTTCGTGAAGGCGCCCATGCGCTGCTGCCACTCCACCATGGCGCGGGTGATGTCCGGGAAGTCCGGGTGCGCGATGAAGGGCGCCGGGTCGCCGGTGAGGTCGAAGGCGCTGTTGACCTCGTTGACACCCTGCTCGGTCTTGGTCGGCAACCCGTTCTTCATCTCGAAGTCGGTCCCCTCGACGCCGAAGTTGGTGAGCATCCACTCCTTCGTGCCGTACGGGCTGGCGCAGAAGTTCGCGACGGCGAGGAAGTCCTTGATCTGCCGCTCGGACGCCTTGTTGCTGATGAAGGTGAAGATGTTGGCCGGCTGGCCCGCCCACAGCGTCGGGTCGCCGCCGTCGGGGCCGAAGATGTCGAACGCGGCCATGTCGAAGTCCGGCTTGGAGGTGCGCTGTTCGGAGGTGGCACCCCACCAGGCGGAGATGTTGTCGTTGAAGACGAGGCACTGGCCCGCGGTGAACCGGTCCTTGGCGTTGCCGCCCGCCTTCCCGGAGATGGCGTCCGGGTGGACCACCTTCGCCGCGTAGAGCTTGCGGGTCCACTCCAGGGCTTCGAGGTACTCGTCGGTCTCGACGCGGTTGACCAGCTTGCCGTCGACCATGTTCCACCACAGCGCCTTGTCGCCGCCGGGGAAGACGCCGTAGATGTTGAACGCCGTCCACTTCATGTCGTCGCAGGCCCAGACCTTCGACCTGGCGTCGGTGGCCTCCTTGGCCCAGGCGAGGAACTCGTCGGGGCTCCTGGGGACGGAGTAGCCCTTCTTCCCGAAGACGTCCTTGCGGTACATCGGCGCGATGTCGGTGACGTACGAGCCGGGCATCGGTATCGCGCGCAGCCGGCCGCCGAAGATCGCGCGCTGCCACGCCTCGGTGGGCACGGCCGCGAGATTCGGGTACTCCTTGACCTTGTCGCCGGACAGGTGGGGGCCGAGGTCGGCGAACTTGGCGTTGATGGCGCTGGGGATGCGGCCCATCATGTTCCAGCCGGGGACGACCACCGCGTCGGGGATGTCGCTGGAGGCGAGGACGGCGCCGAGCTTCTGGTCGTAGGTGACGCCGTCCTGGTTCTGCCAGGAGACCTCGACGCCGATGGCCTCGTTCATGGCCCGGTAGTACGGGTTGTCGTCCGCGGGCGGGGTCCCCCAGAACGGCGACATGATCTTCAGCTTGCCGCCGCCGCCCAGCTTCTCGGGCACCGCGGTCTTCAGCTGGGCGGTCGGGATGGCCCTGGTGAAGCCGGCCGCCGAGCCGTTCTTGGCCGGGATGTCGGGCGCCACGACGCTGGAGGCCACGAAGGCCGGGAGGATCTTCTGGGCGTCCTTCCCGGACGTGGTCCCCTCCTTGCGGCCCTTCTTGCCGTCGCCGCCGCACGCGGCGAGCAACGGCATGCCCCCCGCCACCGCTGCGGTGGCGACCGCGGTGGAGGCGAGGAAGCTTCTCCGGCTGGGCCCGGAGGAGACGGAAGCGGCGTTCGGCGTCATTGCGTCAACCCTTCGTGGCGCACCAGGACACCCGGCGGTGGCCGTCGGCTGCGGTGTCGTGTCTGGAACTGGCTGAGCCGAAGCGATCCCCTCCGCCCCGGACGTCGGAGGACTGCGCACCCCCGGTGGGCGGTCCTGGTCGAACGAGGCAGTCGAAGCGCTTCGATGTTGCTGCGAGGTTAAGTGAAGCCATGGGGGCGCACAAGGGTCGCCTGCGAGATTCCTCGGAGGTGTCCGGTCATCCACGTTTCATGTGCGGCGCTTGAAGTAACGGTATGGAGTCGGACGCGTTGCGCCGGAATGTCTTGACACCCACCCCCACCCCGAACGAGCATCGAAGCGCTTCGAAAGCGTCTCCCCGCTCCAGTGCAAAGGGAACTCCCACGTGACCGAACCCACGCCGCCCACGCCGCCGTTCCGCGACCCGCAGCTGCCGCTCGCGAAGCGCATCGACGATCTGCTCTCGCGGCTGACCACGGCCGAGAAGACCGCCTTCCTGCACCAGTTCGCCCCGGCCGTCGAGCGTCTCGGCGTCGGCGCGTTCCGGACCGGCCAGGAGGCGCTGCACGGGGTGGCCTGGATGGGGCCGGCGACGGTGTTCCCGCAGGCCGTGGGGTTGGGCGCGACCTGGAACCCGGACCTGGTCCGCCGGGTCGGCGAGGCGGTGTCCCAGGAGGTGCGGGCGATGCGCGCCCGGGACGAGCGGGTCGGCCTGAACGTCTGGTCGCCGACGGTCAACCTGCTGCGCCACCCGCTGTGGGGGCGGGGCGAGGAGGGCTACTCCGAGGACCCCGAGCTGACCTCGGCCATCGCCACCGCCTACACCCGCGGGCTGCGCGGCGGCCATCCGACGTACTGGCGCACCGCCCCGGTGCTCAAGCACTGGCTGGCGCACAACAACGAGACCGGCCGGGACGTCACCTCCTCCTCGGTCCGCCCGCGCGTGCTCCACGAGTACGACCTGCGGGCCTTCCGCAAGACGGTGGAGGCGGGCGCGGTGGCCGGCGTGATGCCCGCCTACAACCTGGTCAACGGCCGCCCCAACCACGTCTCCCCCTACCTGCGCGAACACCTGCGCACCTGGACCGACGAGGAACTGCTGGTCTGCTCGGACGCGGGGGCGCCCTCCAACCTGGTCGACTCCGAGCACTACTTCGACACCCACGAGGAGGCGACGGCGGCCGCCGTGATCGCCGGCGTGGACAGCTTCACCGACCACGGCACCGACTCCTCGAAGATCGTCGCCCGGCTCACCGGCGCCCTGGAGCGGGGCCTGCTGAGCGAGGCGGACCTCGACGCGGCGGTCCGCCGCCAGCTCTCGGTCCGCTTCCGCCTCGGCGAGTTCGACGGGTACGACGAGCCGGGCGCCTTCGACACCCCCGAGCACCGCGCGCTCGCCCGGGAGGCCGCCGAGCAGGCGGTCGTGCTGCTGCGCAACGACGGGGTGCTGCCGCTCGCCCCCGGCACCCGGATCGCGGTGGTCGGCCTGCTCGCCGACGAGTGCAAGCTCGACTGGTACAGCGGCACGCTGATCCACCGCTCGACGCCGCTGGAGGGCCTGTACGAGCGGTTCGGCGCCGAGCGCGTGGAGTTCGCCGAGGGCGTGGACCGGGTCCGGCTGAGGACGTCCGCCGGCACCTTCCTGCGGGTCCCGGAGACGGACGCGGACGACGAGGTGCGCGGCGCCGAGGGCGCCCTGGACCCGGCCCTGCTGGCCGGGCGGACCGATCTGCCGCCGCTGACCACCGACGAGGTGGGCACCGAGCTGGCGCTCGCCGACTGGGGCG
Source organism: Streptomyces sp. bgisy159 (assembly GCF_057707805.1). NCBI lineage: Bacteria > Bacillati > Actinomycetota > Actinomycetes > Kitasatosporales > Streptomycetaceae > Streptomyces > Streptomyces sp. bgisy159. The sequence goes on along the minus strand of NZ_JBYIQX010000049.1, from coordinate 31,159 downwards.
GGGGCGTGCTCACCCTGCGCGCTCCCGACGGCCGGTACCTCTCGGTCGCCGAGGACGGCCGGCTGCGGGCCTCCGCCGACCAGCCGGGCGGCTGGGTCGTCCAGGAGACCTTCCGCCTCGAGCCCCATGCGAACGGACACCTCCTCAGGCACCTGGGAACGGGTCGCCACGTCACGGTCGCCGCCGACGGCGTGAAGGTTGCCGAGGACGACGCGGGCACGGCGGAGGTCTTCGAGCTGGTCGTCACCGAGCGCGGCGAGGACGCGGTGGCCCGGGCCGCCGCCGGGGCCGACGTGGTCGTGGTGGTGGCGGGCAACGACCCGCACATCAACGGCCGTGAGACCGAGGACCGCACGACCCTGCGGCTGCCCGCCCACCAGGAACGGCTGCTGGCGGCGGCCCGTGCGGCGAAGGCGCGCACGGTGCTGGTGCTGGTGTCGGCGTACCCGTACGCGTTCGAGCCCGGCCGGCTCTCGGCGGCCCTGTGGACCGCGCACGGCGGGCAGGCGGCGGGCACCGCGCTGGCCCGCGTGCTGGCGGGCGACGTCTCCCCGGCCGGCCGGCTGCCGCAGACCTGGTACGCCGACGACGCCGACCTGCCCGACCTCCTCGACTACGACGTGATCGGCTCCCGCCAGACGTACCTGTACTTCGAGGGCACCCCGCTCTACCCGTTCGGCCACGGTCTGTCGTACGCCTCCTTCCGCTACGCGGACCTGGCGGCGCGGGTCACGGACGACGGCGTCCGGGTGACGTTCACCGTCACCAACACCGGCGAGGTACCGGCCGGCGAGGTGGCCCAGCTCTACACCCGCGCGGTGGACCCGGCGGTCCCGCGTCCACGCCGTGAGCTGCTGGCCCACCGCAGGGTCACGCCGGCACCCGGCGAGAGCGCGCAGTTGGCCTTCGACGTGCCGCTGTCGGCGTTCGCCTTCTGGGACGTGGCCCGGGGCGACTGGCGGGTGGAGCCGGGCCCGTACGAGCTGCTGGCCGGCGCGTCCAGCACCGACATCCGGCTGCGGGCCACGGTCGTGCTGGACGGTGAGCCGGGGGTGCCCCGGCCGGTGCGGGAGCGCGGCCTGGCCGCGGCCGACTTCGACGAGCAGAGCGGCGCGGAGATCGTCGACCGTACGAAGGTGTCGGGCGACGCGGTGACCCCGGCGGGCGGCGCCGGCGCCGAACTCGTCTATCGTGCCTGTGACTTCGGGCCGGGCGTGACCGGGGTGTCGGTGGAGGTGGCCGGCGAGGGGGAGGCGGAGCTCTCGGTGGCCGGCCGATCGGTGACCCTCACCGCGCGCACCTCGGGGCCGTACGCCTACGCCAAGGTCGAGGCGCCGCTGTCCGCCGACGGCGTGCACGACGTCCACCTAGGGCTGCGCGGCCCGCTGCGGCTCGCGCACGTCGGCTTCTCCGGCTGAGGGTCCGGAGAGGCCGGCCCAGAAGAAGGGGCCCGGCACGATCTCGGGTAGGGATCGTGCCGGGCCCCTTCGGGCGGCCGGCGGGGACACCCCGCCGGCACGGTGTCTAGAGGGCGAGCCCGGTGAGGACCAGGACCCGCTCGTAGGTGTAGTCGTCCATCGCGTAGCGGACGCCCTCACGGCCGACGCCGGACTGCTTGGCGCCGCCGTACGGCATCTGGTCGGCGCGGTAGGACGGCACGTCGCCGATGACCACGCCGCCGACCTCCAGCGCGCGGTGGGCGCGGAAGGCGGTCTGGAGGTCGTGGGTGAACACGCCGGCCTGCAGGCCGTACTTGGAGTCGTTGACGGCGGCGAACGCCTCGGCCTCACCGTCGGTCCTCTGCACGGTCAGGACCGGGCCGAAGACCTCCTCGCAGGCGAGGGTGGCGTCGGCCGGCACGTCGGTGAGAACGGTCGGGGCATAGGTGGCGCCGTCGCGCTTGCCGCCGGTGAGCAGGGTCGCGCCGGCGTCGACCGCCTCCCTCACCCACGACTCCACGCGCTGGGCGGCGTCCTCGCTGACCAGCGGGCCGACGTCGGTGGCGGCGTCGGACGGGTCGCCGGTGACCTGTGCCTCGACAGCGGCGACGATGCGCGGCAGCAGCCGGTCGTACACCGAGGCGTCGGCGATCACGCGCTGCACCGAGATGCAGGACTGGCCGCCCTGGTAGTTGGAGAAGGTGGCGATCCGGCCGGCCGCCCAGTCGAGGTCGGCGTCGCTCGCCCAGTCGCCGAGCACGACGGCGGCGGCGTTGCCGCCCAGCTCCAGGGTGAGGTGCTTGCGCGGCACCGAGTCCATGATCGCGTAGCCGACCTTGTCGGAGCCGGTGAAGGAGATCACCGGCAGCCGCTCGTCCTGGACCAGGGCGGGCATCTTGTCGTTGGCGACCGTCAGCACGCTCCAGGAGCCGGCCGGCAGCTCCGTCTCGGCCAGCAGCTCGCCGAGGATCAGGCCGGACAGCGGGGTGGCGGGCGCCGGCTTGAGGATGATCGGCGCTCCGACGGCGATGGCCGGGGCGACCTTGTGGGCGCACAGGTTCAGCGGGAAGTTGAACGGCGCGATACCGAGCACGACGCCCTTGGGGAAGCGCCGGGTCAGGCCGAGCCGGCCCTGCCCGCCGGCGTCGGTGTCGAGGCGCTGTGCCTCGCCGCCGTTGAACCGCCGGGCCTCCTCGGCCGCGAACCGGAAAACGGAGACGGCCCGGCCGACCTCACCGCGCGCCCACTTCACCGGCTTGCCGTTCTCGGCGGAGATCAGCAGGGCGATCTCCTCGGTGCGCTCGGCGAGGCGCCGGCTGACGTGGTCCAGGGCGGCGGCGCGGACGTGGGCCGGGGTGGCGGCGAACTCGTCCCGCACCGCGTACGCGGCGGCCACCGCCTCCTCGACCTGCGCGTCGGTCGGCACGCTGACCGTACCGACGAGACGGCCGTCCCAGGGGGACGTCACGTCGAAGCTCTCCTCGCCGGTGGCCTGGCGGCCGGCGAGCCAGAAGGCGTGGGTGGAAGTCATAAGGGAGTCCCGGCCCTTCCGCGTTGGGGGTGTGCTGTGGCTTTCGGCTCCACGGTAGGCGCGGGACGACGACCCGGCGTTTGTCCGGTCCGTAGGAGTGCGGCCCAGGTCCACTACGGTTTGGACATCGGTTCCCGGAACTCGAACGACCCGGGGTTCGCCGGCGCCGGACGCGGGGCGGGGCCCGGGGGCCGGGGACTCGGCCGGGTGCGGTACGGCCCGGTGCAGCAGCCACCGCAGCGCCAGGAGCAGGGTGGCGCACAGGCACCAGGAGGCCACCACGTCCAGGGGCCAGTGGTAGCCGCGCCGGACGAGGCCGTACGAGACGGCGAGGACGAGGAGGCCGGCGGTGGCGGCGGTCAGGCGACGGGCGCGGGCGGTGGACAGCCAGGGCAACAGCAGGAGGGTGGCGGCTCCGTAGGCGATGCCCGCGGTCGCGGTGTGGCCGGACGGGAAGTACCCGGTGGCGGGCGGTTCGACCGGCGTCGCCGGACGGTCGGTCCACTCCTTGACCGGGACGACGAGCAGCGGCACCAGCGCCATGAGGGCGAGCCCGGCGAGGGGCGGCAGCCACCAGCGCGAAAGGGCCGCGGCGCGGCCCCGGAACCCGGCCCATGCCGCGACGAGAACCAGCACCGGGACGGCGACCGGCACTCCCCCGAGGTCGGAGAGGAGTTCCGAGGCCCGGTCGGCGTGGACCAGTGCACCGCTGAGCCGGGCGTCCAGGTCCAGCAGCGGTCCGTCGACGAGCACCTGCCAGGTGAACAGCGCGAAGAGGAGGGCGGGCAGGCCGGACAACACGGCCGGCAGCAGGACGCGCGGTCGGGCCTGCCCCGGCGTGGGCGTCGGCGTCGGCACCGGCGTCGGCACCGGTGTGGGCGTCGACCCCCCGGGATTCCGCGCAGGCGGACTGGTCGTCATGGATCCAGCTTGTCAGGAACGCGGGACGACCCCGTTGCCGGCCACGGCGACGGGGTCGTGAGGAGGAGAGGGAGGAGAAGGAGGCCGGCCACCCCGGAACAGGGGGGGTGGTTTCGGGGTGGCCGTCCGGATCGGAACGTCGCGCGCCCCGGGGGGTTTGGGGCGGGCGACCGTCCGATCGGTGAGGAGATCCGGAGCCTCACGGCTCCGCTGTGCGCGAGGGCACGACCAGGTCGAAGCTGGGGAGGCCCCGGCCTGTGCCGCCCACAGTGCCCTGTGGGCGGGGGGTGTATCTCTCATCTGCTGACGAACCTACGGCAGGCGCAGGCCGTACGACAGGGCCGATCCCGACCCGCCATGTACCTCGCACACGTTCTTCACACGCTCTGCGGCCGGAGACTCCCAGATGGGAAACATCCCTGCTCAGATGCGCGCGAACGCCTGCTCGATGATGTCCAGGCCCTCGTTCAGCAGGTCCTCGCCGATCACCAGCGGAGGCAGGAAGCGCAGCACGTTGCCGTAGGTGCCGCAGGTCAGGACCAGCAGGCCCTCCGCGTGGCAGGCCTTGGCGAGCGCGGCGGTCGCCTCCGGGTGGGGCTCCTTGGTCGTACGGTCCTTGACCAGCTCGATGGCGATCATGGCGCCGCGGCCCCGGACGTCGCCGATGACGTCGTACTTGTCGGCCATGGCGGTGAGGCGGGACTTCATGATCGCCTCGATGTTCTTCGCCCTGGCGTTGAGGTCGAGCTCCTTCATGGTCTCGATGGCGCCGAGCGCACCGGCGCAGGCGACCGGGTTTCCGCCGTAGGTGCCGCCGAGGCCGCCCGCGTGAGCGGCGTCCATGATCTCGGCGCGGCCGGTGACGGCGGCCAGCGGCAGACCGCCGGCGATGCCCTTGGCGGTGGTGATGAGGTCCGGGACGATGCCCTCGTCCTCGCAGGCGAACCACTGGCCGGTGCGGCAGAAGCCGGACTGGATCTCGTCGGCGACGAAGACGATGCCGTTGTCGCGCGCGAACTGCGCGATCGCCGGAAGGAAGCCCTTGGCCGGCTCGATGAAGCCGCCCTCGCCGAGGACGGGCTCGATGATGATCGCGGCGATGTTCTCGGCGCCGACCTGCTTGGTCATCTGGTCGACGGCCTGGGCGGCGGCCTCGGGTCCCGCGTTCTCGGCACCGGTCGGCCAGCGGTAGCCGTAGGCGACCGGGACGCGGTACACCTCGGGGGCGAACGGGCCGAAGCCGTGCTTGTACGGCATGTTCTTCGCGGTCAGCGCCATGGTGAGGTTGGTGCGGCCGTGGTAGCCGTGCTCGAACACGACGACGGCCTGGCGCTTGGTGTACGCACGGGCGATCTTGACGGCGTTCTCGACGGCCTCGGCGCCGCTGTTGAACAGGGCGGACTTCTTGGCGTGGTCGCCCGGGGTCAGCTCGGCCAGCGCCTCGGCGACCTCCACGTAGCCCTCGTAGGGGGTGACCATGAAGCAGGTGTGGGTGAAGTCGGCGAGCTGCGCGGAGGCGCGGCGCACGACGGCCTCGGCGGAGGCGCCGACGGAGGTCACCGCGATGCCGGAGCCGAAGTCGATCAGGCGGTTGCCGTCGACGTCCTCGATGATGCCGCCGCCCGCGCGCGCGGTGAACACCGGCAGCACCGAGCCCACGCCCTGCGCGACGGTGGCGACGCGGCGGGCCTGCAGCTCCTGGGACTTGGGGCCGGGGATGGCGGTGACAACGCGGCGCTCCTGCGGAAGGGCGGTCATGCGGGCTCCTGGGGGTCTTGCGGGCACGTGTCTTCTGTTCTCGCAGGCTAGGCCGGGGTGGGAGGGGTCGGCATGCTCCATGTGGGCGTTTTCCCTGCCGCTCGTTGTCCGCCGTGGACATAGCCGGACCGCCCGCGTCACCTGACCGCCTCACGCCGATTCACCCGCCCCCCGGCCGTGTACCGGTGAACTCCCCTTGCCGGGGCGTTAGATTGACCGCTGACGGTGGACGGCACGGCTGGTCGGGGGCAACACGCCATGGACAGGGACGGTACGCAGGACACCCGCGGCATCACCGACCGCGCGATCCCCCGCCCGGCCGGCCCGCCGCCCCAGGTGCCCCCGCCCCCGCAGCACCGCCCGAAAGCGGCCGCACCGGTGGCGGAGTGGCTGGACGCGCCGCGCGGGGACGCCGGGCCGGGCATCTGGCGGTTCCGGTACACGTCCCCGCCCCCGGAGGAACCGAGCCGCAGGCTCGCGCCCGAGACGGTGCTGGGCGTGGCCATCCCCCTGGTCGTCGGCATCGTGCTGCTGACGCTGTGGGCACAGGGGGCGTTCCCGTACAAGAACTGGCTGATCCACATCCTCACCCCGGACGACTGGTTCTACCCGGGCACGCTCTGGCCCAAGGATCCCTCGGCGTGGGAGCCCTGGGCGGCACGGCAGACCATCGACCGGCTGTTCTACGTCGTCGTCGTCTGTGTCATGGGCTACCTCGGCAGCTGGCCGGCCCTCGTCCGGCACTTCCTGGCGCGCTGGCCGTGGCCGAGGCGCGCGGCCGTCACCGCCGCCGGCGCCCTCGTCGTCCTGGCCCTGGTGTGGCCCGGGGCGTTTCCGCTCGTCGAGGGCAACCACCTGCCGGTCGCCTCGACGGTCTTCACGCTGGTCGCCCTGGTCGGCGGCGGCTGGGAGACCGCCACGTCACCGCTGGTCACCTTCACCGTACGGACCCTGGTCACACTCGGCGTGCTCTATCCCTTCGCCCGCCTGGGCGACTGGATCCCGCTGATCAAGCAGTGGGGTGCCGCCCGGGCTGCCGGTCCCCGTCCGGCCGTCGGCCCCTCGCTCACGCCCCCCTCCCGCTGGCCCGCCCTCCGCGAAGCCGGGCAGGCGGAGGTAGCCGAGGTGTTGGCCGGGGAGGTCGTCGGGGGGCGGATGAACGACGTGGACTGTGTGCGGATCGAGGACGCGTTCGCGGCGGCGCGCCGGGAGGCGCGGCTCGGGGTGTTCCGGGACACGGTGCTGCGCGACCGCGGGGCGGCGTGGACGCACCCCTCCGGCGCGCGGGACCTGCCGCACCGGGCCGCCCGCCACGACCTGCTCACCGGCCAGGTGAGGATCGGCCGATGGGTGGCCGCGGAGCGCGCCCCCCGGCCGTACCACGACGCCGGCGCCGCGCTCGGCCCGGAGGTGCTGGGGACGTCGCTGCTGGCCGTCGGCCCCTCCGGGGCCGGCAAGACCCGTACGCTCGTGGAGCCGGTGGCCGAGGCGCTGGCGCTGCAGGCGCTCACCGGCCGCTGCGCGGTCGTCGTCGTGTCGGCCCCCGGCCGTCCGGTCGGGCCGGACGCCGCGTTCGACGTGGTCGTCCGGATCGGCGACCCCGCCTCCACCCACGATCTCGACCCGTACGCCGAGTCCCAGGATCCGGACGAGGCGGCCGACCTGCTCGCCGAGGCGCTGGTCGGCGATCTGGACGCGGTCGGCGCCCGGAGCGCGGCCACCGCGCTGGCCCAGTTGCTCGGCCCGTACCGGGCGGTGCACGGCCGCTTCCCGACCCTGCCGGAGCTGCGCGAACTGCTGGAGGGCGAGGAGACGGCCCTGGGCGGACTGCGGGACGCGCTCGTCGCGCGCGGCGACGACGTGATGCGGCGCGAACTCGACGCCCGGATCCGGCAGACGGGCACGGCGGGCGACCCCGGCGGCCCGCTCGCCGACCGGCTGGCGCTGCTGAACCGGCCGGTGTTCGCGGACTTCTTCGGCGGTGGCGGCCCGGCCCGGCCGTTCTCGCTGCGTGCGGTCGCCCACCACCCGCTGCGGGTCCGCATCGATCTGCCCGAGCGCGGCCACGAGGAGGCGGGCCGGCTGATCACGCGGCTGGTTCTCGCCCAGTTCCACACGGTCGTCCAGGAGCCGGGGCGAGCCCACTTCGCCGGGCTGGTGCTGGACGACGCGACCGGTACGGTCACCGCCGGGTCGGTGCGCCGCGTCCAGCGGCTGCGTTCCCAGAACGCGGGCGTGCTGCTCGCCCTGCGCTCCCTGGGCGACGTCCCCGAGGCGCTGCACGGTCCGCTGTACGGGGCGGTGGGCTGCCGGATGGCGTTCTGCGGGGTGACCACCTGGGACGGCAGCCGGTTCGCGCAGTCGTGGGGCACCGAGTGGGTGGAGACCACGGAGGTCGCCAAGCACACCGTCTTCGCCGACCAGCCGATGACGCGGGCCATCCACGCGCTGCGCAAGCTGGTGACGGGCAAGGCGGTGACGACGGACGCGGTGACCGTGCGCGAGGTGGAGCGGGAGCGCTGGTCGGCGTCGCAGCTGGCGCACGAGGTGCCGCCCGGGCACGCGGTGCTGTCGCTGACCCGGATCGACGGTGAGCACACTCCGCCGCTGCTGGTCGATCTGCGGGGCTGAACGGGAGCCGCGCACCCCTCCGGTGAGGCAGAATCGACCCAGGCCGTTCATACGTGGCGGCCAAAAGATCATGACCCGACGGTCACGGCCGGAAGACGACGGCCGGGAGACGTCGGCCCGGAAGACGTCGGCCGGAGGTTCGCCTTCGGAAGATCGCGACGCGCACGCCTCCCCGGTCCGGGACTCGTCCCGCCGCCCCGTCCCCCGACCTGAAGGTCCCATGCCGCCGACCCTCGCCTCGCTCGTCCACCACTCCGCGCTCAAACTGACCGTGCGGGCAGGCGGGGACCGTCTCGACGTGCCCGTGCGCTGGGCGCATGTCAGCGAGCTCGCCGACCCCGTGCCGTACATGGAGGGCGGGGAGCTGCTGCTGATCACCGCTCTGAAGCTGGACGCCGAGGACCCCGAGGCGATGCGGCGCTATGTCCGCCGGCTGGTCGGGGCCGGTGTCGTCGGCCTGGGCTTCGCCGTCGGGGTGAACTACGAGGAGGTCCCCAAGGCGCTGGTCGACGCGGCCGAGCAGGAGGGGTTGCCGCTGCTGGAGGTGCCGCGCCGCACCCCGTTCCTGGCGATCAGCAAGGCGGTGTCGGCGGCCATCGCGGCCGACCAGTACCGGGCGGTCACGGCCGGTTTCGCCGCCCAGCGGGAGCTGACCCGACAGGCGCTGACGGCCGGCCCGGAGGGACTTCTGACCGCGCTCGCGGCGCAGGTCGACGGCTGGGCGGCGCTCTACGACGCGTCGGGCGCGGTCGTCGCGGTCGCGCCCGAGTGGGCGAGCCGTCGGGCGGCGCGGCTGACGGCCGAGGTGGAGCGGCTGCGGGACCGGGCGGCGCCCGCGTCGGCGGTGGTCGGCGGCCCGGAGCACACCGACCACGACGACCGCGTGGAGTTGCACTCGCTCGGCACCGGCCGGCGTCCGCGCTCCGCGCTCGCGGTGGGTACGGCGGCCGCCCTCGGCACCGCCGAGCGGTACGCCGTGCACTCGGCGATCGCCCTGCTCACCCTCACCACCGAGCGCTCCAGCTCGTTGCGCGCGGCCGAGCAGCGGCTCGGCACGGCCGTGCTGCGCATGCTGCTCGCGGGCGAGCCGGACCACGCCCGGGCGGTCGCCGGTGAGCTGTACGGCCCGTTGCTCGACGCGCCGTTCCGGATCGTCGTCGCCGAGTCGGCCTCGGCGTCGGCCGCCCGGGCGCAGGCGGACGTCCAGCCGCACCCCGGCGGCGGCCGGGCGGGCGGCGGGGAGTTCGCTCCCCGGGGTACGGCGGCCAGGCCGTCGGCCGCCGCGCTGGCCGCCGGCGATCCGGCGGGTGATCCGCTGGACCGGCTGGCGGAGGTGGTGGAGTCGTCCGCCGCCCGCTCCGGGGAAGCGGTGCTGGTCGTCCCGGAGGGGGAGCGGCTGGTGGTCCTCACGGCGGACGGGGGCTCGGCGGTCACCTCGTGCCAGGAGTACGCCGCCGCCCTGGAGGCCGGGCGCGCGTCCGGCGGAGTGCGGGAGGCGGCCGAGGACGCCGAACTGGTGCTCGGGCTGTCGGCGCCGGCCGGTCCGATCGCGGCGGCCGCGGCCTACAAGCAGGCCGAGCAGGCGCTGTCGGTGGCGCGGCGCCGGGGCCGGGTGTGCGTGGAGCACGAGCAGCTGGCGGCCGGTTCGGTGCTGCCGCTGCTCGCCGACGACGCGGTGAAGGCGTTCGCGGACGGGCTGCTGCGTGCGCTGCACGAGCACGACGCCACCGGGCGCGGCGATCTGGTCGCCTCGCTGCGGGCCTGGCTGTCCCGGCACGGCCAGTGGGACGCAGCGGCGGCGGACCTGGGCGTCCACCGCCACACCCTGCGCTACCGGATGCGCAGAGTGGAGGAGATCCTGGGCCGCTCCCTGGACGACCCGGACGTACGCATGGAGCTGTGGCTGGCGCTCAAGGCCACCTCGGCGGAGTGACGAAGGAGCGCCGCGGCGCCCGTGCCGGGGGGCGGGGGTCGGCGCGACCCGGCGGGCGGGGAAGCAGATCACCGGGCGCACCCTGCCCGCTCCCGGACAGGGCATCGCGCCCCCGGGGGCCTTGACTGCGAGCCCCCGGAAGGGGACAGTGAGGGATACGTCGTAAACGTACCTCGTAACCAGCGCACACGAGAGCATCTTCGCCATGGCCCGCAGCGAACAGTTCTCGGCTCCCTCGGGCAAGGAACGCCGACTCGTACGGTTCGCCGCCGACGAGGTGCCCCGGCCCGGTCCGGGCCCCGGCGGCGCCCCATCCGGGCGCACGCCCGCGGCCCCGCCGTCCACGGTCCTCGTCACCGGCGGCGCCGGCTTCGTCGGCAGCCACGCCTGCGTGGAACTGCTGGACCACGGCTACGAGGTGATCGTGGTCGACGACTACTCCAACAGCACCCCCCAGGTGCTCGCCCGGGTGGAACGGCTCGCCGGCCGCTTCGTCGGCGCGGTCTACGAGCTGGACATCCGCGACCGGAACTCCCTGTCGGCCGCCTTCGGCCGGCACTCCGTGGACGCCGTCGTGCACTTCGCCGGGCTCACGTCCACGGACAGGTCGACGCGGTTGCCGGTCCAGTACTACGACTCCGTCGTCGGCGGCACGACCACCCTGCTGCGGACCATGCACGACCACGGGGTGCACCAGCTCGTGTACTCCTCCTCCTGCTCCGTCTACGGCGACGCCGGAGGCGGCCCGCTGCCGGAGGGCACGCCCGCGCGTCCCACCAACCCCTACGCGGCCGCCAAGCGGCTGTGCGAGCAGATCCTCGCCGACGTCTGCCGTCGCTGCCCGGAGTACACCGTGCTGTGCCTGCGGTCCTCCAACGCGGCCGGCGCCCACTCCAGCGGGCTGCTCGGCGAGGACCCCCTCGGCGCACCCTCCAGTCTGATGCCGTCCGTGGCTCAGGTGGCCGCCGGCCGACGCAGGCACCTGAGTGTCCACGGTGACGACTACCCCACGCACGACGGCACGCCGGTCCGCGACTACCTCCACGTGATGGACGCCGTCGAGGCGCACCGCGTCGCGCTGGACCATCTCGCCGACGGACCGGGCATGCACACGTACAACCTCGGTACAGGGAAGGGACGTTCCGTCCTCGACGTGGTCTCTGCCTTCTCCCGGGCATCCGGCAGGCCCGTTCCGTACGAGGTCGTGCCCCGCCGTCCCGGAGACGTCGCCGAACTCGTCGCCGACGCGACCACCATCGAGAATGCCTGGGGCTGGCGCCCCGAGCGGGACCTCGCCGACATGTGCCGTGACGCCTGGCACTTCCAGCGGCTCAACCCGCACGGCTACGCTGGCTCCGCGCGGCGGCCGGAGAGGCAGGAGTGGTACGGCCCGTAGGCGAGCAGCGGTCGGTGAGCGCGCGTCCCGGCCCGGGGCCGCCTGCCGAGATGCAGTGGATGCGCGTCGTCTCTATGCTCGATACGGGCGAAGCGGTTGGTGTCCCGATGCAGCCCCGGTGTCCTGCGCCCAGGGGAGGCAAGTGCCTTGCTGCTGCCCCATCGGCTGATGGCAACCTGTGTCGCGCTGGTCGGTGTGGTGACCGCCCTGGGCGCGACCTTCTCGGAGCTGCGTGCTCCGCTGTGGGCCGTCGCCGGACTGACAGCCGTCGTCGCCGTCCTGACCGGGATCCGCGTCCACCGGCCCGGGCACGGCTGGCCGTGGGGGATGCTCGCGGCCGCGCTGCTGGCCTTCACCGCGGGCGACTGCCGCAGCGCGCAACTGACGTACTCCCCCGGCCCCGATTCGTTCCCCTCGCCGTCGGACGCCTCCTGTCTCGCGGTCTACCCGCTCCTCGCCACGGCCCTCTTCGGCCTGGTCCGCTACCGCTGGGCCGACCGCGACCTGCCCGGCACGCTGGACACGCTGATCATCACGGTCGGGCTGGCCCTTCCGGTGTGGGCGTACCTGATGAGGCCTCTGGCCCGGCCGGAGGACCTGACCTGGCTGCAGGAAGCGGTCAGGATCTCCTACCCGCTGGGCGGCGTCCTGGTGCTGGCGCTGCTGGTCCGGCTGCTCACCTCACGCCCGGGTTCACACCGCAACCGCTCCGTACACCTGCTCGTGCTGGGCACCCTCACCCTGCTCTGCTTCGATGTCGCCTACGGGGCCCACCGGATCGCCGGACGCTGGGAGGCCGCCGCACCGCTGGGCGTCGGAGGGATCGTCTTCTGCACCGCCTACGGGCTGGCCGCGCTGCACCCCTCGATGGTGGAGCTGACCGCGTCCGAGCCCCGGTCCCCGTCCCTGCCGCCGCCCTGGCGCTGGCTGCTGGTGGCCGGCGCCACGCTGATCGCACCAGCCGTCCTGGCTCACGAGGCACTCGACGGCAACATGCACGAGGCGCCGGTGGTGGCCGCCTTCTCCGCTCTGCTCTTCCTGCTGGTGGTCCTGCGAACGGGCGCCATGGTGACCGCGCACCGGGAGATCGTCGTACGGGAACGCGAGGTGCGCACCGCGGCCGCCGCCCTGAGAGCGGCGGCCCGGCCGCAGGACATCGCACGCGCCTGCGACGCCGCGGTCGGTGCGTTGCTCGGGCCGAAGGTCCCGCACGCGACGGTCCTGCTACCGGCCCGGGAGTCCGCCGTGCTGCACCCGCTGCTCCGCCCCGCCGGCACCGCGGACCGGGACGGCGTGCAGAGCGCCGGGCCGCGTGGGAACGGGCCGGCAGGGCCTGCCCGGTACCTCGACGTGATGGTCCCCGTCCCGGCACTCGGCCCGGCCCTCGCCGAGCGGCTCGGGGAACTGCCCATGGCGCTGCTGTGCCCCCTGGTCCAGCCCGAGGGGCCGGGGGGCGGCGTGCTTGCGGACTTGCTGGTGGCAGCGGGGCCCGAGCGCCGACTGACCGAGATACGCGACGCGCTGGAGATCCTCGCCTGGCACGCCGGCCTGGCGACGGAACGCCTCGCCCTGCGCAACGAGACCATCCGCAACAAGAACGAAGCCTACTTCCGCACCCTGGTGCACAACGCCTCGGACGTCATCATCATCGTCAACGAGGACACGACGGTCCGCTATGCCAGCCCGTCGGCGCGTGCCGTCTTCGGGCGGGCCGATCTGGCCGGTACGCGGCTGCGGGAACTGGTGGACCCGCCGGACCGGGGCCAGGTGGACCGCACCCTGGAGGCCCTCGACGAAGACGGGCGGCAGGAAGTCCACGATCACTGGTGGGTCACGCCGGCCCCGCAGGACGCCGAGGGGGTGGAGCACATCGAGGTCGAGGTCAGATGCCGCGACCTGCGGGACGACACGACGGTGGCCGGTCTGGTCGTCACCCTCCGGGACGTCACAGAACAGCGGCGGCTGGAGTTCGAACTCACCCAGCGGGCCTTCCACGATCCCCTGACCGGCCTTCCCAACCGCACCCTGCTGCTGGAGCGGGCCGAGCGCGCCCTGTTGCGCGCCCGCCGGGATCCCGCCGTCACCTGTCTGCTCTTCATCGACCTGGACGACTTCAAGAACGTCAACGACACCTTGGGCCACTCGGTCGGCGACCGACTGCTGTGCGCCGTGGGTGAGCGTCTGTCGAGGATGCTGCGCCGCAGCGACACCGCCGCCCGGCTCGGCGGCGACGAGTTCGCGGTCCTGATGGAGGACGTGAAGCAGTCCCTCGACGGCGAGCTCCTCGCGGCGCAGGTGATCCAGACCCTGAGCCAGCCCTTCCACCTCTCCGGCGACCTGGTGAACGTCTCCGCCAGTGTCGGCGTGGCCACGGCCCGGGACAGCACGGACGCGCACGAGTTGCTGGGCCTCGCCGATCTCGCCCTGTACGCGGCCAAGGCCGCCGGGAAACGGCAGTGGCGCCGCTTCCGGCCCCAGCAGCGCACCCGCATGGCGGAACGGCACGAACTCCTGGCGCGCCTGAACGAGGCGGTGAGCAGGGGGCAGTTCGCCCTGCGCTACCAGCCGGTGGTGGACCTCGCCACGGGCGACGTCGCCGGGTTCGAGGCCCTGGTCCGCTGGCGGCACAGCCGGTACGGTCTGGTGCCGCCGGAACAGTTCATCCCGCTCGCCGAGGAGACCGGGCAGATCTCACCGCTGGGCGCCTGGGTACTGCACCACGCGGCGGCAGACGTCGCCCGGCTGCGGCACAACACCTCCCGGCGGTTCGCGGCGCCGTACGTCAGCGTCAACGTCTCCGCCCACCAGTGGCGGGGCGCGGAGTTCCTCGACGAGGTGTGCGGCGCTCTCGACGCCGCCGGTCTCGCCCCCGGGGCACTGTTGCTGGAGATCACCGAGTCGGTGCTCATGCGGCGCGACCGGGAACTCGACAGGCTCGTCGGCGAGATGAAGGACCTGGGGGTGCGCATCGCGGTCGACGACTTCGGCAGCGGCTTCTCGTCGCTGCGCTACCTCCGAGAGCTCCCCGTCGACGTACTCAAGATCGACAAGACGTTCATCGACGACCTCGCACACAACACCCGGCAGGTGGCGCTCGTCCAGGGAATCATCCACCTCGCGGACGAACTGGGCCTCGAGGTGATCGCCGAGGGCATCGAGGAGTCGGCGCAGCAGGAGTTGCTGACGGGCATCGGGTGCCGGTTCGGGCAGGGCTACCTGTTCGCGGCGCCGATGACGGTGGAGCAGGGCGAGGAGGTGCTGCGCCGGCAGGACGGGGGCGGGCGGCCCGAGGGGGGCGGGGCGTGACCGTGCCAGACCAAGGAGTTCTGGGGGCTGCGCTCTGATCGGATGCTCCGCGTACAAGGGCCCCCGGGCCGCCCGAGGATCGGCCTACCGTGCTGCCGTCCTGCGCCCGCCGAACAGCGCGAACGCCGTCTCCACCAGCGCGATGTGGCTGGACGCCTTGGGTGCGTTGCCCAGTTGGCGACCGGCGTCCGGGTCCCACTGCTCCGACAGCAGCCCCACGTCGTTGCGGACGCCGAGAACCCGCTCGAAGACCTCGCGGGCCTGTGCGCCGCGACCGGTCGCGGCGAGGGCGTCGGCATACCACAGGGAGCACGTCACGAACGCGCCCTCACGGCCGTCCGCGCCGCCGCCGTCGGGGGCGTACCGGCGTACGAAACCGCCGTGCTCCAGTCGACGCATCTCACGGACGGTGCACCGCACCCTCGGGTCCCGGCCGGGCAGGAAGCCGAGCCGGGGCATCAGCAGGGCGGAGGCGTCCAGACCGGCCGAACCGTAGGACTGCACGAAGGACCGCCGCTCGGCGTCCCAGCCCCTGCGCAGGACCTGCCGGCGCACCTCGTCGCGCAGGACCCGCCACCCGGCCGATGATCCGTTGCGTCCCAGCAGCTCCGCCATGAGCAGCGCCCGGTCGGCGGCCACCCACACCATGACCTTGGAGTGGACGAACTGCCGCCGCGGGCCCCGCTCCTGCCACAGCCCCTGGTCGGGCTCACGCCAGTGCCGTTGCAGGAAACCCATCAGCGCTTCGATCACGTCCCACCCGTGGGCGGGCATGGGGATCCCCGCCCGCAGGCACAGCAGGAGCGTGTCCAGGACCTCGCCGTGCACGTCGAGCTGGAAGTGGCCGGCCGCGGAGTTCCCGAACCTCACCGGGCGGGACCCCTCGTACCCGGTCAGCCAGTGCGCCTCGGTCTCGGGCAGCAGCCGCTGGCCGCCCAGACCGTACACGGTCTGCAGATCGGCCGGGTCTCCCGCTACCGCCCGCATGAGCCACCCGAGCCAGGCGCGTGCCTCCTCCCGGTACCCGCTGCGCAGCAGGCACGACAGAGTGAGGGTGGAGTCGCGCAGCCAGCAGCACCGGTCGTCCCAGTTGGCATCACCGCCGATGCACCCGGGCAGCGAGGTGGTGGGTGCGGCGACGATGCCCCCGGTAGGAGCGCAGGTGAGCGCCTTCAGGGTGATGAGCGAGCGCACCACGGCGTCCCGCCACGGCCCCTGGTACCGGCACCGGCCCGCCCAGTCGCGCCAGAAGTCGTCGGTCTCCTTCAGCAGCGTCTCCGCCGGGACGCCCATCGCGGCGGGCGGCCCGGGGTGATGCGAGGGCGCCCACACCAGGGTCAGGGCGAGCCGCCGGCCGGCCGGGACGGTGACGTCCCAGACGGTGGAGCCCTCCCGGCCGAGCGCTTGCACCGCACCGTCCGCGGCCAGCCACACCGCGTCCGGCCCGGCGACCGCGACGCTGCCCTCGTCGCGGGCCCGGACCCAGGGCACCACGCGGCCGTGGTGGAAGCGCAGGCGCAGCTCGCTGCGCACACGCACGGCCCCCGACACCCCCTCGACCACGCGGACCATGCACGGCGCCTCGGTACGGGGCGGCATGAAGTCGGTGACCCGGACGACTCCCTCGGCGGTCTCCCACCAGGTGTCCAGGACCAGCGTGTCGGGCCGGTAGGCGCGGCGGGCGCGGGCCCCGGCCGCGGCAGCCGGGGCGACCCGCCAGAAGCCGTTGTCCTGCGTGCCCAGCAGCGCGGCCAGGCAGGCCTCCGAGTCGAACCGGGGCAGACACAGCCAGTCCACGGAGCCGTTCCGGCCGACCATGGCGGCCGTCTCCAGGTCGCTGAGGAGGGCGTAGTCCTCGATGGGAGCACTCATGAACGCGTCGCCGTCCTCTCGAACCGGTCGGCCGAAGAGGCGGAGGGCCGGACGTCCGGAGAGTGCGGCCGCGGCGCCTGCGCGTGGTTCGCACGCATATTTACGTTGTAAACATACAGTTTCACCCTTCAGTCGGGCAAGTCGGCACGAGCCCGTGAGCGGCCCCCACGCCCCCTGCCCCGCCGCCTTCTTCACGGCCCTGCATGACCCCCCAGCCTGGACGGAGGACGTAGAGGCACACCCCAACGGGCTCGCCTTGACTCCACGGAAAGACCGGACGAAAGTGTATGTATACGCCGTAATCATCTCTTTAGGTGCCATTCATGAAGTCTCTTGCTGCGGCCGGCCACTCCCCGACCGCTGTCGTTCCCCACCCACTGCGCCGTGCGACCGACTGGCCGAGGCGCGCGTCCTCCCGCCCCTCCGCCGCCCAGGCGGGCAACGTCCGGTGCCGCCGTGCGTCCGACAGGATCACCGAGGCGACGACGAGCGAGGTCTGCAACGTGCCCAGGCGCTGGTCGCCGATATGCCGCCACCGGGCCCCCGGAGCCGCCCCGCGGACGGCCGGGCGTCGCCGCCCGGGCGGCTCGGGCACCGCCCCGGGCGGCGATCCGGAACCCGGAGAACATCACCGGGCCGCCCTCCTCCGGCGTCCATGGGAAGGCGGCGATCCGTGATGGCTTTCAGGCTCGTGCGTCCGATGGTGGATCTGGAGCTGATCCTCCCGGCGTTCAACGAGGAACGCCGTCTGCCGTCCACCATCGGCGTCACCGTCGACCACCTCGCCGCCCGGCCCTGGACCTCCGCCGTCGTGGTGGTGGACAACGACAGCGCCGACGGCACCCGCGACGTCGTGGAGCGCTTCGCCCGCGCACCGGTCCCCGTCCGCACCATCGGCTGCAGCGATCACGGGAAAGGAGCCGCCGTCCGCCGGGGCATCGCCACCTCTTCGGCCCGGTACGTGGGATTCGCCGACGCCGACAGCGCCACCCCCATCGCAACGCTCGACCAGATCATGGTCCTGCTCGAGCAGGGCCACCCGGCGGTGATCGCCTCTCGGCGCGCCCCCGGAGCCCGCTACGAGACGGAGCAGCCCTCGCTCCGCCGCTGCGGCGGCTGGGCCTTCAGGCAGCTGGCCCGGCTGACGATCCCCGACGTCGCCGACACACAGTGCGGCTTCAAGTTCTTCGACGGACCGCTCATCCGCGAGGTCGTCCGTGACTGCCGCGTCGACGGTTTCGCCTTCGACGTGGAGATACTCGCCCGCCTCGAACGCCGGGGACACCGCGTGACCGAAGTGCCGGTCAGCTGGTGCGACGTGCCGGGATCGACGTTCTCGGCACGCCGGGACGGTCTGCGTTCGATGGCCGATCTGATCAGGATCTCAAGGGTCCGGGGGTGACCGCCATGACTGCACTGAACGAGCTCGCTCGAGCCGACATCCTCTTCCTCAACTGGCGTGATCCCTCCCATCCGCAGGCCGGCGGCGCCGAGGAGTACTGCTGGCAGACCGCCCGCCGCTTCAGCGAGGCGGGCGCCCGCGTCACGGTGTTCACCGCGCGCCACCCGGGATCGCCGCCCAGTTCGATGTCCGAGGGCATACGGATCTTGCGCGGCGGCGGCACCTACGGTGTCTACGCCGCGGCGGCCCGGCACCTGCTGAGCCACCGGCACGCCTACGACGCCGTCATAGACTGCCAGAACGGCATTCCCTTCTTCTCACCGCTCTTCAGCCCCCGCTGGACCGCTGACCTGTGCGTGGTGCACCACGTCCACCAGAACCAGTTCGACATGCTCCTGCCCCGGCCGCTGAACATCGTCGGCCGGCTCCTGGAGAAGCAGGTCAGCCGCGCCGTCTACCGCGGGCGGCCGGTCGTCGTGGTCTCGCCGTCCACCCTGGAGGGGATCCGGCGCGAACTGGGCTTCCACAACCCCGCCTACATCGTGCCCAACGGGTCCCCGCCCGTCAGCGCCTGTGACGGACCACGGGCCGCGCTCGGTGTGCCACGCAGCCGCACGCCCGCCATCGCGGTCGTCAGCAGACTCGTCCCGCAGAAGCGGCTGGAACTGCTGGTGCGGGCGATGCCCACGCTGACGCAGAAGATGCCGGACATACACCTCGACATCGCCGGTGACGGAAGCGAACTCGACCACCTGCGGGCCCTCGCCGTGCGCGAGGGGGTCGGCGGCGCCGTCTCCTTCCACGGCCGGGTGAGCGAGGCACGCAAGTGGGAGATGCTGGCCCGGGCGTGGCTCACGGTCGCCCCCTCCGTGGCCGAGGGCTGGGGCCTGACGGTCATCGAAGCCAACGCCGTCGGTACCCCTGCCGTCGTCTACGACGTGCCCGGTCTGCGCGACGCGGTCCGGCCCGGCCGGACCGGATGGCTCCTGCCCCCGGAATCGGATCTGGCCTACGGGATCGCCGACGCGCTGGGCTCACTCGCCGACCCCGCCGCGCGGGAGCGGGCGGCGGCCCGGTGCCGGTCCTGGGCGGCCACGTTCTCCTGGGACAGCAGCGCCGAGCGGCTGGCCGCCGTGGTCCTGGAGGAGATGACGCGGACGCGACGGCACCGGCACTCGCGCCGCCGGCCGAGCGATCTCTCGGTCATCGGCAGCTTCCTCGTGGCGGACGGCGACGCGATGGAGCGCTTCCTCCGCAACGCCCTGCGGCTGACCGACGCCTGGGACCGCCAGGGGAACACCTTCCGGGTGCTCCTGCACGGCTGCGACGAGGTCCGCGCCGTACGGGCACTGGGGCGCCTGGGGGTCGACCCGGACGAACTCTCCCTGGCGAGCCGCCAGGACGTCCTGGTGGGAACGATCGTTCCCACAGGGCCGGAACCGGCGGCCGGCCCGCTTCCCGTCCGCCTCGGCGGCGCTCTCGGCGACAGCGACCGGACCACGCCATGACATCCCTCAGCACCTCGGTCCACCGCGCGGGCGCCCGATCCGACGATGTCACCGCCGTTCAGGGAGCGCGCTGGATCACCGCGGCATGGCTCATCATCGGTGCACTCAACTACGGCTACGCCCTGCTGCTGACACGGCTGCTGAACGTCGACGACTTCGCGACCTTCGCCGCGGGGCAGGGGCTGGTGCTCTGCGCCGCGACCGTGGCGCTCGTCGCGATCCCCTGGGTGCTGGCGCAGGCTCTGGCACGCGCCCGTTCGCAGGCCGACCGCAGCGATGCCGTGCGATTCTCCGTGGTGATCGCGGTGACCGGCGGCGTTCTGGCGAGCGCGGCGGTCGCCCTGGTCGCCACCCGGTTCGCCGGCGCGGGCACGGTCGCCGCCCTGGGCGGTGCCACCCTTCTGATCTACGTCACGCGGGTCAGCGGCGGCTGGCTCCAGGGCACCGAGCGGATGCGCACCCTGGCCTGGGCCCTCACCGGTGAGGCGGTCCTGAAGGTCGTGGTCGGCCTGTTCCTCGTCTCGGTCCTCGGGTTCGGGGCCACGGGTGCCCTGGCAGCCTTCGGGGTCGCCGCGGTCCCCCTGCTGATCTGGTGGCCGTACCGGATGACTCGCGGGGGCGGATGGTGGGCGGACGCACGCGCCAACCGCGACCTGTGGCGACGTGCGCTCGGGCTGGGCACGGTGCAGAGCCTGGTGGCCCTGATGGCCTCCGTCGACCTCGTCCTGATCACCCTGCTCCCGGCCGACGGCCCGGCCACGGCCAGCTACCAGGCGAGCGTGATGATGGGCCGGGCGCCCCTCTTCCTGGCGGGCGCCATCTCGGTCGCCTTCTTCCCCGCGCTGTCCCGGCGCCGCATGGGAACTCCGCTGGCCGGGAGTGCCATGCGGATGTACCTCATCGTGGCCCTTCCCCTCACGGCGGTGTACGCGACCACACCACCCGAGGTGTTCGACGTGGTCTTCCCGTCCGACTACGGCCTGATCAGCCGGCTGGTGGTGTTCACCGCGGTTTCGGGATTCGCCGTCGGCGGCATCAACCTCGTCTCCACCTTCTTCCAGGCGGTCAACGACCAGTCCTGCCAGTACCGTCAGGCCGTCGGAGTGCTGCTCTTCGTCGCGGGTCTGCTGGCCGGCTGGAAGGCTGCGGGAGTGCTCGGGCTCGCGATCGGCGGCTGTTGCGGCGCGGTGGCGGCGCTGCTGCTGGTGGCACACCTGCTGGTACGCAGGCAGGGCTTCCACGTCTTCGCGCAGTTGCCGATGGTCGAACCGATCGTCGTCATCGGCGTGCTCGTGGCGCTGCGCCCGGTCCCCGTCGTGTGGCTGATCGCCGCGACGGCCGTGGCGGTCCTGGCGACCGTTCGTTTCCTGCGCCACCGCACCACGGCCGCCGCGCAGGGGCCGTCGGAGGCCTCGGGACCTGCGCAGGACACCCCGGCGCGGCCCGCACGAGC
Organism: Streptomyces sp. bgisy159; assembly: GCF_057707805.1. NCBI lineage: Bacteria > Bacillati > Actinomycetota > Actinomycetes > Kitasatosporales > Streptomycetaceae > Streptomyces > Streptomyces sp. bgisy159. The sequence goes on along the minus strand of NZ_JBYIQX010000049.1, from coordinate 10,009 downwards.
ATCCACGGCGACCGCGGGTGCCGCGCACGCACCCGACGCGGTCGGCGTCAGGCACGGCGGCGGCCACCCGGGCGACGGGCACCCGAACGGCGACACCGCACCCCTCCGGCTCCTCCTCGACGCCGTGTGGCGCCGCGACGCGCGGCCCGCGGGGGACGACGAGCTGCGCGACGCCATGCGGGTCGCCCGAGCCTGCCGGACGGAGGCCCTGCTGGCCCGGGCCTACCCGCGGCAGCTGGCCGCGGCCGTGACCGAGGTGGAACAGCGCGACGCGGTGTTTCGCAGCACTGTGCTCGAGGCTACGCAGCGTCTGCTGACCGCTGGTGTCCCGAGCGTCCTCATCAAGGCCGACGAGCCGGGCGAGCACCTCGGCGGCGACTTCGACCTGGTGGTCCCCGACGGGCAGTGGGCGGCGGCGGAGAGAGCCCTGTCCGGCTGGTGGGTGCGCCGCGAGCGGTACTGGCTGGAGCGCTCGTCGAAGGTGTTCCTGTGGCCTGCGAGCGGGCCTGCCGCCCATCTGCACGCGTCGGTGGGTTGGTTCGGCGTCCCCGTCATGCCCAACGCCCGGCTGTTCGCGGGCGCCCGCGCCGCGCAGGGCGCCCCCTGGCTGGAGCCCTGTCCGGCCGACCGCCTGCGCATCTGGCTCGCCCACGCGCTCTTCCAGAACCTGTCCTTCGAGCTGTCCGAACTGCTTGCCGTCCGGCCGCTCCTGCGGCCCGAAGTGGTTGCCGAGTCCCGACGGGAAGCGGGCCGGGAGGGCTGGGGCACCGCCCACAGCCATGCCCTGTCGACGGCCGTCGCGGCCATCGGAAGGCTCGACCGCGGCGAGGCCCTCGCCCTGCCCGTGCCGCTTCCCGTCCCGGTCTCGCTTCGCGTGGCGGCGGAGCACACCCCCCGGCTGCTGCGCGAGAAGCACATCGCGGGCGCCGTACGCGAGGCAGCGCTCAGGGTGCCGCTGTGCGTTGCCAAGTCCCGGAAGCGAGGTACCTCATGAGCCTTCGACACGCTTCCCGCAAGCCGCGCCGCGGCCCCGCACCGAGCGTCGGTACCGGGCTGAGGAGGCACCTCGGCTCTTCCGGCGGCCTCCTGGTGGCGGTTTCCGGCCCCGACGACTCCGGCAAGACGACCCTGGTCCACCAGGTGGTCGCGACGCTGCGTCGACGCGGCTACACGGTCACGAGGACCTACTGCTACGGCTGCGTGCTGTGCCGCCGCTTCCCCGGACGTCCCCGGTCGGCGCAGCCGGCGGGCTCGCGGTCCCCGGCGGGGGCCTGGTTCGACGCCGTCCACGCCCGCATCGACGCGTCCGAGATCGCGGCGCGGCTGGGCGCGGCGCGGCTCCGAGCCGCGGTGCGCGGCCTCACGGGCCGCCCGAGCGTGATACTCACGGACCGAGGGCCGCTCGACTGCCTGGCGAAGTTCGACCCCTCGGCCGGCTCACGGACCGCCGCGCTCTTCAGCCGCCTGGCCGGTGCCTACGATGTGACGCTGCTCCTGAAGAGCGCGGCAGAGGCGGACGGCGGCGCGGACGACGGCAGGGAGCCGGGTCGGCGCTGGCAGGAACGCTACCGCCGTTGGGCGCCCGCCGCGGGCGGCGTCGTCCCACTCGACGCACTCGCCACCACGCCGGCCGCCGCCGCGGACACCGCCGTGCGGTCGTTCGCCTCGCACGACGGCACGCTGCCGCGCCTGCGAGCGGGCCACGACGGCACCGGCGACGGCGCCGCCCCCTCCCGGCGCGGGCAGGTGGTGATCTCGAACTTCGACGACAGCCGGAACACGAGCTACCGCGGCGGCGGATCGGTCGTCGTCGAACACGTCGCCCGGCGGCTTGCGAAGGAATTCGACGTCACCGTGGTCACCGCGGCGCGACACGGCGGGACCCTGGTACGCGACGGGCTGCGATACCGCTTCGTACCGGTCTGCTGGGCCGGTCCGCGAGCCGCCCAGCTGCTGTTCCAGGCCGCACTGCCCCTCATCGCGCGGAGGGTCCGGCACGACGTGTGGCTGGAGAACCTCACGCCGCCCTTCACCACCGGCCTTCTGCCCCGCCTCTCCGGGCGGCCCGTCATCGGGATCAACCAGTGCCGCTGCGGGGAGGCCACCTGGCTGAAGTACCGCATTCCCGCCTTCCCCCTCGAGCACCTCGGCTTTCGCAGCTACCGGCACCTGGTGGTCCTGAACCGGGCGGACGCCGCGGACGCCCGGAGGCACAGCCCCAAGGCGGCGGTACACCTCATCGAGAACGGCGTGGACCAGCAGTACGTCGACGACTCCTCCTTCGGCGGCGGCGGGCACATCCTCTTCCTGGGCCGGGTGGACGTGCGGTTGAAAGGGCTGGACCTGCTGCTCAAGGCCTACGAGGCGGCCGCCCCGGAGCTGCCCCTGTACATCGCCGGACACGGCACACCGGCCGAGGAACGCAAGGTGAAGGCGATGCTCGCCCGGACCGGCGGCGACGCCCGCTGGCTCGGCTACCTCGACCACGAACCCAAGCAACGACTGCTGGCGGAGAGCGCCTTCATGGTCATGCCCTCACGCAGCGAGACCTTCGGCCTCGTGGCGCTCGAGAGCATGGCGCACGGCAAGCCGGTGATCCACTTCGACCTGCCCTCTCTGCGCTGGATGGACGGCAAGGGGAACGTCAGCGTTCCCCCCTTCGACGTCGAGGCGCTGGCCAAGGAGATCGGCCGCCTCGCCGGGGAGCCGGACGTCCGCCGTGCGCTCGGCCGACAGGCGCATACGGCATCGCAGCAGTACACCTGGGAGGGCATGACCGAACGGTATGCGGATCTGGTGCGCGGCGTGCTGGCGTCCACCGCTGCCGCCACGGGACGGCGGGAGGCGATCCGCGATGACTTCTGAGGCCGTCACCGACACGGTCGCACAAGGCGGTCCGATCGTGGTGCTGTCACCCCACGCCGACGACGCGGTGCTGTCCTGCGGGGCACTGATGGCCCACGCCCGGCGGCAGGTGCCCGTCACCGTCCTCACCCTGTTCACGAACGGCGGCCCGCCGCCGTACACCCTGTCCGCACGCCGTTGCCTGCGACTGGCGGGGGTGCGGGACGCGAAGGAACTGTACGCGGCACGGCGCGCCGAGGACCGTCAGGTACTCGAGGCCATGGGCGTCGCCTGGCGGCACGCGGGATTCACCGACGGGCTCTTCCGCCGCAAGACGGAGGGCGGCCGCCGGGCTAGCCGGGTGCTGCCCGAACGGGATCACGTCTACCCCACGTACCGCGCGCATCTCGCCGCCGGGAGCATCTCACCGCACGACGACGGCCTGCTGCGGGACCTCACCCGTGTCGTCAGGGCGCTGGACGTTTCCGGGACACCGGGCGGCAGCGGGCCGCTGATCCTGGCGCCGCTCGCAGTCGGCGGGCACGCCGACCATCTGCTGGTCAGGACCGCAGCCGAGCTGAGCGGGCGCCGCGTGGTCTACTACGCCGACTTCCCCTACGACCAGAGCGGTGTCCCCGACGCCGCCTTCGTACGACGCAACAACCTCGGCCGGCCCGTGGCCTGGACCCTGGGGCTGCAAGCCAAAGCGGCCTCGATCCTCGGTTACCGCACGCAGGCCCGGGCCATGTTCCCCGGCGGGCAGGTCCCGCTCGCCCCCGAGTTCTACCTCTTCCCCGGAGACTCCCCATGACCGTTGCGGAGGCACCCCACGTGCGGACCCTGCCCCGGCAGACCTCCCGGAGAGTGTCGACGCCGGTCCTGGCGGGCGGCGTCTTCCTGTTCGCCCTGGCCCTGCGCCTGGTGAACGTGGGCCGCTCCGCCGACCTCTTCGTCGACGAGCTGATCTACCGGAAACTGGGCGTCAGCGCCGCGCAGGGCGGATTCCCCCGCACCTCGGAGGGTCTCTTCTTCCTGCATCCGCCGGGCTACTTCTACGTGCAGGCGGGCTGGGGCAAACTCGTCGGCTTCAGCCCCGACCTCGTCACCGGCGTGTACCAGGCCCGGCTGGTGAACGTTCTCCTGGGTGCCGCCACGGCCGTCCTGGTGCTGCTCCTGGTCACCATGGCCGGATCCCGCACGGCCGGCGTGGCGGCCGCCCTGCTGTTCGCGCTGGACCCGTACATCATCCGGCAGAACGACCGGGTGATGCTGGACACCCAGACCATGCTGTTCGTACTGGCCGGATACCTGGTGCTCCTCACCCTGTCCCGCGAGCCGCTGCCGGGTCGGCCCCGCCTCAGGGCCGCGGCGGCCGGTCTGCTCTTCGGGCTGGCGCTGCTGACCAAGGACCACTCGGCTCTGATCACTCTCCTGCCGCTGCTCATCGCACTGTCCCTGGGCTGGGGCGCGCCGCGGCGGCTGATGCTCATCACGCTGGGAGTGAGCCTGCTGCCGTACGGCCTGTACGTGGGCCTCGTGGGCCTGAGCGGCCATATCTCCCCGTTCTGGTACGCCAAGTACCACGGGGCGGCCCGCCTGATCGGGATCGTCCAGGAGTCCGGGTTCAACGCGCCCGGCACTCCGGCGTTGACCAGTCGGCTCACCGACCAGGTGACGACCTACGCGTCCACGTACGCGCTCCTGCTCGCGGGACCGATCGCTCTGGTGGTTCTGCTGCGCCGCAAGGACCCCGTGCTCAGGATGCTGGCGCTGTTCCACCTGTGCGCCGGGCTCACCCTGCTGTTCGCGCTCGCCCAGGGCACGCTGGAGGAACAGGCGCTGTACCTGCTGATCGTGCCGACTCTCGTGGCGCTGGGCGCCGCCCTCTCCGTCGGGATGCAGTGGTACCGGCAGCGGAACGGCCGGGGCAAGCGGCGCCGTGTCCTGCTGCTGGCCACCGTCGGCTTCCTCGCCGCGGCCCTCGCCTTCTCCGGCACCTCCTACGCCAAGGTGCGCACCGGCCACGACGACGGTTACGCCGAACTGCGCGACTACATGGACAAGCACGTGCCCGCGGGCAGTGCCGTCATCGCAGCCGACGGCGGGGCCAGCGGCGGCGTCTCGTCATGGGCGCTGCGGGACAAGTACAGGATGGGCGACTGGGTCACACGCCAGGACCGGTCCCGCGCGCACGCGCGCTATCTGGTCGTCCCCTGGAAGGTGATCGACCAGGGGTACGGCCGGATGGACGCCCGTACGGCCCGGGCCCTCGCGGACGAGGGGCGCCTGGTGTTCTCCTTCTCCGGGCGCTCCTACGGCACCCTGGCGCTGTACGAGCTGCCGCTGCCACCGCCCGGGACGGAGCACGCGCCCTCGCCGGCCTGGGGCCTGCGTACGGGGGCCGACCATGGCCGCTGACGACCGCTGCCGTCCTCGGGTCCTGCTCCTCACCAGCGGCCCGGTGGACGGGGGGCTGGGAGGGGACACCGACCTCGCGATGGCCCTGGCGCGGGGCGTCCCGAACGTGCGCTACCGCTGGTTCCGGAAATGGCCGCGACCTGACGCGATGGTGCGGGACATCCCGGGGACGCCGGTGCCCCTCGCCTCCCGGGACGGCGTTCCCCACCTGCCGGAGCGGGTGCAGGCGGCGGCCGCCGGAACGGTGCTGGGCCGGCGGTGCGATCTCGTGCATGCCGTGCTGACGATCGGCAGCGGCTTCCCCCGGTTCTCCCGAGTCTGGCCGAGGCTCCTCGGCGGCACTCCGGTCCTGCACACCGTCCCCGGCGTCATGGACCCCGCTCTTCTCGCGCAGTGCCATCCGCTCGGGCCCACCGTGGCATTGTCCGAGGCCACCGCGAAGGCATTGCGCACCGCCGGGTTCCAGGACGTCCGCGTGATCTCGCCCGTCGTCCCGCTCGACGCGTGGCCCTGGCGGCCCCGTCCGTCCGCGGAGCCGCCGACCGTGCTGGTCACCGGACACCACGACGAGGGGGGCGGTGCCGAGGAAGCCCTCGCTTCGGCGGCGGTCGCCTCGCGTGCCGGAGCCCGCTTCCGGCTGGTGCTTGCCCTGCGAGACCGGCCGGGGCAGGACACGCGGGCGCGGGAGCGCGCGCTGCGGGCCCGCGCGGCCCGTGCGGGCCTGCCCGAGACGGAGGTGCTGGGGCACGTTGACGACATGCACGGTCTCATGGCCTCCGCGGACGTCCTCCTCTACGTCCCACGGACGCTCGGCGGCAAGGCGGACATTCCACTCACGGTGCTCCAGGCCCTGGCCACCGGGCGCCCCGTCATCCTGAGCGGGCTTCCGCAGTTCGAGTCACTGCACGACACCGTGGTGCGGTCCGCACCGGGAGACTGCCTCGGCACCGGCCGCCTCCTGGTGCAGTTGTGGGAACGGCCCCGGTGGTGGCGGCAACTGGCGGAGCGGGGCCGCGCGGTGGTCGAGGAGCACTTCGGCGAGGCGCGGTTCCTGGCGCAGTACACCAGCCTGTACGAGGAGTTGCTGCCATGACGGACCGGTCCGGGTGCGCCGGGAGGCGCCTGCGCAGCCGCCGGTGGGCCGTGTGCCTGGCGGTCGCCGTCGCCGTCGCCGTCGTCGCCGTCGTCGCCGCAGGGCTCTCCTTCAGCCGGCTCGGCAACGACAACGGCCACCAGGAGAGGTACTTCTTCGGCACGCTTCAGACGAGCCCGCGCACCGCACGCGCGAGCGCGGACCACGGGATCGGCGTGGCCCATATGACGGTCCACTGGAACCGGTTCGAACCGGCTCCCGGGCAGGTGGACCAGGGCTACGTCGCCACGATCAAGGAGAAGGTGCGGGTCTTCCACGACGCGGGCCTGCGTGTGGAGGCGGGCCTCGGCCTCAACAGCCCGCCGGCCTGGCTCTTCGACAGGTATCCGGACGCCGCCTTCACCGACCAGGACGGCGCACGCTTCACCGAGGCCCCGAACCTGGTGTTCAGCCAGGAGGTCCGCAACGAGGTGGCAGGTTATCTGCGACGTCTGGACCGGCAGATCGGCCTGGGCAGTTTCTGGGCCTTGCGCATCGGTGTGAACGACACCGGAGAGTTCACCTATCCGCGGCCGGCCCCGGACACCCGGGGCCACGCGTCGTACTGGGCCTTCGACCGGCACGCGCAGGCGGGCGGAGCGGATCCCGGCCGGCCCGCGACCGTGGCGCCGAATCCCTTCCCCGGGTGGCGGCCGGGGCAGCCCGAGTATCGGGGCGCACCCATGGCCACGGGGCAGGTGTCCCGGTGGTACGACTGGTATCTCAGCGCGCTGGCCGATGCGGTGAACTGGCAGATCCGGCAGTACGAGGCGCTGGGCTACACCGGACGTCTGCTGGTGCTGGTCCCCGGCGCCGGGTTCTATCCGGGCGACCTGTCCGCCGCCCTGCGCGACCACCTGGGGGCCACCGCCGTCGGCGGGCTCCTCAGCCGAGGCGCCGGCTTCTACCGCACGATCGGGCTCATCGATCACCGGCCCGGCGTCCAACTGGTGTCCACGGCCCTGGTGGACGGATCCGGCACGCCGAGGAACAACGCCTGCCGGTCTGCGGACCGCGCCGTCGACCTCGACGCCCTCGCCCGGGGCAGCGGGCCGGAGGCCCGTGTGCGGGCGTGGTCGTCGGTGCGGTGGGTTTCCCGGATCGCCGCCCACTACGGCTTCCACGTCAGCGGAGAGAGCGCGGGACCCCACGTGGCCGCGTACCACCCGGGCGTCATGAACGAGGCCGGGCGCCAGCTCAAGGCCTGCGGACTCACGGGACTGATGTGGGCCTTCGACCACAATCTCCACGACGGCACTCCCGGATCCTCACTCCAGGACTACGCCCTGCTCATCGCGCGGTTGCAGAGAGGAGGCACCCCATGACGGTGACCGTGCACACCCCTGACGGCCTCGCCGCGGGAGACCTCGCCGCCTGGAGCGCATTGCAGCAGTCGTCTCCGGCGCTGGCCAGCCCGTTCCTGTCCGCGCAGTTCGCCCAGGCCGTGGGACGGCAGCGCCCCTCGGCACGGGTCGCCGTACTCTCGGACGCGGCCGGACCGGTGGGCTACTTCCCCTTCGAGCGCCACAGGCTGGGTCTCGGGATGCCCATCGGCAGCGGTCTGTGCGACACCCAGGGGCTGATCCACGCCCCGGGGCTGGACTGGGACGTACAGGAACTGCTGCGGGCCTGTCGCCTGTACCTGTGGCGCTACGACCATCTCACCGCGGACCAAGGGCCTTTCGACAGGGGAGTGGTCCGCCGGTCCGCGTCGCCGGTCATCGACCTGGCGCAGGGCTTCGAGGCGTACGCGGCGGAGCTGAGGGCCAGGTCCCGGGAACGGACCAGACAACTGGAGGCGAAGGAACGGCGGTTGCGGCGCACCCTGGGCGAGGTTCGGCTGGTGTTCGACGACCCGTCGCCCGTGTCCCTCGACACGCTGATGCGGTGGAAGTCGGCCCAGTACCGGGCCAAGGGGCAGGTGGACCTGTTCGCCGGTCCCTCGGTCGTGGCACTGCTGCGGGAACTGCACCTGACCCGGGCAGCCGACTGCTCGGGCATCCTGTCGACGCTGTACGCGGGCGAGCAGCCCGTCGCCGTCCACTTCGGGCTGCGCTCACGCCGGGTGCTGCAGTACTGGTTCCCCGCCTACGCCCCCGAGGCCGCGCGCTTCTCACCCGGCATCCTGCTGCTGCTGAAGATGGCCGGGGCGGCGGCGGCCCAGGGCGTCGAGTGCCTCGACCTCGGAAAGGGCGACGCGCGGTACAAGCATGAGATGAAGACGGGCGACCGGCCCCTGGGCGAGGGGTGGGTGTCCCTGGGCACCGTGCCGGCGGCGCTCCGGCACGCCCAGATGGCGTCGGTCCAGCGTATGCGGGCGGTGGTGGCGGGAAGTCCGGCGCTGAGGCGGATCGCGCTCAAGGCCCTCGACGTCCGTCACCGGGCCGCAAGGAGGAGCTGACGCGCGGCGGGGTCAGCCCTGGAAGCCGATCACGCGTTTGACGGCCTTCCGCAGGCCCTGGTCGACGGTGGAGACGGGAAGCCGTTCCCGGTAGTAGCGGGGAGAGGCGACGACGTCCGCTCCGAAGCCGTCCTTGAACCGGGCCAGGGACGCACCCTGGCGGGACCCGCCCAGGTCGTACTCCCGGCAGCCCGCCGCGCAGGCGTCCTCGATCGCCAGCGAGTGGAGCAGGGGGGTGGCCCGGACCGGATGGGCCAGGTCCCTGTTCATGGCCGCGTGCCACATCTTGGCGTGCGTTCCGTGGCGCAGGACGACGATCGCCGCCGCAGGCTCCCCGGCGTGCCGGGCCACCCAGATCGCGCACGCCTCTCCCAGCCGCTCGGCAACCGTCTCCACGCGCTTCCTGGGGAAGGCGCGCGTTCTGCGCCACCGGGCGAGCGCCAGCGGCTCGTGCTGCTGGGCCGCCCAGCGTTCGATCGACTGCTGGAACAGCGCGTAGAACTCCGGGACCAGACGCCCGGTGCGGTCCACTTCCACCTCGACGTCCGAGCGCTGGGCGCGGCGGACGTCGCGCCGCATCCTCGGGTGGAAGCGCCGCTCCCAGACGGCGCCGAACCCGCCGTCGAGGCCGAGCACATGGACCGTGTGCAGATCCTCCCGGAAGCCCGCCGGCGCCGCGTGTGCCCACGTCGCGGCGTCCTCGGGACGCAGCCGCAGGCCGACGCGGAGGGCCGGTCGCCGCGCGAGGTCGTCGAAGACCGCCCGGGCCTGCCGCGGGCCGACGCCCTCCGGGGACACGGGACCGCCCACGCCCCACTCGGCCGGCCAGGACTCCTCCGTCTCCAGCCATCGCGGGCGCCGGCGCCGGGACACCAGAGGGAGCACCAGTCGGGTGCCGCCCTCGAACTCGTACAGGCGGCTGGTGTCCTCGTACGGCCCGCCGGCACGGACGCAGTCGAGCCAGGCGGGGGTCTGGGTGACCTTGGTCGCCGGGTCCTGGTCCGCGAGCCGCCACCAGGTCTCCCGAGGCGCCGGAGTGGTCACGCGCACGGGTCCGGCGGACGTGTCCGTCAGGAGCACAGCGGGTGCGTTCACGGCCTTCTCCTGCCTGCATGAGGCCGGGGCCCGCGGCGTCCGGACCCGCGGCCGGGCGGCTGCCTCCACGCAAGGAGCCTAGCCGGGGTGGACGACAAGGGCATTCCGGCCTTTTCCGT
>NZ_JBYIQX010000048.1:0-54811 GCF_057707805.1 Streptomyces sp. bgisy159 | reverse complement strand
TGCAGGCGGACGGCGTGACGAGCGGGGAGCCGTCGATCTCGGTCGCGGGCTGACCAAGCCCAGGCGCAGCGCCCCGTGAGGGGCGCGGGGACTGCGCGAGCACCCCCCGAATCGCACGGGCACGCACACAGCCCCCCGAGCGGTCGGGCGCAGGGCGGCGTACCTCAGCTCCCGCAGGTACAGTGCGGAAACCAGCAGTTCCCCGGAGGACCCCCGTGTTGACCCAGACCACCTCCCGGGTCCTCGAACCGAGCGACCTGGACGCCGCCCTCGCCGTCCTCGACCGCGAGCCCGTCGCGAACGCCTTCGTGACGTCCCGCGTGCAGGCCGCCGGCCTCGACCCCTGGCGCCTGGGCGGCGAGATGTGGGGCTGGTACGAGGACGGAATGCTCACGTCCCTCTGCTACGCCGGCGCCAACCTCGTCCCCATCTGCGCCACCCCCCGCGCCGTCCGCGCCTTCGCCGACCGCGCCCGCCGCGCCGGCCGCCGCTGCTCCTCCATCGTCGGACCGGCCCGGACCACCGACGACCTGTGGCGCCTGCTGGAACCCAACTGGGGCCCCGCCCGCGACGTCCGCCGCCACCAGCCCCTCATGGTCACGGACCGCGTGCCGGCCGACATCACCCCCGACCCGTACGTCCGCCGCGTCCGCAAGGACGAGATGGAACGGATCATGCCGGCCTGCATCGCGATGTTCACCGAGGAGGTCGGCGTCTCCCCGATGGCCGGCGACGGCGGCCTCCTCTACCAGGCCCGGGTCGCCGAACTCGTCGGCGCCGGCCGCTCCTTCGCCCGCTTCGACGAGCACGGCAAGGTCGTCTTCAAGGCCGAGATCGGCGCCGCCACCGCCCAGGCCTGCCAGGTCCAGGGCGTCTGGGTGGCCCCCGAACACCGGGGCCGGGGCATCGCGGCCCCCGCCATGGCGGCCATCCTGCGCCACGCCCTCGCGGACGTCGCCCCGGTCGTCAGCCTGTACGTCAACGACTTCAACACCGCGGCGAGAAGGACGTACAGCCGGGTCGGGTTCCGGGAGGTCGGCGCCTTCATGAGCGTGCTGTTCTGAAGCGTCTCCTTCTCGGCCCCGGCACCCCCCGCACCCCCTGTACGCTCCCCGCATGGACCTCGTCATCGGCCCCCTGGACCTCTCCGCGCACGTGGACGAGGCGCTGGCGGTCCAGGCAGTCGCCTTCGGCCTGGGCCCCGACGAGGTGGCGGTACGCCGCCAGATCGTCCTCAGACACATGACCTCCCCGGGCGCCCGCGCCCTCGGCGCCACCACGCCCGACGGCCGGCTCGCCGGCTTCGTCTACGGCATGCCCAACGACCGCGCCCACTGGTGGTCCACCGTCGTCGAGCCCTACCTGCGCGCCCGGGGCAACGACCACTGGCTCGACGACTCCTTCGTCATCACCGAACTCCACGTCCACCCGGCCTACCAGAACCGCGGCGCGGGCCGCGCCCTGATCACCACGATCACCGACAGCGCCACCGAGCCCCGCTCGATCCTCTCCGCCATCGACACCGAGAGCCCCGCCCGCGCCCTGTACCGCTCCCTCGGCTACCACGACCTCGCCCGCCAGGTCCTCTTCCCCAGCGCCCCCCGCCCGTACGCCGTGATGGGCGCCGTGCTGCCCCTGCTGCGCCGTTAAGGATTTCCGGCCGGGCCGCCCGCCCGGCTAACCTCCTGCCATCACCCTCACGCAGCAGGAGTACGAGAACCATGGCCAACGCACCGGTCCAGCGCATGTCGAACTTGATGGCGAAGACGCTGCGCGACGACCCGGCGGACGCCGAGGTCCTCAGCCACAAGCTTCTCGTCCGGGCCGGCTACGTCCGCCGCACCGCCGCCGGCATCTGGAGCTGGCTGCCCCTCGGCAAGAAGGTCCTCGCCAACGTCGAGCGCGTCGTCCGCGAGGAGATGGACGCCATCGGTGCCCAGGAGGTGCTGCTCCCCGCCCTGCTGCCCCGTGAGCCGTACGACGCGACCGGCCGCTGGGACGAGTACGGCGCCGAGCTGTTCCGCCTGCAGGACCGCAAGGGCGGCGACTACCTCCTCGGCCCGACCCACGAGGAGATCTTCACCCTCCTGGTGAAGGACCAGGCGTCCTCCTACAAGGACCTGCCGGTCATCCTGTACCAGATCCAGCACAAGTACCGCGACGAGGCCCGCCCCCGGGCCGGCATCCTGCGCGGCCGCGAGTTCCTGATGAAGGACTCCTACTCCTTCGACCTCGACGACGACGGCCTCGCCCGGTCGTACGCCCTGCACCGCCAGGCCTACCAGCGCATCTTCGAGCGTCTCGGCCTCGACTACCGCATCTGCGCCGCCACCGCCGGTGCGATGGGCGGCTCGAAGTCCGAGGAGTTCCTCGCCCCGGCCGGCGCCGGCGAGGACACCTTCGCCGACTGCCCGAACTGCGACTTCGCGGCCAACACCGAGGCGATCAGCTACCAGCTGAAGCCGGTGGACGGCTCCGCCGTGCCCGCCGCGGAGGAGATCCCCACCCCCGACACCCCGACCATCGAGACCCTCGCCGCCTCCCTCGGCGTCCCGGCCTCCGCCACGCTGAAGAACCTGCTGGTGAAGGTCGACGGCGAGATCGTCGCCGTGGGCGTGCCCGGCGACCGCGAGGTCGACATGGGCAAGGTGGAGGCGCACTTCGCCCCGGCAGCGGTGGAGATGGTCACCGAGGCGGACTTCGCCGAGCGCACCGACCTGGTGCGCGGCTACGTCGGCCCGCAAGGCCTGGAGAAGGTCACGTACCTCGCCGACCCGCGCGTGGCGCCCGGCACCGCCTGGATCACCGGCGCCAACAAGCCCGACCTGCATGCGAAGAACGTCGTCGCCGGCCGGGACTTCCAGGTCGACGAGTACGTCGACGTCGTGGTCGTCCAGGAGGGCGACCCCTGCCCGAAGTGCGGCACCGGCCTGAAGCTGGACCGCGCCATCGAGATCGGCCACATCTTCCAGCTGGGCCGCAAGTACGCCGACGCCCTCAAGCTCGACGTCCTCGGCCAGAACGGCAAGCCGGTCCGCGTCACCATGGGCTCCTACGGCGTCGGTGTCTCCCGCGCGGTCGCGGCGCTCGCCGAGCAGACCGCCGACGACAAGGGCCTGTGCTGGCCCGCCGAGGTGGCCCCGGCCGACGTCCACGTGGTCGCCGCCGGCAAGGCCCTGCAGACCGAGCTGGCTCTCGACGTCTCCGAGCGGCTCGCGGCGGCCGGCCTGCGGGTCCTCGTCGACGACCGGGCGGGCGTCTCCCCGGGCGTGAAGTTCACCGACTCCGAGCTGATCGGCGTACCGCGGATCCTCGTGGCGGGCCGGCGCGCCGGCGAGGGTGTCGTCGAGCTCAAGGACCGCCGCACGGGCGAGCGCGAGGAGCTGACGGTCGAGGAGGCGGTCGCCCGCCTCACCGCCTGACGCGCGCGCCGGACGCGGTGTCGCTCCAGGTCACGCGAGGTGGTGCCGGCGGTGCCGGGGGAAGCACCCCGGCACCGCCGGCGACTGTTACCGGGCGCCCCGGGTACTCGTCGTGCGGCGACCGTGCTCCCACGACGCGTCTCATGTGCGGTCGCCACCAGCCGGGCGCCGCGGGGGTCACGTCCTCGGAGCCGGGTCCCCTCTCAGAGCCAGCTCGCGAACTCCAGCAGCAGCTCGGCGTCCCGCCGGCGCCCCACCCGGCGGGCCCGCACCCCCGACTCCACCGCCCGGAACAGCGTCCAGCCGCGCAGCCGCTCCTGGTCGACCTCCAGGGACTCCGCGAGCCGCTTCACCCGGCGCCGGGTGGTCGTCGCCCCCGACGGTGAGGCGATCAGGTCCTCCACGCGGTCGCGCACCAGCCGCGCCAGGTCGAACGCGCCCTCCCCGACCACCGGGTCGGGCCCCACGGCCAACCACGGCACCCGGTCCCCGGAGAGCACCTTGCTCTGCCGGAACGTACCGTGCAGCAGCAGCTCCTGCGCCGGGCCGGCCAGCAGCTCCTCGCGGGCCGCGAGCGCCGCCTCCACCAGCGGCGCCACCTCCGGGTCACGCCCGGCGCTCGCCCGCATCGCCGCCGCCTGCCGTCCGGTGCGCCCGGCCACCGTCTCGAACCCGTGCCCGGCCGACGGCGTCACCCACAGGCGGCGCAGCGTCCCCGCCGCCTCCAGCAGCGCCTTCGCCTCCGGCAGCGACCGCAGCGAGACGTCGGGGTGCAGCCGCTCCAGCAGCAGTGCCCCGTCGGGCGAGGTGTCCTCCAGCAGTCGTACGGCGCCCAGCCCGGCCCACCGCGCGAGCGCCGCACGCTCCGCCTCCGGCCGGAACCGGGGCGGGGCCAGCTTCAGCACGGCCGGAGTGCCGTCCGCCCGCCGCACCAGCAGCACCAGGCTGCTGCGGCCGCCGGGCACCTGAACCCGCTCCGCGGTCGAATCGCGCAGCGCGACGGCCCTGTCCACCGCCTCCGGCAGCCTTTCCAGCCAGTCGTCACCGTCGGGTGCCGTCTCACCGAGCGCCCTGGCCAGACGCTGCGGCGGTTCGAAAACCATGCGCGAGTCGTTCCCTTCCTGCCCCCGGTCGCACCGACGGCCCCACGTCCCATCACCCCGACGGCCCGCCCACGTCATCCCGACGGCCCGCCCCGCCCTTCCGGGCACCACCGCGCCCGACGGCCCACCCACTGCCGTCGCGCCGGAGGTCCTGCTGCGGCGTCGGCTCCGGCGATCCGGTGGTTCCGGCCTCGGCCGGCTTCCACTGCCGGAGGCCGCTCAGGCCGCTCGCCGACGGAACCGGCAGCCCCGCAGCCCCGGGCCCCGGCCGCGTGGCCCCCGGCACTCAGGCGCCTCATGTCCGGCCCGCGGCCCGTGCCCCGCCCGCTCGGACGCCGTGCCTCGGGCCCGAGGGCCGTGCCTCCGCTCGTTCCCACACCCGCCGCCGTGCGGTCCCGGGGGCCGCGCCGGGCTTTCCGGTGCCGACCTCCGAGGCCCGCGGTCCTGACCCGGGTCATTGTGCTGGGTGCCCCGGGTGACGCTGGGACGCGCCCCGGCGATCCGGGCGCCTGCCCACGACGACCCGGGCCAAACACACTCTCTCAGCCCGGCACCGGCCGCCGACCACGCCCCGGTGTGCCCGGACGTGCCCCGACCGGTCCGGTGTCCGCCCGCGGCGCCTCGGCGGTCCGGCCACCGCCCTGGCGCCTTGCCCGCCGGGCCCCTCCCCGCGGCCGTTCACCCCGACCGCCGATCACCTCGACGACGCCGGACCGGCGCATCCGGGGTGCCGGCGGCCCACCGCGGCTCGTCCGGTGTGCCCGGCGCCGCGTCACCTCGACGGGGTCGACGAAGAGCGGACCCGCTCCGGCGACGGCCCCGGAGCCGGGGAGTGGCCCGATCGGCCCGGGGCGCCGGCGGCGGCCGTCTCGGTGCGCTCGGCGCGCTCGGCGAGCCCCGGGAAGGCCACGCCGCCGCCGCGCCAGCGCACCGCCCGCACCGCCGCCTCCCGCAGTGCCACGGCCGCCTCCCGCCGCCGCGCCCCCGCCGTCGCCCGCACCAGGTCGGAGTACACCCCGGACACCCGGTCCTCCAGCTCGGCCGCGAGCCGTACCGCGGCGACCGAGTCGGCCACCGGGAACGGCAGGGCGTACCCCGCGCTCGCCGCGACCGGCGTCGCGCCCCGGTCGTGCACCTCGCGCATCAGCGCGTCGCGCCGCGCCCGGTGCGCGTCGTACCCGGACCGTGCCTCCGTGCGCCGCTCCTCGCGGATCCGCCCGCCGACGACCCCGTAGCCGTACACGGCCGCGTGCTCGGCCGCCAGCGCGGCCTGCAGCGCCCGCAGCTCGTCCGCCGCGCTCATCGGGCCTCCTCGGTGAGCAGGTACGCGTGCGCCGCTCCGGCCGCCGCCACCGACGCCAGCAGCCGCGCGGACTCACCCGGCAGGTCGAGCAGCGCGGTGATCCGGGCGTCCGAGAGCGCCCGCTCGGCTTCGGCCAGACCGGCCAGGGCAGCCTTCGGATCCACCGGCACGGAAGCACTGGACCCGGACCCACGGGACCGGGAGGCACCGGGCGCCGGAGCGCTCGCCCCGGAAGGCGCCGGCGCCGATCCGCTCGGCCCCGCACCAGCCGGAGCGGACGCGGCCGGAGCCGACGCCGACCGGGACGGCGACGGGGACGACGGCGACAACGGCGCCCGTGGCGCCTTCACCTCGCCCCCGAACGCCTCCACGTGCCGTACGACCTCCGCCCTGAGCGGCGCCAGCCGCCCCGTCAGCGCCGGATGCGCGGCGAGCACCGCGTCGTACCGCTCCACCAGCCCGGCGCTGTCCCGCGCCGCACGCGCGCGTGCCTGGTCCGCCGCGGAGGGACGGGTGGGGCTCTCGCCCGAGGCGGAGCCGTCGGACCCGGGAGAGCAGCCGGCGAGCAGCGCGGCCCCGGCGGCCGAGGCGAGCAGGGATCTTCTGCGCGGTCCCGACGGGGAGCGCGGCGGCGGAGCGTAGGGCACTGCGGACGTCCTCGGGGAGCTCGTGCGGCGGAAAGCGGGAGAAGGCGGGCCCCGGGCCCGTGATCACCGTATCGTGCACTCTCCGTACCCAGGTGGACGGCAACACCCTCCGCGACCGGATACCCTTTGACCTGACACGCGACCCATCCCACAACAGCACACGCGGCCGAGGAGTCACCCGGATGAGCACCACCCCCAGCGAGAGGCTGCGAGAACTGCTCGAACCGCTCGTCACGGCACAGGGCCTCGATCTCGAAGAGCTCGCCGTGGACTCCGTAGGGCGAAAGCGGGTGCTGCGCGTCGTCGTCGACTCCGACACCGGAGCCGACCTGGACAGAATCGCCGATGTGAGCCGCGCGCTCTCGGCGAAGCTCGACGAGACGGACGCGATGGGCGCGGGCGCCTACGACCTGGAAGTCGGCACGCCGGGCGCGGAACGCCCCCTCACCGAACACCGCCACTACGTCCGGGCCGTCGGCCGGCTGGTGAAGTTCCAGCTCGCCGAGGGCGGCGACCTGGTGGCCAGGATCCTGAAGGTCGACGACGAGGGCGTCGACCTGGAGGTGCCCGGGGTCAAGGGCCGCAAGGCCACCGCACGCAGACTCGCCTTCGCCGAGGTCGCCAAGGCGCGCGTGCAGGTCGAGTTCAACCGCAAGGACACGCACGAAGAGGAAGCAGAGGAGGCGTAGCCGTGGACATCGACATGAGCGCCCTGCGGGGCTTGGTCCGGGAGAAGGAGATCTCCTTCGACCTGCTGGTCGAGGCGATCGAGTCGGCCCTCCTCATCGCCTACCACCGCACCGAGGGAAGCCGCCGACACGCGCGCGTGGAGCTCAACCGGGAGACCGGGCATGTGACCGTGTGGGCGAAGGAGGACCCCGAGGACCTGGCGGAGGGGCAGGAACCCCGCGAGTTCGACGACACGCCGTCCGGCTTCGGCCGGATCGCCGCGACCACCGCCAAGCAGGTGATCCTGCAGCGTCTGCGCGACGCCGAGGACGACGCCACGCTCGGCGAGTACGCGGGCCGCGAGGGCGACATCGTCACCGGTGTGGTCCAGCAGGGCCGCGACCCGAAGAACGTGCTCGTCGACATCGGCAGGCTGGAGGCCATCCTGCCGGTGCAGGAGCAGGTCCCCGGCGAGACGTACCCGCACGGCATGCGCCTGCGCTCGTACGTCGTCCGGGTCGCCAAGGGCGTGCGCGGACCGTCGGTCACACTCTCACGCACCCACCCCAACCTGGTGAAGAAGCTCTTCGCGCTGGAGGTTCCGGAGATCGCCGACGGGTCGGTGGAGATCGCCGCCATCGCGCGTGAGGCCGGTCACCGCACCAAGATCGCCGTCCGTTCCACCCGCTCCGGCCTGAACGCCAAGGGCGCCTGCATCGGCCCCATGGGCGGCCGGGTGCGCAACGTCATGGGCGAGCTGAACGGCGAGAAGATCGATATCGTCGACTGGTCGGACGACCCCGCCGAGATGGTGGCGAACGCGCTGTCACCCGCGCGGGTGTCCAAGGTCGAGGTGGTGGACATGGCCGCCCGGTCCGCCCGGGTGACCGTCCCCGACTACCAGCTGTCGCTGGCGATCGGCAAGGAGGGTCAGAACGCGCGCCTCGCCGCCCGGCTGACCGGCTGGAGGATCGACATCCGGCCGGACACCGAGCAGCCCGGGGAATAGATCCCGGACGCGCGGCGCTCACTTCACGACAGATTACCGGCGGCAAGTGTTCGATTCCTGCCCCCAAAGGGTGAGGCCGGTGCGGGGAGGTAGACTTAGCTGTGTCTGGCCGGACGCACGTCGGCTCATGCCCTGAACGCACCTGTGTCGGGTGCCGGGAGCGAGCGGCCAAGAATGATCTGCTGCGGATCGTGGCGGTCGAGGACGCATGCGTCCCCGATCCTCGCGGTACGCTGCCCGGCCGGGGTGCGTACGTGCACCCCGCCGCGGCCTGTCTCGACCAGGCGGTGCGCCGCCGGGCGTTCACGCGGGCACTCCGTGCCCCGGGCACGCTCGACACAAAGGCGTTGCGCCGGTACGTCGAGCAGACAACAGTTGCCGATCGGGCAACACCGTAAGACGAGCCGTACGGAACAACCCGTGCGGCCTGGTACCTCGCGAGTCGAAAGCAGGTCGAGATTGCGATGAGCACTCGATGAGTACGCGATGAGTACGCCCATGAACTAGCGACGGTCCGGACGCAACCCGGACCTCAAAGGAGCGAAGTGGCTAAGGTCCGGGTCTACGAACTCGCCAAGGAGTTCGGTGTGGAGAGCAAGGTCGTCATGGCCAAGCTCCAGGAACTCGGTGAATTCGTCCGTTCGGCGTCTTCGACCATCGAAGCGCCCGTTGTACGCAAGCTGACCGACGCCTTCCAGGGCGGTGGCAACGGCAAGTCCGCCAAGCCCGCCCCGCGCAAGGCGTCTCCCAAGCCTTCCCCCGCGCCGTCCCCGGCGCAGGCGGCCCGTCCGGCCGCGCCGAAGCCGGGCGGCCCCAAGCCTCCCGCGGCGCAGCCGCCCGCGTCCGCGCCGGCCCCGGGCCCGCGTCCGGTGCCGGGCCCCAAGCCCGCGCCGCGTCCCGCCCCGGCCGCGCCGGAGTTCACCGCTCCGCCGGCGGCCCCGGCCGCGCCCCAGGCGCCCGCCGCCCAGGGCCCGCGTCCCGGTGCCCGCCCCGGCCCCAAGCCCGGCGGTGCCCGTCCCGGCGCGCCCGGCCAGGACCGTCAGGGCGGACAGGGACAGCGTCCCGCCGCCCAGGGCCCGCGCCAGGGTGGCGCCGGCGCGCCGCGTCCGGGCGCCCGTCCGTCCGGTCCGCGTCCGGGCAACAACCCCTTCACCTCCGGCGGCAACGCCGGAATGGCCCGCCCGCAGGCGCCCCGCCCGCAGGGCGGTCCGCGTCCCGGCCCCGGCGGTGCCCCCGGTGGCGGTCCCCGTCCCCAGGCGCCCGGCGCCCAGGGCGGCGGCCCCCGTCCGCAGGGTCCCGGCGGCTCCCGGCCGTCCCCGGCGGGCATGCCCCGTCCGCAGGGCGGTCCGCGTCCCGGCCCGGCCGGTCCGCGTCCGAACCCCGGCATGATGCCGCAGCGTCCCGCTGCCGGCCCGCGTCCCGGCCCCGGCGGCCGTGGTCCGGGCGGCGGTGCGGGCCGTCCCGGCGGCGCCGGTCGTCCCGGCGGCGGCGGCTTCGCCCGTCCCGGTGGCGGCGGTGCCCGTCCGGGCGGTGGCGGCGGCTTCGCCGGTCGTCCCGGTGGGGGCGGCGGCGGTGGCGGCTTCGGTGGCGGCGGTGGCCGTCCCGGCTTCGGCGGCCGTCCCGGCGGTCCCGGTGGCCGCGGTGGCACGCAGGGCGCCTTCGGCCGTCCCGGCGGTCCCGCGCGTCGCGGCCGCAAGTCGAAGCGGCAGAGGCGCCAGGAGTACGAGGCCATGCAGGCCCCGAGCGTCGGCGGCGTGATGCTGCCGCGCGGCAACGGCGAGACCATCCGTCTCTCCCGCGGCGCGTCGCTCACCGACTTCGCGGAGAAGATCAACGCCAACCCGGCGTCGCTCGTCGCCGTGATGATGAACCTCGGCGAGATGGTCACCGCCACGCAGTCCGTCTCCGACGAGACGCTCCAGCTCCTCGCGGACGAGATGAACTACAACGTTCAGGTCGTCAGCCCGGAGGAGGAGGACCGCGAGCTGCTCGAGTCCTTCGACATCGAGTTCGGCGAGGACGAGGGCGACGAGGAGGACCTGGTGGTCCGCCCGCCGGTCGTCACCGTCATGGGTCACGTCGACCACGGCAAGACCCGCCTCCTCGACGCCATCCGCAAGACGAACGTCATCGCGGGCGAGGCCGGCGGCATCACCCAGCACATCGGTGCCTACCAGGTCGCCACCGAGGTCAACGACGAAGAGCGCAAGATCACGTTCATCGACACCCCGGGTCACGAGGCGTTCACCGCCATGCGTGCCCGTGGTGCGCGGTCGACGGACATCGCGATCCTCGTCGTCGCGGCCAACGACGGCGTCATGCCGCAGACGGTCGAGGCGCTCAACCACGCCAAGGCCGCCGAGGTCCCGATCGTCGTCGCGGTCAACAAGATCGACGTCGAGGGCGCCGACCCGACCAAGGTGCGCGGTCAGCTGACCGAGTACGGCCTGGTGGCCGAGGAGTACGGCGGCGACACCATGTTCGTCGACATCTCCGCCAAGCAGGGCCTGCACATCGACAGCCTGCTGGAGGCCGTGATCCTCACGGCCGACGCCTCGCTCGACCTGCGGGCCAACCCCAGCCAGGACGCGCAGGGCATCGCGATCGAGTCCCGTCTCGACCGCGGCCGCGGCGCCGTGTCGACGGTCCTCGTCCAGCGCGGCACGCTCCGGGTCGGCGACACCATGGTGGTCGGCGACGCGTACGGCCGGGTCCGGGCGATGCACGACGACAACGGCAACAGCGTGGCCGAGGCCGGCCCGTCGACGCCGGTCCAGGTCCTCGGCCTGACCAACGTCCCGGGCGCCGGCGACAACTTCCTGGTGGTCGACGAGGACCGTACGGCCCGTCAGATCGCCGAGAAGCGTGCCGCCCGCGAGCGCAACGCGGCCTTCGCCAAGCGCACGCGCCGTGTCTCGCTGGAGGACCTGGACAAGGTGCTCAAGGCCGGCGAGGTCCAGCAGCTGAACCTGATCATCAAGGGTGACGCGTCTGGTTCCGTCGAGGCCCTGGAGTCCTCCCTGCTCCAGCTGGACGTCGGCGAAGAGGTCGACATCCGCGTCCTGCACCGCGGCGTCGGTGCGGTCACGGAGTCCGACATCGACCTGGCCATGGGCTCCGACGCCATCGTCATCGGCTTCAACGTCCGGGCAGCCGGCCGTGCGCAGCAGATGGCGGAGCGCGAGGGCGTGGACGTCCGGTACTACTCGGTCATCTACCAGGCGATCGAGGAGATCGAGGCGGCCCTGAAGGGCATGCTCAAGCCGGAGTACGAAGAGGTCGAGCTCGGCACGGCGGAGATCCGCGAGGTCTTCAAGTCGTCCAAGCTGGGCAACATCGCCGGTGTCCTCATCCGCTCGGGCGAGGTCCGCCGCAACACCAAGGCACGCCTCATCCGCGACGGCAAGGTGGTCGCGGAGAACCTCAACATCGAGGGCCTGCGTCGCTTCAAGGACGACGTCACCGAGATCCGCGAAGGGTTCGAGGGCGGTATCAACCTCGGCAACTTCAACGACATCAAGGTCGACGACGTCATCGCGACGTACGAGATGCGCGAGAAGCCGCGCGCGTGACCTGACACGCGACCGGGGCCGGTCGGCGGAAGTTATTTCCGTCGATCGGCCCCGGCCGTTGCGTGTACGGTTCCCGTATCGGCGCCGCACCTGAGCGCGGCGCCCGTACCCCGAACCGGCGGGACATCCGGACACACACATGTACGTGGGGACTCTGTCCTTCGATCTGCTCCTCGGCGACGTCCACTCGCTCAAGGAGAAGCGCTCCCTGGTCCGCCCGATCGTCGCCGAACTCCAGCGCAGGTACGGGGTGAGCGCGGCGGAGACGGACCACCAGGACCTCCACCGCAGGGCCGGGATCGGGCTCGCCCTCGTCTCGGGGGACACCGGGCACCTCAGCGACGTACTGGACCGCTGCGAGCGGCTGGTCGCCGCGCGGCCCGAGGTGGAGCTGCTCTCCGTTCGACGCAGACTCCACAGCGACGAAGACTGAAGCAAGAAGCAAGAAACGTTAAGGAGACGGACCAGTGGCCGACAACGCGCGGGCCAAGAGGCTGGCGGACCTCATCCGGGAAGTAGTGGCCCAGAAGCTGCAGCGCGGGATCAAGGACCCGCGGCTGGGCTCGCACGTCACCATCACGGACACCCGGGTCACGGGTGACCTCAGGGAGGCGACCGTCTTCTACACGGTGTACGGCGACGAGGAGGAGCGCGCGGCCGCCGCCGCGGGCCTGGAGAGCGCCAAGGGCATCCTGCGCTCCGAGGTCGGCCGCGCGGCCGGCGTGAAGTTCACGCCGACCCTCACGTTCGTCGCCGACGCCCTCCCGGACAACGCCCGCACCATCGAGGACCTCCTCGACAAGGCGCGCGCGTCCGACGCCAAGGTGCGCGAGGCCTCCGCGGGCGCCGACTTCGCGGGCGGGGCCGACCCGTACCGCAAGCCGGGTGACGACGAGACGGACGACACCGCCGAATGAACCGCAAGACCACCGCGCCCGACGGCCTTGTCATCGTCGACAAGCCGTCGGGCTTCACTTCGCACGACGTCGTGGCCAAGATGCGCGGCATCGCCAGGACCCGCCGCGTCGGCCACGCCGGCACCCTCGACCCGATGGCGACGGGCGTCCTCGTCCTCGGCCTGGAGAAGGCGACCAAACTCCTCGGGCACCTCGCCCTCACGGAGAAGGAGTACCTGGGCACGATCCGCCTCGGCCAGACCACCCTGACCGACGACGCCGAGGGCGACATCACCGCCTCCGCCGACGCCTCGCAGGTCACCCGCGACGCCGTCGACGCCGGGATCGCCAAGCTCACCGGCGACATCATGCAGGTGCCGTCCAAGGTCAGCGCCATCAAGATCAACGGCGTGCGGTCGTACAAGAGGGCCCGCGAGGGCGAGGAGTTCGAGATCCCCGCCCGGCCGGTGACCGTCTCCTCCTTCACGGTGTACGACGTGCGGGACGCCGTGGCCGAGGACGGCACTCCCGTGCTCGACCTGATCGTCTCCGTGGTCTGCTCCTCCGGCACGTACATCCGCGCCCTCGCCCGCGACCTGGGTGCGGGCCTCGGCGTCGGCGGCCACCTCACGGCCCTGCGCCGCACCCGCGTCGGCCCCTACAAGCTGGACTCCGCCCGCACCCTCGACCAGCTCCAGCAGGAACTGACCGTCATGCCGATCGCCGACGCGGCGGCGGCCGCCTTCCCCCGCTGGGACGTCGACGCCCGGCGCGCCCGGCTGCTCACCAACGGCGTCCGCCTGGACATGCCCGAGGAGTACGCGGGCGCCGGCCCCGTCGCGGTGTTCGACCCCGACGGCCGCTTCCTGGCCCTGGTGGAGGACCAGAAGGGCAAGGCGAAGAGCCTGGCCGTGCTGGCCTGAGCCGCCCGCTCGCCGTAGTAGCCCGTGGAGCGGCGGACACGGGGCACGCCCCCGCCGCTCCACGGTCCCCCCTCGGTTCCCCCACCCAAGGGTGTATCCAACGACCCCCCTCGGTTCACCCGTCCGGACGGGCGCTCGGAGTGAACCGAGGGAGCGTGAGGGGGCGCGTTCGTCCGGCGATCTGTCCCGCTGATCACCGCCCGCCTACCGTCGAACCGAGGCAGGGCACGCGGCGGGAGGTACGACGATGGCGGAGACGGTGCCACCCCGGGCGGCGGCCGCACACGGCTCGCCGCCGGTGACCGCCGTCGCCCCCGGCACGGCCCTGATCCGCGTCCGCGACGTCGCCGGCCGGCCACGCGGCACCGGCTTCCTCGCCGACCACCGGGGCACGGTGGTCACCAGTCACGAGGCGGTCGACGGCCTGCCCCGCCTGGTCCTGCACGGCCCCGGGGACCGCGCCTGCGTCGTCACGGCTGACGAGGTCACCCCGCTGCCCGAGCGGGACCTCGCCCTGATCCGCACCGACGGCCTGGGCGCCACCCCCCTGCCGATCACCGCGCGGGACCGCGTCGACACCGGCACCTACGTACGGATCGCCGCCGGCCGCTGGCGCGAGGCGCGGGTGCTGACCGCCGGCCCCGTCACCTACCCGGCCACCGACCGCCACCATTTCATCGACGACGCACTCGAACTGGCCATCGGCACCGACGGCCGGGATGCCCTGCGGCTCGGCGGGCCCGCCTGCGGGGGGCCGGTCCTGGACGGGACGACCGGCGCCGTGCTGGCGGTGCTGGGCACGGCCCTGCGCTCCGCCCACAACGACACCGGCTTCGCGGTCCCGCTGCGCACGCCGAACCCGCCCGACGGTCCGCTCGCCGACCTCCTCGCCCGCAATGCGGTGACGGTCCCCGCCTACGGAGCCGACCTCAACCTCGCGGGTGTCCTCGAACTCACCGCCACCTCGGTCGGCTCCGACGGCCCCGCGGGCCCGCTGTCCGGCCGGGACGGGACGGCGGTGGAGCCGGTCGAGCGGACGTGGGTGACTCGGGAGACGGCTGCGTTCGCCTGGGGGAGTGGTGGGGGTTCTGAGAGTCGCTGCGGTGGGCGGCTGGCGGGAGCTTCGGGTGGGGAGTTGGCGGGGGCCTGTGGTGGGGCTTCGGGGGGTGTCTGCGGCGGGGCTTCGGGGGGTGCCTGCGGCGGGCGGGGGACGAGGGTTGCGGGCGAGGGGCCGGGAGGCGCCTGCGGTGAGGGGCCGACGGGGCATTCGGCCGGCGAGGCATCGAGGGCTTGGGGAGGGGGCTCGGCCGAGGTCTGCGGCGGGAGTTCCGGCGGGGCCTTCGGCGGGCGTTCGGCGAGGGGTGCCGTCGGTCATGACGTGGCCGCTTGCGGCGACGGGCCCGCAGTGGCCGCCGGGAGGTCCGGCGGGGTCCTCGCCGGTGGCCCCACGACGCACGCTTTCGGCGGGAGCCCGGCCGGGTCCTTCGGCCGGAGCCCCGCCGCCGACGGCACGGGGAGGCCCAACGCCGACGGCACGGGGAGGCCCACCGGGGCCTCCGGTGGAAACGCCGCAGGGGGTGCCGCACGGGCCGGCGCCGGGGACGGCGTGGCGGCTTCCGGTGGGAGTGCTGCCGGGGCGGCTCCCGCCGGTGCACCCGCCGCCTGCGGTGGCAGCCCCGCCGGGACCGTCGCCGGGGCCGCCCCCGGCGGCAGCCCTGGCGTGCCTTGCGGCGAACGAGCCGTCGAGGTGCGCGGGGAGCGCTGCGACGGGGCTTTCGCCCCAGGGGACGGCCTCGGCGCGCCCTGCGGCGAACGCCCCGACGGTGCCCACGGAGGGCGCCCCACCGCCGTACTGGCCCTCGTCGGCGCTCCCGGCAGCGGCCGTACCACCGAACTGGCGGCCCTCGCGGCCCGCCGCGCACGGGGCCGGCGTCCGGCGCCGACGCTGTGGCTGCGCGGAGCGGACCTCGGCGAGGACGACACCTCGATCGCGGACGCGGCCCACCGGGCACTCGCCCGGGCGGCACGCATCGTCGCGGCCTCCCGTCCCGACGCCGCGGCGGACCTGGGCGACATCACCCCCGACCGCCTGGCCCACCTCGCGTCCGCGGCCGGCCGGCCCCTGATGCTGCTCCTCGACGGCCCCGAGGAGATGCCACCCGTCCTGGCCCACCGCCTCCCCGCGTGGACCCGGGGCACGGCGGCCTGGCTGCGGGACACCGGTGCGCGACTGGTCGTGTCGTGCCGGCCGGAGTACTGGGAGGGCGCCGGCGCCGAGTTCCCGCAGGAGATGCTGTACCGGCCGTCCTCGGCGTCCCCCGACGACGAACACCCGGCGGCCGGGGACGGAAGGGACGGAAAGGGCGGGCCCGGCGCCGACGAGACCCTCCCGCCCTGCCTCCGCCTCACCGATCTCACCCCCGTCGAGGCCGCGGAGGCCCGCCGCCGCTACGTCATCCCCGCCGGAGCCCTCACCGAACCCGCCGCTCGCCACCCCCTCACCCTCCGCCTCCTGTCCGAGGTCCGCGCCGCCTGCCCGGCCCTGGACGACCGGCCCGACATCGACCGTGACGCCGTCTTCACCGCCCACCTCGACCTGATGTGCCTGCGCGTCGCCGTCCGCCTCGCCGCCGAGAACGGTCTGCGCGGCACCGCCGTACGCCGGCTCGCCGCCAAGGTGTCCGGTCAGGTGCACGCGGCCGCGCGACGCAGCCTGGGCCCGGGCCAGGGCGAACTGGACCGCGAGTCGTTCGAGGCGGTCTTCCCCTGGGGCCCGGCCCCCGCCCGTCTCGGCGGCGGCACCGGCTGGGCGTCCGCCGTGCTCACCGAGGGCCTCCTGGTCCCGGCCGGCGGCGGCTACCGCTTCGCCCACGAGGAGCTCGCCGACTGGATCCAGGGCATGCACCTGGACCTCGACGAGGCACTGCGCACCCTGGTCCACCGCCCGCGTACGCCGGCCGACCGGCACCCGCTGCCCGTACCGCACCACCGCATCGGCCCGGTCGTCGAGTCCCTGCTGCACCTGGCCCGCCAGCAGGGGCCGGACGAACTCGCCGCCCGGCTGCGCGACTTGGTCGCCGCCTGGGAAGCGGCCCCGGACAGCTGGTGGGCCGCCCGGCTGCTCACCGAGACGGCGCGGCGGGTCCCGGACGCCACGCCGTACCTTCCCGTCCTGCGACTCCTCGCGGACCGCGTCGTGGCCCACCGGCGGAGGCCGGAGGGGACGCCAGGGACGCCACCCGCTCCCGACGGAACCGGACCGGCCGCACCTCCCGCGCTGCCCCGGGAGTTCGCCCCCGACTTCTGGACGTCCCTCACCCTGCCCGCCGACATCCGCCTCGACCTCCTGCGCCGCCTGGTCCTCGCCGACCCCGCCCCCCAGGACACCGGCACCCCCCGCTACCTCGACGCCGTCGCCCGGCTGCTCGCCGCCGACCCCACCGCCGTACAGCCGCGGCTCACCCGCTGGTTCGACGACGAGCGGCCGCTGCCCGCGACCCCGCACGCGACCGTGGCCACGGCCGCACAGGCCCTGTTGCACACTCACCGCCACGGCGCGCTGGACCACCTCACCGAGGTGCTGGCCGACTGCGCCCACCGGCGCGCCGACCAGCTGCTGGCGGTGCTGGCCGAGGACGAACCGTCGGCCCTGTGCCGCGCGGTGGACCGCTGGGCGCACGACGAACGGCCGGACCGCCGGGTCGCGGCGGTGGCGTACGGGCTGCGTGCCGTCCCCCACGTCCACACCGACGCCGACCGCCGCCTGCTGCGCCACGCGGCGCTCGCCCTGCTCGCCCGCCCCGCCGACGTCACGCTGCACAGCGGCGCCCTCGCCCTCCTCGTACGCGATCCGGAAACCCGCGCCGCCCACCTCCCGCAGGCACTGGAGCGCTTCGCCGCCGGGGACCCCGGCCTGGAACCGGACTCACTGCTCGCCGCGCTGGACACCCACCCGGAGCCGGTCCTGGACGCCTTCCGCGCCCGGCTGAACAGGCCCGGCGCGGACACCGGCCGGACCCTGCGCGCACTCGCCGACGTCACCACACCCGCACTGGCCGGCCGCGTCGCGGTGCTGGTACGGGAGGCGCTGGCGCACCGGCCCGACACGGCCGCCGGTGTCGCCGCGTACGTCGACCGCCGGCTGGACCAGGGGCCCGCCGCGCGAGCGGTGCTGGTGCCACTGGTCACCGTGGTGCTGACCGGCGGCCCCGAGCGGGTACGGGCCGCCCTGGCCGCCGTGCTGGCCGCGCCCGGCGCTCCCGCGTCCCGGCCGCTGCGCCAGGAGCTGCGCGAGTTCCAGCTGGCTCACGAACGGGAGCCGTCCGTCCTGGCGGCCGTGCTGCACGCCGTCGCGCCGTACGCGGTCCCGCCGTACCCGCTCCAGCGGTATGAGGGGGAGGAGGCACGCGCACTGGTGCGCCGCGTAGGGCTTCTGATGGTCCGCACCCCTGAGGGCGCCGCCCTGTTCGACCGCGGCCTGGTCGATCTGGGCCGTCATGTGCCCGGCTTCGCGGCCCGGGTGGCGGGCTGGCTCATCGAGGCGCCGGGGGAGTGGGCGGCGGTGGTCGGCCCCAGCGCCCGCCGCATGATCGAGAATCAGGCCGGGGTGCGGGTGCCGGCGTGACGCCGCCCGCCGGGCGCCCGCGGATTCCGCGCGTTCCCCCGCGACACGTGCGCCGGGTCACAGCCCCGATGCCGATGCGGGCGGCGAGCGCCCGGCATGGCACCCTTAGTACCTGCGTAAGCGGTCAAGGACAGATACGGACACGGGTTCGAGGAGCGGTCACAGTGCAGCGCTGGCGTGGCTTGGAGGACATCCCCCAGGACTGGGGGCGCAGCGTCGTCACCATCGGCTCGTACGACGGCGTCCACCGCGGGCACCAGCTGATCCTCCGGCACGCGGTGGACCGCGCCCGTCAGCTGGGCGTGCCGTCGGTGGTCGTCACCTTCGACCCGCACCCCAGCGAGGTCGTCCGCCCCGGCAGCCACCCGCCGCTGCTGGCCCCGCACCACCGCAGGGCCGAGCTGATGGCCGAGCTCGGCGTGGACGCGGTGCTGATCCTGCCGTTCACCACCGAGTTCTCGAAGCTGTCGCCGGCCGACTTCGTGGTGAAGGTCCTGGTCGACAAGTTGCACGCCAAGGCGGTCGTCGAGGGCCCCAACTTCCGCTTCGGCCACAAGGCCGCGGGTGACGTGGAGTTCCTGACCGAGCAGGGCAAGGTGTACGACTTCGAGGTGGAGGTCGTCGACCTGTACGTCACCGGGGACGCGGGCGGCGGACAGCCCTTCTCCTCCACGCTGACCCGGCGTCTGGTCGGCGAAGGCGACGTCACCGGCGCCGCCGAGATCCTCGGCCGGCCGCACCGCGTGGAGGGCGTGGTGGTGCGCGGCGCCCAGCGCGGCCGCGAACTCGGCTTCCCCACCGCCAACGTGGAGACACTCCCGCACACCGCGATCCCCGCCGACGGCGTCTACGCCGGCTGGCTGCACGTGGGTGGCGAGGCGATGCCGGCCGCGATCTCCGTGGGCACCAACCCGCAGTTCGACGGCACCGAGCGCACGGTGGAGGCGTACGCCATCGACCGGATCGGGCTCGATCTGTACGGGCTTCACGTCGCCGTCGACTTCCTGGCGTTCGTGCGCGGCCAGGCGAAGTTCGAGTCGCTGGAGGCACTGCTGGAGCAGATGGCCGACGACGTGCGGCGGTGCAAGGAGATGATCGCGGAGGCGGAGGCGTAGTGCCTCATCGCTGAGCGTGGGTACGCCGAGGGCGGCCGGTGTCTTTCGGACACCGGCCGCCCTCGTTCGTGTTCACGGCGTACCGCCGCGTCGCGGGTTACTGCTGCTGCGGCGGCGGGGGAGGAGCCTGGCCGGGAGCGCCCTGGGGGTAGCCGGGGTGACCCTGCCGCTCGGGGTGGCCGGGCTGACCGGGGTGGTCAGGCTGGCCGGGGTGGCTGGGGTGCCCGGGCTGACCGGGGTGGCTCGGCTGGGGTGCCGCGGGGTAGCCGGGCTGGGGGGTGGGCTGGGCCGACGGGTGCGGGGGGCCAGAGTGGCCGGGGTGGCCCGGCTGCTGCGGTGGGTGGGGCTGACCGTACGGCTGACCGGGCTGGGGCGCCGCCGGATAGCCGCCCGGCTGCTGCGGGTATCCCTGACCGGGATGCATGGGCTGTCCCGGGATCGGCTGGCCGGGCATGGGCTGTCCCGGGGCGGGCTGTCCCGGCATCGGCTGGCCGGGCATGGGCTGTCCCGGCATGGGCGGGGCGGCGACCGGGGGCGGATTGCCGTCGCTGGTCCACAAACCGTGCATCTGCTGGTGACGTACGAAGTCCTCGGCGACCATCGCCGCGAGGTTGAAGTACGCCTCCCGCACCTTGGGCCGCATCATGTCGAGGTCGACCTCGGCGCCGGCGGCGAGATGTTCGTCGAAGGGGACCACCACGACCCCGCGGCATCGGGTCTCGAAGTGCGCCACGATGTCCTCGACCTTGATCATCTTTCCGGTCTCGCGGACACCCGAGATGACGGTGAGGGAGCGGGCCACGAGATCGGCGTACCCGTGCGCCGACAGCCAGTCCAGCGTCGTACTGGCGCTGCTCGCGCCGTCCACGGACGGCGTGGAGATGATGATGAGCTGGTCGGCGAGGTCGAGCACACCGCGCATGGCGCTGTACAGGAGACCGGTGCCCGAGTCGGTGAGGATGATCGGGTACTGGTTGCCCAGCACGTCGATGGCGCGCCGGTAGTCCTCGTCGTTGAAGGTCGTGGACACCGCCGGGTCGACGTCGTTGGCGATGATCTCCAGGCCGGACGGGGCCTGGGAGGTGAACCGCCGGATGTCCATGTAGGAGTTGAGGTAGGGGATCGCCTGCACGAGGTCACGGATGGTGGCCCCGGTCTCCCGGCGCACGCGTCGCCCGAGCGTACCGGCGTCCGGGTTGGCGTCGATGGCGAGGATCTTGTCCTGCCGCTCGGTGGCGAGCGTGGAGCCGAGGGCGGTGGTGGTCGTGGTCTTGCCGACGCCGCCCTTGAGGCTGATGACGGCGATGCGGTAGCAGGACAGCACCGGCGTGCGGATCAGGTCCAGCTTCCGCTGCCGCTCGGCCTCCTCCTTCTTCCCGCCGATCTTGAACCGTCCGCCGCCGGCGGCAGGCCGGCTGCTCTTGGTCTTCTGCTTCTTGTTGTTCAGCAGCCGGTCGGAGGACAGTTCCACGGCCGCGGTGTAACCGAGCGGCGCGGCCCCAGGGTTGACCGGCTGCCGCTGGTCGTGCTGGACCGGCTGCGGCCAGGCGGCACCGGCCCGGGGGTCGACGGCACCGGCGGCGGGGCCGGGCGGCGACTGCTGACCGGGCGGCTGTCCCGGCGGGAAGCCGTAACCGGCGGGCGGGGGAGGGGTATTGGGGTCTCCCGTGGGAACCTGCGGGGGCTGCTGGCCGGGCTGCTGTCCCGGCGGGAAGCCGTAACCGCCGGGCTGGGCCGGAGGGTTCGGGTGGGCGCCACCGACGGGAGCGTGCGGGGGCTGCTGGCCGGGCTGCTGTCCTGGCGGGAAGCCGTAGCCGCCGGGCTGGGCCGGAGGGTTCGGCGCGCCCGGGGGCACCGGGGCGCCGGGGTTGGGCGCCGGGGGCTGCGGGGCTCCGTACCCCGGCTGGGCGTTGGGCGCGACGGGGGCGTGCGGCTGGTGCTGCTGGGGGTGGGGCTGCGGGTGGCCTGCCGGAGCGGCCGGGTCGGGCCCCGGCTGACCGGCGTTGGGGGCACCCGGCTGCGGGAAGCCGTATCCACCCGGTCCCGCCTGGGGCGCGGCACCTGGGGCGGGCGGCTGCTGGGGGAAGCCGTAACCGCCGGGCTGCACCGGGGGAGTGGGTGTACCGGGCTGCGCCGGGGGAGTGGGCGTAGCGGGCTGCGCCGAGCCGCCCGGGTGCGCGGCAGGGGGCTGCGGGAAGCCGTAACCGGGCTGAGCGTGGTGACCGGGCTGAGGGGACCCGGGCCCACCCGGTGCGCCCGGGGCTCCCCAGGCGGCCGGCGCGGGCACGGGGGGCTGCGGCCGGCCCGGCACCTCGGGCTGGACGGGCGGCTGCGGCTGCGCGCCTGCCGCCGAGCCCTGCGCGGCGCCCGGGGCACCGGCCTGCGGCTGCGCGGGCCACTGGGCGGCGGGCGCGGGCGCGGCAGGCTGGTACGACGGCGGCAGCGGCGGTACGTCACCCTGCGGAGCCGGCGGCGGAGCCCAAGGATTCGGCGTACCGCCGCCCGCTTCGGGGGCCTCCTGAGAGGCAGAAGAAGGAGCAGGGGCAGAGACAGAGGCACCGGCATCGGCGGGCTCGGGTGCCTGCGGCTCGGGAGAGTCGGAGGGCTCCGAAGACTGGGTGCCGCCCAGGCCGTCAGGGGACGAA
This sequence comes from Streptomyces sp. bgisy159, assembly GCF_057707805.1. Taxonomy (NCBI): domain Bacteria; kingdom Bacillati; phylum Actinomycetota; class Actinomycetes; order Kitasatosporales; family Streptomycetaceae; genus Streptomyces; species Streptomyces sp. bgisy159. The sequence goes on along the minus strand of NZ_JBYIQX010000048.1, from coordinate 32,883 downwards.
GTCGGCGAACCGGAAGGCGCCGAAGCGGCGTCACCAGCCGCGGACGCTACAGCAGCCGAAGGCTTCGCGATCTCCTCGGCCCCCGCGATCTCCTCGCCTCCTCCGCTCTCCTCGCCTCCTCGGGCTTCCTCGACCCCACCGGCCTCCGCGGCCTCTGCGGCCTCCTCGACGTGCGAGATCCCTCGCGCCTCCCCGGGTCCCTCGGCTTCCTCCCCCTCCGTCGCACCTCGACCGGCGCCGTCACCCACACCGTCACCGTCGGCGACCTGCGCAGACCCTGAAACTTCCTCACCCTCGGAAGCCCCACCGGCGGCCTTCACGTCCTCCACGGAGAAGACGGGAAACGTGGGGAAGCCGTCATCGGCCCCACCAGGAGCACCGGCGGCCTCGACATCCCCGCTGTCCACGGCCTCGTCGCCGTCCGCCTGCCCGGAACCGGACCCTTCCCCGCCCTTGCCCAGCGCGTCGCCGGAAGCCTCCCCCGAGACCTGCTGCTCGGAGAACTCCCTCTTCAACGCGGCCGGCGAGAACTTCATCGTGGCCCCGCTCTCCAGGTCCCCGAGCCCAGCAGCCTGCTCAGGCTCGGACACCGGTGCGGCGGGCACCTGCGGCGGCTGTGGCGGCCGCAGTTCGAACGCACCGTCCGGGGATGCTCCGGGCATCCCCACGGCGGCACCCTCCCCGGCCGGCGGACCGGCGGCCGGCCCGGGCGGAGTCAACGGCGCCGCGGGTGCAGGAGCGTGCGCGGGCACGGCAGGATCGGGTACCGCAGGACCGTGACCGGCCGCCCCAGGCGCGGCAAACGGCGCGGGCGCGGCCGGCGGACCACCGAAGGGCATCCCGGGCGCCGGAGGAACAGGCCCCGGAGGAACGGGACCAGGGGCAACGGGCCCCGGCGCGGCCGACGGGGCATAGGCGGGCGGAGCCGCGCCCTCAGGCCCCCTCGGCGGAGCCACTCCACCGGTCATTCCCCCGGTCATCCCACCGGCGCTCCCACCGGCCATTCCTTCGCCGGCGCCGGCTCCCTCGTCGGCCGGAGCCTCCTGGGCGCCGCCTCCTGGACCTCCGGACGTGTTCTGCGTGTACCAGGCGGGCGGCGCGTAGTCGATGGTGAACTCGCCCGTCATCTCGATGTCGGACTCCGCGTCGGGCTGGTCATCGCCGGGTGTCGCCCAGCCCCCGCGGATCCCGTCCCGATCGCTGCTCACAATTCCTCCTGGTGCGGTCGACCACCCTCATGCCGTGCCGGGGCGACCATGTGTCGTTCGTGTCGTCCGAAGTCGTGCCAAAACGGGGCGGTCCGGACGGAGTGCACGGCGCCGCCACCCCGGGTCTTCCCCTTGGGCCGCCGATACCGTGTCCACGGGTTCCGTCATCGCGCCCGGACCCAGCCTAATCATCAGACGGCTCACCCGGGCAGGCCTGTCCACCTCCCGACGCCTGCCCGTTCTGCGACTGCTCACCCAGAAGCGCCTGTCGAAAAAGCCAGGAACTCGGCAAGTGGTCACACGGGGAGGGAACGTCCCGCAACGCCCCACATGTCCGGCTCAGTCGATTCTTCGCGGCATGCCCAACAGGCCGACCTCGACATCAGTCGGCTGGGTCATCACATACTGCCGGTCCCGATCCGCGCACCAGAGCGTGAAGCCGTCGGCGAGCGTGGGCAACGCTGCCATCGTGCCGCGCGAGAGCCCCATTGCACGGCCCAGCCCCGCCGCTTCGTCCGGAGAGATCCGTTGTACACCTACCAGTCGGGCCTGCCGCACCAGCCGCGGGGTCACAGGACTGACGTAGGGGAGCAGGGTCAGTACCGACTGCCACGGCCCGGAGACCACCCGCCCGCGCGGCGGCCGCATCCCACAGTCACGGATCACCAGCACAGGAGTCCCCGCCGACGTTCCCTGCGGCGGCACTCGGCCGACCTCGTGCACCGCGAGCCCGTTCTGCCCGCCCCCCATGGCATGCACCATCTGCATCCACGCCTGCGGCCGCCCCGTCTCCACAGCCACCCGCGCTCCGGTCGCCGCCGCCCGAAGAGCGATGACCTGGGCGGTCCACAGACCACCGATCAGCACAACGTCGTACGCGGTGGGCCGGTTGAGTCCCATGACCGCCGGCCGGCCCTCGGCATCCACACCGATGACGACCCCGTCGTCCCCGATGGGCAGAGCGAGCGAGTCCAACTGCTCCACGGAGACCGAGTGCCGCGCGTGCCGAGGGCCGATGAGCCCGAAACCGACGCTGGGGGCGGGCTCGCGCCTGCGGTGTCCGGTGCCCGGCTCGGGCTGCTGCGGAGTGGTGGTGGTCCGGGCAGGGGTCGTCACTCTCGATGTCACCAGGCACCTCCAAGGGGCAGAGTGGCCAGTACGCCGGGCACCTGCTCCCGGTCCAGCCGGGTGAGTCCCGCGCCCGCGTGCCGGGCAGCGTCCTGCAGCGCACGCCGTGCTGCCACGAGTTCGTCGTCGCTACGACCCGTGACCCGGACGTGGCCCGCCAGCGACAGTTCCTGCCGGTCCCCGCGCCCGAGGGTGAGACTGAAGGTTGTGGCGAGGGCGGGTATCGCGGTGAGCAGGGCGATGAACTGCGGCAAGGACGGACCGGGACCCCCGCCCACCGGCGGCCATCGCCGCACCCAGTACGTAGTGTGCCGGCGGTTGTCGCAGCGCCAACTCCGGCTGGACTCCTCGGTGCGTCGCTCAAGAGTCCCTGCTCGGCCGGCCTCCGCCGTCACCAGAGGATTGGCACACGCCGAGGTGGCGAGAGCGGTGGTCAGCTCCTCCTCGTCCAGGACGGTCACGCGGAATCCGGCGCCCGTCAACCGGCTCCGGAGATGGTCCGCCACACGGATGACACACTTCTGGGCCCCCACGAGACCGCCCCCGCGGGCCGCCACCGCCTCGGCGCACCGTTCGGGGTCGAGCTTCAAGGCGATCCATGTGATGCGCACCGCCGGGGCGCCGGTCTGCTCCTGGAGCGGCAGGTAGTTGGAAACCGCAACGGACTGCGGAGGCAGGTGCAGGGCGGGCGCCGGCTGAGTGTGCAGTACGACCTGAGCCGACTCCAGGCGAATCCCGTCCACGTCCAAGGCGTCGCGCACCAGACCCAGCGGCAGGGGATGCCGGCCGCGTTCCGCCCGCATCGCCGTTGAGTCCGCCTCCACTTGGAGTACCGCGGTGACGAACGTACCGTCCCCGACGATCCCGACCGGCTTGCGATCGTGACCGCCGTACGCATAGGTCCGCAGGCTCGGGTCGCATTCCACTGCGGGAGCCAGTCCAGGTTCCGTCCCCGGTGGCAGTGTCAGCCTCGCGGCGGCTTTCCGGCGCGCCTTCAAGCCCCTTGCGGTAGCCAGCCATTCGGGCAAGGTGCGGCCCCGGCGCCTGGCGAAGGCGACGCCCAACAGTCCGGCGCCGACCATGCCCGCGGGAACCAGGGCCCAGGGGGCGATGACCCAAGCGGTCAGCAACAACGCCGCAGTGATCTCCACCAGGAGCAGTTGCTGCAGACGCACCGCTCCGGATCGGCCCGACCGGGCCTCGAGTCGAAGCGTGACAGCGGGCCTGGCAGCGGGAGTCACGGTGGTCGGCGACGACACCGCGGCCGTCCGCCCCCGCGACCGCGCCCGGCTTGCGGAAGCCATCACTGCAAACCCCCCGTACTCACCTGAAAAACCTCGTCGGGCGATGGCCCGGATGCGCACAGCACCCTACCCCGCCCCACTTGCACCACTCGTCAACAGGCATAGTAGGGGCCCGGTCTGACAATGACGGGCGGGGGACTGCGACCCCCGGCACGGCACGGGGAGAGACAGACAGTCATGGCATCACGGCGGGACGAGCTCAACGCCTACACGTTCGCGAAGCGACGTACCTTGGCGGCCTTTCTGCAGCCCTCGCCCTCGGGATCGGAGGAAGGCGCCCCGAAACCACTGCGCGCGGTGGTACCGAGTCTGATCGCGGGCGCCCTGGCTCTCGCCGTCTTCGGAGCCTGGGGCATGTTCCAGCCGACCGCGCCGACGGGCTGGGACACACCCGGCACCCGCGTCATCGTGGGCAAGCAGTCGACGACGCGCTACGTCGTTCTCAAGACCGGGAAGAACACCCGACTGCATCCGGTGCTGAACCTGGCTTCGGCACGCTTGCTGATGAACGACGCCTCGTACAAGGTCATCCAAGTCAGTGACGACATCCTGGACTCAGGCCGTCCTCCGCGCGGCCCCATCCTGGGCATTCCCTACGCCCCCGACCGCCTGCCGTCTCCGGGGGAGGCGGGAAAGGCCAAACGCTGGGCCGTCTGTGAACAGCCGGGCGGCAAGGGCGGCACCGTCCAAGAGGCCACATTCGTCCTCGCCGACCGCGACGAGAAGCGTACGGAGGGCTCCCGGCGGCTCTCCGGCGGTGATGTGCTCTACGTCAAGACCCGCACGGGCGAGCGGTATCTCGTCGACTCCCAGGGCACCTCGTACGCCGTCACCGGCACCACTTCGGACGCGCTCACCGTCGCCCTCGTGGGCTCTCAGCAGCCCCAGTCGGTCACCAAGGAGTGGCTGGCCACCCTCCACCAGGGCGCACCCCTCCGCTTCCCCCGGCTCCCCGCCGGCGTCGGATCCCCCGCGAGGGTCCCCGGCAACCTCTCGGCGGAGGAGAACAAGGTCGGTATGGTCCTGAAGACCGAGACCGGCGAGGGCACGCAGTACTACGTCGTGCTGCCCGGCTCGGTGCGGCCGGTCAGCGAATTCACCGCCTGGCTCCTGATCAGCTCGCCGCAGACGGCGCAGCTGAACATGAACGGGCAGGCCCGCGCTGTGGGCTTGCAGGACTTCACGGCAGATCCCGAGCCTTTCGAGGGTCAACCCGCCGACTGGCCGCAGCACCGTGCCCGCCAGGTGAACTCCGCGGCTCCCGGCTCCGGCCGCGACACCGTGTGCAGCGTGCTGCGCTCCGTGGGGGACGACAACCGGACGACTCTGAGCACGTGGGCCGGCACCGACTACCCCGTTGAGATCACGGCCGACGGCACCGGCACGTACGTCACGCCTGGCACCGGACTGCTGTACACCCAGCTCCAGGGCAAGGAGACGGCCGCGGGATCCCTCTTCCTCGTCACCGACACCGGGCTGCGGTACGCCGTGCAGGCCAACGGCGACAGCGACAGCGCCAAGTCCGACATCGGCACGGGCGACCGGGAGAAGTCCTCCGACGGCAGCCCTGAACCCAGTGAGGCCCAGGTCAAGCTGGGCTACCAGAACGTGCGGCCGGTCAAGGTGCCGCTCGTCTGGTCGGAGTTCCTGGCCAGGGGCCCGCGCCTCGACACCAACAGCGCACGCCAGCCTCAGGGTTCGTGACCCTGCCGGACCGAGACACTCACGGACGAGGACAGGAGCACCCAACGGTGTCGCCGACTAGGACAACCCTGCTGGTAACGGCCGCTCTTGTGACAGCGCTCGGTGCCTGGCCGTCCGCGCCCGCTCCGGCGCCCGGACCACGGGCGTCCGCGGAGCTGGACGGCAGCGGCGCGTGCACCTTTCCCGCCCCTCAGATCAAAGGGCGCCCCTGGTCGTTGCAGCGCGTCCTGCTGGACCAGCTGTGGCAGGGCACCAACAGGGGCAAGGGCGTCAGGGTGGCGGTCATCGACACAGGTGTGGATGACAAGAACCCGCAACTGGCCGCCGCGGTCGACAAGGCGGCCGGCCGCGACTACCTCACCAAGGGCAAGGGCGGCGATCCCACCAACGACGAGGTGGGACACGGCACGAAGGTCGCCGGCATCATCGCGGCCCGGCAACACAGCGATACCGGTTTCGTAGGACTGGCTCCGAATGCCACGATCATTCCGATCCGCCAGAACGACGCCGACAACAGCGGGGACTCCGACACGATGGCCGACGCCATCACCTACGCGGTGAGCAAGGGCGCCGATGTCATCAACATTTCCCAGGACACCACGAAACCTCTGTCGGCCACCTCCGCTCTGGCCGAAGCGGTACGCAAGGCCATCGCCGCCAAAGTCGTCGTGGTCGCCTCCGCGGGCAATGACGGCCTCGACGGCAAGACCAAGAAGACCTACCCGGCGGCCTTCCCCGGTGTGCTCGCAGTCGCCTCCTCCGACCGCAACAACGAACGGGCCGGCTTCTCGCAGGCAGGCTCCTTCGTCGGGGTCGCCGCCCCCGGTGTGGACATCGTCTCGACGGTCCCGGGAGGGGGCCAGTGCACGGACAACGGCACCAGCTTCTCCGCGCCGTTCGTGGCCGGCGTCGCTGCCCTGCTGAAGGAGAAGCACCCCGACTGGAGCACCGCCCAGATCGTCACCCAGATCGAACAGACTGCGGAACGCTCGATCAACGGCCACGACAATTATGTCGGCTGGGGTGTCGTCGACCCGGTTCGTGCCGTACAGGAGTCGGACATCGACGACCCTCCGTCCGTACCGGTTCCCGATCCCGGCCCGGCACGGGCGGCAGCGCCTGACGTGGCCCCCTTCTCGCTCGCTGAGACAGCCCAGGAACGCGATGAGCGTTATGCCACCTACGGCCTGGGCATCGCCCTGGTGGTGGTAGTGATCATCACCGGCATCACGGTCGTCGCCCGTGATCTGCGCCGCAATCGAAAGGATCTGCAGCCGTGAGCTTCGGCCCACCGCCATCGGTCTACACCGAGTCCGCGCTGGCCTCGGACAAGAAGCGCAGGAGCCACCGCCGCCGCCTGGCCGCGGTGGCCGGAGGTACCGCCCTCGCCCTGGTGTGTGTGGGCGGCTGGTTCTTGTGGGACGGGGCGAGCGGGCAGGCGAAGGGCCACGGGAGCCCTGCGGCGGCCCGAGCGGCGGCGGACGACATCAGGGAGACGGTCGAGAGGCCCCCGGTCTCACCAGAGGGCGTGCTCGTCACCGAGCGGGATGAGGAAGGCCTGACCAAAGCCAGCCAGGACCGTCCCCGCTACGCGCCTGGTACCTGGGTCACCGACAAGATCGTGGCGAAGGGCGTTGCCAACCGGATCGAAGGCTATCGCTTCGACTGGAAGGACAAGCCGGCCTGGAGACTCGATCTCGATGGCCATATCTGTGCCGTCAGCCGCCATGTCACCGTGGACGGCCGTACCGCCGTCGCCGTCCAACCCCACAAGAGGAAGAACGGGACCCCGAACGACAAGGGTGTCTGCGACGAAGTGGTGTTCTTCGAGTTGAACACCGGCAAGAAACTGTGGCAGAAGACGATGCCTGCGGCCGAGTTCGCCTATGCGACCAACACCAACCTCACCCTGACCAAAGGGGTGGTTGCGGTGGCATGGGGCCATGGCTCGGTGGCGTACGACATGAAGAGCGGCGGGCAACTCTGGAACAGCACCACCACCTCCAAATGTGAGGACCGCGGCTTCGCCGGTGGCAGGGCACTGCTGGCGCTGCTCAGTTGCGGTGCGGCGCCCAACCGGACCTTCCAGGTACAGAGACTTGATCCGCGTACCGGAAAGGAGCGGTGGACGTACCGGATCGCCGACGGCGTCTCCACCGCCTACCTGCCCTCGTCCGACCCACCGGTGATCGCCGTCGCCGCCGGGGACACCATGGTCACGGATTTGATCTCCCTTGACGACAAGGGCAGGCACATGGCCACCATCTCCTTGGACGGCTATGAGGCCGACTGCGACACGCGGTCCTACGTGGACCCGCTCTTCGGGGTGGTGGAGGTCTGCGACGGAGTGGTCGTCGGCCGCGACCACGTGTTCGTCACGAGCAAGGAGAACACGTCCATCGACCAACCTCGGAACTGGATCGTGGCCTTTGACCTCAAGACGGGCCACTCGGCGGGGAAGTTCGAGGGCCGTCCGTTCAGGGGGGTCCATCCCTTGCGGATGAGTGGCGACGATCTGTTGATCTTCAGGCAGAGCGCCGGCGTAGGCACTGATTTCGCGGCGGTGGTGGCCTGGAACCCACAGACGGACAAGGAGACCCCGCTGCTCTTCCTCCTCCTCCCGGAGGATGACGGGGCGAAGCTGGGTGATCCTCTGCAGTCGGACATCGTCGTGGAACATGGCAGGGTCGTCTTCTCGAGACGAGAACTCGTGCTGGACGACGAGAAGTCGAAGGACCCAGTGCTGATGCTGCTGGCTTACGGAACCGAGGGGCTGAAGCACTGACGCCGACGAGCCTGAAGGGGGGCGCCACGGGCTCGCCCCCCAACTGGCCAAGCTCACTCGGCGGCGGCCAGGCCCCCGTTGTGTTCCGCCGGCTCAAGGTCGAACTCCCCGTCCCTGGCACCCAGGACGAAGGCCCGCCACTCGGCCTCCGTGTACCGCAGTACGGTGTCCGGGTCGAGGGACGACCTCATGGCCACCGCTCCGCCGGGCAGATAGGCGATCTCCACCCGCTCCTCGTGCTCCTCGGTCCCCGGCGCGCAGTGCCACTCGACGCCCGAGATGTCGAGCGCGTACAACTCATCGCGCTCCCTCTCCTTGCGTGCCTTGAGTTCCTCCGGCGCTTCAGCCATCGTCGGGCGGTCCTTTCACGACGTACGAACGTTCCTTGGTCACAGTACTGCCCCGGGTAGGGCCCGACTCGGTACTTGCACAATGCGCTTGTCCGGCTTTGCAGTTGGAAGCGTCATGCCAAGTGACTAGAGTGGCTTCCGGTGTCACGTGAGTGATACGGCACGGGGGCGGCGCGACGCTGCGACTGCGCCTAGCGCGAGGAGTCGGAGCAGAACTTGCCCGCCAGGAGAGCTTGGACATCAACCAGGCGGACCCGTCGCGGTGGTGAAGGTCACCACAGCCTCAACAGGAGGGCAAGAGGAATATGAGTATTGACCTCAGTGCGGAGTCCCTGACAGGGCTCGCCAACGACATCCGTTCGTTTCACCACGAGGTGAGCGACCGGGTCGCCTCACTCAACCGCGTGGTGGACATGATCCAGGCCGGGTGGCAGGGCGCGGCGGGCAAGGAGTTCGACACGGTCCAGCAGGGAGTGAACCAGAACCTCAAGAAGCTCCAGGACGACCTCGTCGACCTGGAGGAGGCGATGCGTGCGAGCGTCGGCGGCTTCACCGACCAGGAGCAGGAACGCATCGCCGACATTCGCAAGGTGGACAACTCCTACCAGGTCACCAGCCGCATCACGGATCTCGCCTGAGCCCAGCGCCGCATTCCACCAAGGGGAAGAACGCATCATGAGTGTCAACAACGCCGATCGCACAGCCGTCAACTACGACACCGTCACGCAGGCCGCCAACGACGTCCGCGCGACGGCGAAGAACCTCTCCGAGCAGCTCGAAACCCTCATGCGCCGCGTCAAGGCAGTGGCCGAGACCTGGGAGGGCGAGGCGAAGACCGCCTACACCGAGATCCAGCGCAGCAGCAGCAGCGAGATGGACCAGATGTGCCAGAAGCTGGCCCGCATCGCCCGGCTCCTCGACGACTCGGTCGTCGGCTACAGCGACATGGACAAGGGCAACGCGGCGCGATTCCGCATGCTGATGGGCTGACGCGTCCGGCTGCAGCAGCGTGAGATGCCGAGGGGGAGGTGGCGAAAGATCGCCACCTCCCCCTCGGCCCTTCATGCCTTGCTTGGCATTTCGAATGCTCCTGAAAGGCCAGCGTTGTTCTCGCACCGCAGCGCCTTGGCCATAGCAAAACTTACGGAATGTGCGACGGTAAGATTCCGCTTCTGAACGGCAACATCGTTGCCGTCCGGCTCGTATCGATTCCGTGTCTCGCCTCTGATGAGGAATGATTCTTTGCTGCCGTCCGGATCGAACTCGCTGCTTGTGCACCTCATGTAGAGGGCCGCGGACTGGTTCCCGGCCAATGCAAGTGCACCCATTTTGTACGGAGTGAAGACCGAAGCTGTTTTCTTGGCGTCCGGAATTTGCGTCGCGAAAGAGAAAGAAACAGTGATGTCGCTCAGGTCCTTACTGGATCGGTAGATCCAGCAGACTCCGATTTTGCTGCCTTCGGAAATACCATTCTTCCGATACTCGGACACCAGCGCTTTGGCCGCGCCCGTCATTCCGCCGGAAGCCGTCGACGTGCGCACCCTTGTCGCGTCGATCAGGGCTGCCGCAGCAGCGACGGCATTCTCGTCGAGAGCTCCGGCGCAGTTGCCGTCCACTGTTTCGGTGGAGGGCGCCGCCTGGGTGTTGTCGTCGGAAGACTGGCATGCGGTCACTCCTGCGCACAGGAGCAGGCTCAGCGCCAGCGAGGCCGCACGTCCACGGATAACCATCTGTCAGGCCCTCACTTGCTTCACGTCTGCGGGGTGACGCCCTGCTGCTGTTCCCGATCAGTTCCCTTGCCGTAGCCGGCGTTCAGATCTGTCTCCAGCGACTGGGCGAAGTTGCTCTCATCGGCGGTGATATTATGCTCCGCCAGGAAATGCTTCAAAGGATATCCGGCGTTGAACTCGCCAACCTGGAAAATCTTGGCCCGCTGTTTCTGGATGTCGTCGCCGCTGTCCTTTTGGTCGGACTGGGCCCAGTCCCCGATGCCGTCACCGACGAGCTTACCGATGAGTGCCGTGCCCTGGTCTGTAGCGAGTGGAATGAGTGTTCCTGCCACGCCTGCTGCGGCCACCGGAGGCAGGAACGCAGCACCAGCGGCGATGCCCACGCCAGCTCCGAATTGCACCCAGCCTGAACGCTCTTCAAGTGCCTTGTTATACTCCTCGTCGCGCTTTAGGCCTTCTGCCTTAACCTGGTCCGCCCGTGCCTGATCAAGCATTCCTTGAACCTCGGCACCGGTACGCAGCGCCTCTCGCACACGAGGTTCGTGAATATTACCGTTGGTATCGACCTGTGCCTCCATCGCGCTGGTCGTGTAGAGCCTCTCGGCGTATGCAACCTCGGTGTAGGCGTCTGGGTGCTGGCCAAGGGAACTCAGGAACTTCCGGGCGCCATCCATGCCGATCTCGACATGACCGTGCTCTCCCGCCCTCGGGGCGAACATACTGTCAGGCGCGTTCTCATTGAGCGCCCAGTTGATGTCGTCCACGTAGCCCGCCGCCATGCGCCCGAGGCTGCCGGACAAGGCTTCCTGTTTTTTCAACAATGCAGGGTCGCTATACGTCTCCACCACCTTCTCCATGACCTTTGCGGTGTCGTCGTTGCGAGAGAGCTGAGGCGACGGGTCGTCGTAGGCATGGCCAGTGGCGGCCGATTCCAGGGCATGCCCGAGACTTTCGTACCCATAGTTGCTGTCGGTACCTCCATCGTGAATGTCCTCAGGCCACTGGCGGTCCTTCGTGAAATACTTGAAGGCATCGACCGTCTTGTTGTCGTTGTGATTCTCTGGCGTCAGGTCGATTTTACTGTTGAAAAAATCGGTCGAAGCTCGCGCGTTGTGACCGAGTGCCTCCATGAAGCCCGACATCGGGTCCTTGCCAAGACCTTTGCCGTCCCAGCTCAGGTGTGGCGGGGCGCCCATGCCGACTGCCCATGCCTGATTGGGTTTGATGGCTCCGTCGCGAGTCAGCTTGTTCTCGCCCACAACCACGGCATCGCCGTAGTCGTGGAGGAACTTCGTGTCGTAATTTCCGTATCGCATGAGGCTGCTCATGACCTGGAAACCATAGGCTGAAGTTCCGTGACTCTGAATCACAGTGGTGCCGGACTTGATGACATCGGCCTTCCATTGCTCCATGGCGGGGCTGGTGGAATGTGTGGCGGTGGCCAACGTCATGCTCCAGTTCTTCTGAAGCTCCTTCATGCGCTCTGGATTGTCGATGGCCAGGCGTGATCCATCACTGGGATCGCCGAGGTCCATCCAGTAGTCGAAGTTCCCCTTGACTCCCACTTCCAAAGCAAAACGTTCGGCGAAATACGGGTCGCCGTCATTGTCCTGAAGGTACTTGTTCAGGCGATCGATCTCCTGAACAGTGGCATCATCCCCCTTCGCCACGATCTGCGCCGCTGCCTTGGCGTCCTCGGCGTCCTGGGCTCTTCCGGCCTGCTCGAGAGAGCCGTACTCGGTGCCGGAGAAGTTGTTCTTGTCGGTGCCGACGAGCGTACCCAGTGCACGGGCGGCTATGTCGTCCGCGTCATTAGCCCTGTCCAGACAAGCCAAAATATCAGCACGGACCTTCTCGAAATCGGCTGCCTGGGGCTCCGGGCCGTCGTAGTCCTTGCTCCGGCGATCGGGGTGCACCAGATAGCTGACTGCTCCGTTCGAGTCAATCCTGATTCCCTTGCCGGGTGCATCTTCGACTACCTTAGTAAGGGCCGCTTTCGCAAATTTGAACTCGGCCAGTGCATCCCGCAAAATGTTTCGGATACTCGTCGCCTCTTTGACGGCGTCTGTGAACTCCTTGGCGGTCTTCTTCACGAATGGAAGTGTCACCCCGGCGTTCTCACCCGCCCAGTCGGCTTTCTCGGCCTTCTTGAGCATGCCGTCCTGCGCGCTCGTCTCGAGCGTCGTCAGTTTCGTGATGGTCTCGGTCCAGTCATCGACGGAATTCTGGAGGCTGCCCAGGCGTGCGTGGTACAGCTGATCAAAGGTCACCATGGTCATTGCCTCACTTGAAGTGCTGCGTGAGCTGCTTGAGGGTGTGGTTGGTGGCAAGAAGCTCTTCGTGCTTGGTGTGCGTGACGACCGTGTCCTCGAGGTGGTTGTGGATGTGCGCGCAGGCGCTGAGCAGTGCCTCTGCCTGAGAGCGCCAGGTGTCCCAGGCCGTCCACAGGGCCGAACCCGTGGCGAAGCCGTCCTCGTTGAGCTGGTTGGCCGCGGTGTCGGTCTGGGCACCGGCGTGGAAGGCGTCCGTCTCGAGGTGGTGGAAGAGCTCTTGGGCGTCATTCCCGACGGCCTTGAGCTCGGAAGACGTCACGGCGTAGTCCTGGCCGGCGACTCCCCCGCCTCCGTCGGCGGGCAACTGATTGAGCCGCATGCTGCTGTGCTGACGAGCCGCGGCACTACTCCGGGCTTGGCCCCACATCTCGTCGAACGACACATTGGTCCCTTCTCGCCGTCATCGGACGACTGATCTGATCGATGTGCTCACCGGTTCAGGCGTGCCGGCCCGGACCAGGAGTCCCCTCGGAGGATGTGCCAGTGACATCGCCCTGGGGCGGACCGAAGGGCGGAGACTGCTGCGGGGAGCCCTGGGGCGCGTACATGGGTGGGTACGGTGCACCTGTCGGCTGCTGTGTGGCGCGTCGGCGCCTGGTACGGACGGCGAAGATGGCCGAAGCGGCCCCGAGGAGCACAACCGCCGCGATACCGAGTGAAGTCCACAGCGGCACAGGGGTGTCGTCCGCTGCTGAAGCGGGCGCCCGCGTCGCTGCCTTCCGATCAGCCTCGCCGTCGTCACCCGCAGGCGATGACGCCTTGGCGGACGGAGAGGAAGAGGACGCCGCGGCCAGATCCGGCAGGGGGTACTCATCCGCCGGACCGGGATCGCCCGGGTTCTGCAAGGCGACTCGAGGCCGGACGATGCCGTAGCCGAAGTCATCGTTGCGCGTCCTGCTCTGCTCGTTCCCCTTCATGGTGTTGAGCAGCACGCGGAGGACCTGGTTGTTCGTCCAGGTCGGGTGCTTGGACCAGACCAGGGCCGCGGATGCCGAGGCGATGGCCGTGGCGTCACTGGTACCACTGGACTTGCACACTCCGGTCCCACCGGGACACGCGTGATACATGTCTTCACCGGGCGCGGTGACGTCGATCTCGGGGCCATGCTCCGAGAAGGCGCTTCGCCTCACCTTCTCGTTGATCGAGCCCACCGCGACCACCCCGGGCACCGACGCGGGATAGCCCGGCCGGTTCGCTCTGTCGCCTTCGTTCCCGGCAGCCGCGAAGATCAGCTTTCCCTTGCCGAGGGCGTATCTGACGGCGGAGGCGAGGGCCGGGGTGTCGGCCTCCTCCTTGAAGGTGCCTCCGGAGATGTTGATGATCTGGGCCTCGGAGTCCGCTGCGAAACGGATCGCGGAACTCATCTCCGCCGCATAGGCCGCCGTCGACTGCGAGTTGCCGAACAGGTTGCCGCTGGGCTCCAGCCGGATGGGAAGGATCTTGGCCCCCGGCGCAAGGCCGTACGAGCCGTTGAGGGATCCTCGCTTCCCTGTGGCGGCGATGAGCGCGGCGATCCCGGTGCCGTGTCCGTCAGGGTCGGTGTGCTCATCGCCGCTCAGGTCGGAGTAGTCCTTGCCCGCCAGCACCTGGCCTTCGAGGTCGGCGAGGGAGTCATCCACTCCGGTATCGATGACCGCGACCGTGATCCCGCGCCCGGTGCTTACCTTCCACATCTCCTCGGCGTGCATGGCATCGAGGTGCCACTGACGCGAGCGAACCGACTCGGCGTGGGCAGCAGGAGCGGACAAGCCCACCAGCAGAAGGCCGAGAGCGGTCGACATCGCCGAGATGTGCCTGAAGGTTCGCAGGCTGCTGGTACGCATATGCCTTCCAGGAGGGACGGGCGCCGGGTTCAGCCGACGACTGGCGGGACGTTACGCCGGTTGTTGGGCGTCCAGGTCTCTTCCTCTTCGGTGAGGTAGTCCGGGCGCCGGGTGTCTCGCTCGTCCCGTCGGGCGGTGGACGAGCGGGCGGGGTGGGTTCCGGTGGGTCGACCAGTTGTCGCGCCATGCGTGGCATCGGCGGCACCGGCCGGTCGTACCAGGCCTGACCCGCCTTGGGTGAAAGGACGTGGCAAGCGTCCCGGCTGGGCTGGGCGGCCGCCCACGACACGACCGGTCTCCGAGGCGAGACGGCGGCCACCGGTCACTCCGCTCTGTCCTGCACCCGCGCTGCCCGGCGTGCCTGGGGCGAAGCCGCGTCCCATGGGTGCGCGGCCGGGCGACCCGCTGTCACCGATGACGGTCCCGCGGGGAATGCTGCCCGGCCGACCGGAAGTCGGAGAGATCGGGCGGCCCCCCATGATGCCGGTCTCGCGCGACATCCGGGCCGTGCCTCCGCTCGTAGTGCTCTGCCCCAGGCCGGCAGGAGGACGCGGGGTGGAGGGAGCACGCGGAGGGACGCCCGTGACCTGTCCGGTGTAGGCGGGCGGGACGACACCTGGCTGAAGCGTGGACGCGTCGGGACGAGGGACACCGGGCTGCGGGCCCGGGAGCGCAGTGGTGACCGGGCGCGATACGTCCGGCAGGATCCCCGTGCTGTTGATTTCCACGGCCGCGGGCCGGGACCGATCGATGTGTTCGCTCCCCGCAACGGGTGTCACGTGGCTGCCAGTTGCGGGGGAGACCGGTTGAACGGGGGCGGCATGTGTTCCACCGCTGCTACCACTGGCCGAATAGGACGAGCCGGCAGCAGCGCCCGAAGCGCCCGTGGCCCCGACGGCTACGTACTCGTTATCGCTGTGCCACTGCTTGCTGTCCATGTGCGCCGACGGTGGTGAGAACGTGGGCGGCGTCACGCTGTTCACCTGCTGTGCCGAGTATTCGTACGTCTGAGCCAGCTTGCGCATCTGCTGGACAGCCTCAGCCCGAGCGGCCTCGATTCGCTGTTGGGCCGCCGCAGCCTGGGACTCCGCCGTTTGCGCGAGCTTTCGCGCCTCGGGGTCGTTGCGCGCCCCGGGTTCCTTGGACGCGGAGATCGTCGAGTTGGCTGCCGCGAGGTCGGCCTGGGCCTGGGTGGTCTCCGAGCGGGCGGGCATGGCGGCCTTGGCTTCGGCGACCGCCTGCGACACGGTCTCCATCCACCGCCCCGCGGCTTCGGCGTACTGGCCGAGGCGCAGGGCCGAGCTGCTGGTCTGACCGCCCCACTCGCGGAAGGTGTCCCCGTCCTCACCCTGCCACTCGAGACCCTTGACGTGGGTCATGAGGTCGTCGCCGATGCTGGTGATGGTCGCGGCCGCCTTCGTTAGCTTGCCGGCGAGGTGCGAGGCGCCTTCCGAACTCGCGGACGCCAGAATCGCCACGAGCTGCTCATGGGTCATCGACTCGAAGTCGGTGCGAGCGAGCTTCGGCTCGGGCCGCTTGGCCGCGTCAGCCATTACAGCCCCTCCTCGCTGTTCTGGGCGGGCGTGGGTGCCGTCGACGTGCGCTGCGGTTGGGCGTACGGATCGCGGTCGACGACGTAGTACTTCTCCGCCTCGGCGTTGATCTGCTTCATCCGCGCTCGAAGGTCCGCGTCGAGGTTCTCGTAGCCCACTCGTGACGCGTGCACCGCCAGTCCCATGGCTTCGATCTGGGCGCCGAGGGCCTTGGAAAGGTTCTCCAACTCGTCGTGGACGATGGTGTACGAGTCGTAGAGGAACTGGGCTTCCTTGAAGTCGGACGAGCCCAATTCGACGCGCGGCAGACGGTCCTGACCCACCTTGCCGGGCGCCGCTTCCGACCTGTCGAGTTCGATGAGCAACTCGTCGACGCGCTTCTTGAAGCTCGTCAGTGAGCTGTGCTGGATGTTCAGCGCCATCTGCGGGTTCACGCCGGCCAGCGTGTCGAACGCCTTCCCCGTGTCCGGTACGCCGTCGCCCGCAACGTTGCCCCCGTTCGCAGTCACCTCGGTCGTCCTCCCGTTGTCCCCGTCGAAGCGGTCTCTTCACGACCAGATCCATCACCTTAGTGGCGTTGCGGAAGCAAGCCCACCTGGATAAGGGGCGTCCCTCGCTTGCGCGAGACGAAGACACCGCGGCCGGGCGGCATGGGACGGGCTCGGACGTTACCGAGGATGTCCCCCTCGGTCGGATCGCCGGACAGGACCACGCCCTGGGCGCCGAGCTCCTTCACTCGCTGCATGAACGACTCGTACATGGCACGGGAGGCCCCGGCGGCGCTGCGGGCGATGATGAACTTGACACCCACGTCACGCGCGAACGGCAGGTTCTCCACCAACTGCGACAGTGGGTTGCCGGAGTTGGTGGCGACCAGTTCGTAGTCGTCGACGATGACGAACAGTTGCGGGCCGCTCCACCAACTGCGATCGCGAAGCTGCTGCGGAGTGATGTCGGGTTTCGGGGCGCGCATCTCCATGAACTGTCGGATCGCGTCCATATGGACCTGCATGGCCGAGGCCATGGGCGCGTACTCCAGCAGGTGTTCCTCGGAGACGGCCTCCAGCATCGTGCGCCGGTAGTCGCCGACCACGATGCGGGCCTCGGCCGGGGTGTAGCGCTCCGCGATCTGTTTCGCGATCAGCCGCAACAGATTGGTCTTGCCGGACTCGCTCTCGCCGAAGACCAGGAAGAACGGGTCCGTGTCGAAGTCCACGAACACGGGTTCCAGGTTCGACTCGTCGATGCCGATCGCGATGCCGTGCTGCGGGAACTCGAAGCCCTTGGGCAACTGGTCGGCCGGCAGCTTCCGCGGGAGGAGCCGCACGGTCGGCGCCGCCGGGCCGTGCCAGTTGCCCTTCACGGCATCGACGAGCTGAGCCGTGGCGTCCGAGAGGTCATCGGCCGCCGAGGAGGCGTCGATACGCGGCAACGCCGTCATGAAGTGGAGCTTGTCGGGTACCTGACCGCGGCCGGGCACCCCCGCCGGGACGTTCGCGGCGACCTTGCGGTCGAATTCGGAATCCATGGCGTCACCGAGCCGCAGTTCCAGACGGCCGAGGATCTGGTCCTTGAGCGCCGCCCGCACCTCCATGTACCGCGACGCGGACAGCACGACATGGATGCCGTAGCCCAGACCACGGCCCGCGATGTCGTTGACGACTGAGTCCAAGCCCTCGTAGTCGGTGCGGAAGTTGCCCCAGCCGTCGATGACCAGGAACACATCTCCCCAGGCTTCCCCGGGCAACTCGCCCGCCGCGCGACGGCGGCGGTAGGTGGCGATGGAGTCGATTCCGTTGCTGCGGAAGAACTGCTCACGTCGGTTGAGGATGCCTGCGACCTCCGCGACCGTGCGCCGGACGCGTTCGGGATCCAGCCGCGACGCCACACCGCCCACATGGGGAAGGTCAGCGACGGCCGTGAGACCGCCGCCGCCGAAGTCCAGGCAGTAGAACTGCACTTCGTGTGGCGTATGGGTGAGGGCGAAGGACGCGACGAGGGTGCGCAGCAGTGTCGATTTGCCGGATTGCGGACCGCCCACCACCATCATGTGACCGGCTGCGGCCGAGAAGTCCTGGTACAGCAGTTCCCGTTTCTGTTCGAAGGGCTTGTCGACCAGCCCCAGTGGAACCGTCAGGCCACCGAGGCGTGTGTACTCCGAGGCCTGCACACCACGCTCCGCGGAGACCGACAGGGCCGGCAGCAACTGGTCCAATGCCGGCGCCTGATCCAGCGGAGGCAGCCACACCTGGTGGGCGGGCATGCCTTGGCCCTCCAGCCGCTGCACGATGACGTCCAGCACCGTATCCGCCAGTGCGTCGTCGTCCGGTCGCTGTCCGGACGTCTGGGCCTGCGCCGGGTCCGGCACCGCGTGGACCGCGGGTACCGGCGCCGCCGTGAACAAGGCGGGCCGGTACTCGATGGACATCCGGCTCTGACCGCTGTCCGGACCGCCCGCGCGATACGTTCCCGACACGTAGGCCGCCTTGAAGCGCACCATCTCGTCTGTGCCGAACTTCAGGTACCCCGAGCCGGGCACGGACGGCAGGTGATAGGCGTCCGGTACGCCCAGCGCCGCCCGGGACTCGGCGGCGGAGAACGTCCGCAGACCGATGCGGTACGACAGATAGGTGTCCAGGCCCCGCAGCCGCCCCTCTTCCAGACGCTGCGAGGCGAGCAGCAGATGGACTCCCAGGGAACGCCCGATGCGTCCGATCTGGATGAACATGTCGATGAAGTCGGGCTTGGCGGTGAGGAGTTCGCTGAACTCGTCGATCACGAGGACGAGCGAGGCAAGCGGCTCCAACGCGGCGCCGGCCGCCCGTGCCTTCTCGTAGTCGTGGATGTTGGCGTAGTTACCGGCCGAACGCAGCAGTTCCTGGCGGCGCTGCAGCTCCCCGCGGATCGCGTCACCCATGCGGTCGACCAGGGTGAGATCGTCCGACAGGTTGGTGATCACGGCGGCCACGTGCGGCATCTGTGACATGCCCGCGAAGGTGGCGCCACCCTTGAAGTCGGCGAGCACGAAGTTGAGCGTCTCCGAGGAGTGGGTGACCGCAAGGCCCAGGACCAGCGTCCGCAGGAGCTCCGACTTTCCGGACCCGGTCGCTCCCACACACAGGCCGTGCGGGCCCATACCGTCCTGCGCGGCCTCCTTCAGGTCCAGCATGACGGGCTGCCCGTCCTCACCGAGACCGATCGGCACCCGCAGCCGCTCCGGCGTGGAGCGGGGCCGCCACGTGCGCGTGACGTCCACCGACGCGGCGTCACCCAAGCCCAGCAGGTCGGTGAAGTCCAGGTTCGCCAGCAAGGGCTCGTCGTCGTCCCCACCGCCCGTGCGCAGCGGTGCCAGCTGCCGCGCGAGCGCCTCGGCGGCCGGCAGGGACATGGCGTCGGGCATCCCCTCGTAGACGAACCCGTCGCCGGAGTCGAGCCACAGCCGTTCCGGTCGTACGACGATCGACAGGTCTCCGCGCGGCTGGTCGAGCTCGCCGGAGACGACCTCGATGATCGTCACTCCTTGGAGCCCCTCCGCCGCGGCGAAGGCCGATGTGGGCGGCACCATGCCACCGTCGAGGACCACCAGGATGTGCGGCTGGTCCAGCAGGGGCTGGCCGTCACGACTGAAGCGCGGACGGCCGTCCAGCCGGGAGGCGAGCAGTTGCTCCAGTTCGCCGAGGTCGTCCCCGAACAGGCGTCGGGTGCCGCATCCGTCGAGCTGGCCCGGAATCTGGCAGTGCGGGAGCCACTTCGTCCAGTCCCAGCGGCTCACCCCGCCCGGGGCCGTCACGACGACCACCACCAGGTCGTCGGGGGAGTGCGAGGTGGTGGCTTGGGCGACCAGTGCGCGGGCCGTGGCATGAGCGCTCTCGGGCTCCCCGGAGACCGTCAGATGGTAGAAGGCGCGCAACGACACCGCCACCGGCAGGCCGTCCAACTGTCCGTGCACGGCCAGGAACCGCTGCATGGCCCCGGCGCACAGCGGCTCCAACTCGTCCACGGGGGCTGTGTGCGGGGCGATCAGGGGGGTGGCCAACTGCTGAGGGCCCAGACCGATGCGCACCTGGCCGAAGTCGGCGTCCGCCACTCGGCGCTCCCAGACCCGGCCGCCCTCTGCGACGACAGCCCACAACTGCTCCGGGGCCGGGTGCAGGTAGAACTGGGCGTCGCGCTGACGCAGAGCGGTCTTGCGTACGGTGCGGCGTGTCTGGGCGAGGTAGCGCAGGTAGTCCCGGCGTACGTCGGCCATTTGCCCTTGCGTACCCCGGCGGTAGCGGACGATCTGCGACACCACCATCGCGGCCGTCGACATGAGCATGACGACGCCCATGATCCGCATGAAGGGGTGCGCGTTCGGGGACGCGAAGTAGAACACCACCGACGAGCCCATGCCGAGTGTCGGCAGGACCTGCATCAGCATGCCTTCCTGCTGCCCGCGCGGCAGTTCGGGCGGAGCTTCCAGTTGCAGCTCTTCCGAGGGCACTTCGGGCGGCAGGGAACGCGGCGGGCGCTTGATGACGATCTGGCTCACCGGAGCCTCAATCCCCCTATACGGACGATCGGTTGCACACCGGCACCCCCGTGGTGACGGTCGTCCTCCGCTGTGAGGGAATCCTACTTGCCGCCTCCGACAGCGGATGTGGGTAGGGTTGCGCACCGCAGCGTGCGCATCCGCGAATCAGGGGGTCAGTGAAGGTGAGTACGACCGCGGCTACCGGATTCTGCCGAGTGACCGTCGTGGCGCCTGACGGCCGCGTCGACGTGGCACTCCCGGTGGACATCCCCGTGGCTGACGTCTATCCGGAGATTCTGCGGCTGACGGGACAGACTCAGGCCGCCGGGACCCCCACGGGATACCACCTGGTGCGCAGGGACGGCCGGGTTCTCGATGGCGCACGCACCCTCGCCGACGAACAGGTCCTCGACGGTGAGGTGCTCGGCCTGCGGCCGTTCGCCGAGTCACTGCCGCCCGCGGTCTACGACGACGTTTCGGACGCCGTCGCCTCGGCCGTCGTCCGCGACCGGCACCTGTGGAGCGACGAGCTTCTGCGCGTCGCGGGACTGATCGGCGGCGCCCTCCTCCTGCTGCTGACCGCCTTCGTCCTCTGGTTCGCTGATCCAGTCCGGCACGATATGCACGCTCTGCCCGGTGTCATCGCCGGAGGGCTCGGTCTGCTGCTGACCGCCTTCTCCGGGGTACGCGCGCGTGTCTACGCCGACCGTGCCTCTGCCGTCGCCCTGGGGCTCGGGGCGCTGCCACTGCTGATGATCGCCGGCTCAGGGATCGTCGCGCCGGGGGACGGTCAGGGCCCGGGCAAGCTGCAGTTCATGCTGGGCTGCGCGACCGTCCTGGTCGCCTCGGTCACCCTCGTGGCGCTCGCACCCGGTTCGGACGCTCCGTTCGTCGCCGCCACCCTGCTGGCCGCGGTCGGCTCCCTGGCCACCTTCATGGCCATCGTCGCCGGCGCCTCGGCGACCGCCACCGCCGCGGTCTGCGCTCCGTGCTCGATCGGCCTGGTCGCCTTTCTCCCCGGTATGTCCGCGCGCTTCGCGCGGCTGCCGATCGGCTACGCCTCCCCGCACTCGGCCGGCCAAGGCGATTTCGACCTGGACCCCGCGCAGGGTCCGGACGCGGAGCCGCTCGACGCCGAGCGTGTCGCGGCCCAGGCGCGGCGTGGCCACGAGATGCTGCTGGGCCTGGTCGGCGGCGCGTCGGCAGTCGTCGTGGCCTCCGCCGCTGTGCTCGGCTTCTCGGACAACCTGTGGGGCCGCTTCCTCGCTCTGGCGGCCGGGCTGTCCATGCTGATCCGCGCCCGGCTGTTCCGCTACACGTCGCAGGTCACCTGTGCCCTCGTCGCGGGCATCGCAGCCGTGGCGCTCCTGGTCGTCGGGCTCGCGTTGAACCCGCCGACCGAGGCCCTGACGGAGTTCGTCCTGCACGGCGACCGGGGTGCGCTGGACCTGCGGACGACCTGGCTGACGGCGGCGAGCGCGACCGGCGCCGCGGTGATCGTCGCGATCGGCCTGATCGTCCCGCGCAAGGGTCTGTCCCCCTTCTGGGGCCGTTTCCTCGACCTGGCGGAAGCCACCGTTCTCCTCACACTGGTGCCGCTCTGCCTCGCGGCTGTGGGCGTCCTCACCACCGTTCGCTCCCTGACGGGGTGAGTCCGGCCACGGACAGACGTATCCCTCCAGCCTGGTACCCTGTGTGACGGCCGTTCGTGTACGCACCCCCGGAGCCCCGAAGCACTGGAGGCCGCGCTCAGCGGATCCCCGCCTTCCGAGTCATGGAAGCTCCCCCGAGAAGCAGACCGGGGGCACTCGGTGGCCACACACAGACCATGAGGAGTACGCGTGTCGCTCGACGCCGCTACGAAGAAGCAGATCATGTCCGAGTTCGGTACCAAGGAGGGTGACACCGGCTCCCCCGAGGTCCAGGTCGCCCTCCTGTCGCGTCGGATCTCCGACCTGACCGAGCACCTCAAGACCCACAAGCACGACCACCACAGCCGTCGTGGCCTGCTGATCCTGGTCGGTCAGCGCCGTCGCCTGCTGCAGTACCTGGCGAAGAAGGACATCCAGCGCTTCCGTGCGCTGGTGGACCGCCTCGGCATCCGCCGCGGTGCGGCGGGCGCCAAGTAAGACGCCCTGGAGGGAGCGGTTCCCGGAACCATCGGGAGCCGCTCCCTTTGCTGTACGTACGGACCTGACGTGCTCCATGTACGGACCGAACGCACGGAAACATGCGGAGTGTCACTCACGCTTTGTAGTGTGGTAGCACAACGCACACGCAATACGGACGACACAGCACCACAAAGAAGAGGAGAAGCGCGCCTCGCCGCCGCCGGTCCTCGGTAGTGGCCCCCGGGGGGAAGGAAGCCCCGGGTGCTTCGATCGAAGACCGGCCCGCACCAGAAGGAGCGCTTCTCCGTGACCGTCCCCCTGCCACACGGGCAGCCGCGGGACAAAAGACGACACGCAGACAAGTAACGGAGAAAACGCTAGTGGAGAACGAGACCCACTACGCCGAGGCCGTCATCGACAACGGCGCCTTCGGTACCCGCACCATCCGCTTCGAGACGGGCCGCCTGGCCAAGCAGGCCGCCGGCTCCGCCGTGGCGTACCTGGACGACGACACCATGGTGCTGTCGGCCACCACCGCCTCCAAGCAGCCCAAGGACCAGCTCGACTTCTTCCCCCTGACGGTGGACGTCGAGGAGCGGATGTACGCCGCCGGCAAGATCCCCGGCAGCTTCTTCCGCCGCGAGGGCCGGCCGTCCGAGGACGCCATCCTCACCTGCCGCCTCATCGACCGCCCGCTGCGCCCGTCCTTCAAGAAGGGCCTGCGCAACGAGATCCAGGTCGTCGCCACGATCATGGCGCTCAACCCCGACCACCTGTACGACGTTGTGGCGATCAACGCCGCCTCCGCGTCCACGCAGCTGGCCGGTCTGCCCTTCTCCGGCCCGATCGGCGGCGTCCGCGTCGCGCTGATCCGCGGCCAGTGGGTGGCCTTCCCCACGCACACCGAGCTCGAGGACGCCGTCTTCGACATGGTCGTCGCGGGCCGCGCCCTGGAGGACGGCGACGTCGCGATCATGATGGTCGAGGCCGAGGCGACCGAGAAGACCATCAAGCTGGTCGAGGGCGGCGCCGAGGCGCCGACCGAGGAGGTCGTCGCCGCCGGTCTGGACGCCGCGAAGCCCTTCATCAAGGTCCTGTGCAAGGCGCAGGCCGACCTCGCCGCGAAGGCCGCCAAGCCGACCGCCGAGTTCCCGATCTTCCTGGACTACCAGGACGACGTGCTGGAGGCACTGACCGCCGCCGTCAAGCCCGAGCTCGCCCAGGCGCTCACCATCGCCGGCAAGCAGGAGCGCGAGGCCGAACTGGACCGCGTCAAGGCGCTCGCCGCCGAGAAGCTCCTGCCGGAGTTCGAGGGCCGCGAGAAGGAGATCTCCGCCGCGTACCGCTCGCTCACCAAGCAGCTGGTCCGCGAGCGCGTGATCAAGGAGAAGAAGCGCATCGACGGCCGCGGGCTGACGGACATCCGCACCCTCGCCGCCGAGGTCGAGGCCATCCCGCGGGTCCACGGCTCCGCCGTGTTCGAGCGTGGCGAGACCCAGATCCTGGGCGTCACCACCCTCAACATGCTCCGCATGGAGCAGCAGCTGGACACCCTCTCCCCGGTGACCCGCAAGCGCTACATGCACAACTACAACTTCCCGCCGTACTCCACCGGCGAGACCGGCCGTGTCGGCTCCCCGAAGCGCCGCGAGATCGGCCACGGCGCCCTCGCCGAGCGTGCCCTGGTACCGGTCCTGCCGACGCGCGAGGAGTTCCCGTACGCGATCCGCCAGGTCTCCGAGGCGCTCAGCTCCAACGGCTCCACGTCCATGGGCTCGGTCTGCGCCTCCACCATGTCGCTGCTGAACGCCGGTGTGCCGCTGAAGGCCCCGGTCGCCGGTATCGCCATGGGCCTGATCTCCCAGGAGATCGAGGGCGAGACGCACTACGTCACCCTCACCGACATCCTCGGTGCGGAGGACGCCTTCGGCGACATGGACTTCAAGGTCGCCGGCACCAAGGAGTTTGTGACCGCCCTCCAGCTCGACACCAAGCTGGACGGCATCCCGGCCTCCGTCCTGGCCGCCGCGCTCAAGCAGGCCCGCGACGCCCGTCTCCACATCCTCGACGTGATGATGGAGGCCATCGACCGGCCCGACGAGATGTCCCCGAACGCGCCGCGGATCATCACCGTGAAGATCCCGGTCGACAAGATCGGTGAGGTCATCGGCCCCAAGGGCAAGATGATCAACCAGATCCAGGAGGACACCGGCGCCGAGATCACCATCGAGGACGACGGCACCATCTACATCGGTGCCGCCGACGGCCCGGCCGCAGAGGCCGCCCGCGCCACGATCAACGGCATCGCCAACCCGACGATGCCCGAGGTCGGCGAGCGTTACCTGGGCACGGTCGTGAAGACGACCACCTTCGGCGCCTTCGTCTCCCTGCTCCCCGGCAAGGACGGTCTGCTGCACATCTCGCAGATCCGCAAGCTGGCCGGCGGCAAGCGCGTGGAGAACGTCGAGGACGTCCTCGGCGTGGGCCAGAAGGTCCAGGTCGAGATCGCCGAGATCGACTCCCGTGGCAAGCTCTCCCTCATCCCGGTGATCGAGGGCGAGGAAGCCGACACCGCCGACAAGAAGGACGACGCCGACAAGTGACGTCCCGTAGCTCCAAGGCGACGGCCCGCACCTCCTCCGAGGCGCGGGCCGTCGCCCGTACCCAAACCCTCATCCCGGGCTCCGCGGGCATCGGCACCGTCCGCAAGACCACCCTCCCGGGCGGTCTGCGCATCGTCACCGAGACCCTGCCCTCCGTGCGCTCCGCCACCTTCGGCATCTGGGCGCACGTCGGCTCCCGCGACGAGACCCCGTCCCTGAACGGCGCCACCCACTACCTGGAGCACCTGCTCTTCAAGGGCACCCGGAAGCGGAGCGCCCTGGACATCTCCTCCGCGATCGACGCGGTCGGCGGCGAGATGAACGCGTTCACGGCCAAGGAGTACACGTGCTACTACGCGCGTGTGCTCGACACCGACCTGCCGCTCGCCATCGACGTCGTCTGCGACATGCTGACCGGGTCCCTGATCCGCGAGGAGGACGTCGACGTCGAGCGCGGCGCGATTCTCGAAGAGATCGCGATGACCGAGGACGACCCCGGCGACTGCGTGCACGACCTCTTCGCGCACACGATGTTCGGCGACAACGCCCTGGGCCGCCCGGTCCTGGGGACCGTCGACACAGTCAACGCGCTCACCGCCGACCGCATCCGCCGCTTCTACAAGAAGCACTACGACCCCACCCACCTGGTCGTGGCGGCCGCCGGCAACATCGATCACGGCAAGGTCGTACGGCAGGTGCGCGCCGCCTTCGAGAAGGCGGGCGCCCTGACGAACACCGACGCCGTGCCCATCGCCCCGCGCCACGGCAGCCGCGCCCTGCGCACCGCGGGCCGGGTCGAGCTGATCGGCCGCAAGACCGAGCAGGCACACGTCGTCCTCGGCATGCCCGGCCTGTCCCGCACCGACGAGCGCCGCTGGGCACTGGGCGTGCTCAACACCGCCCTGGGCGGCGGCATGTCCTCCCGCCTGTTCCAGGAGGTCCGCGAGAAGCGCGGCCTGGCCTACAGCGTGTACTCGTACACCTCGGGCTTCGCCGACTGCGGCCTGTTCGGCGTCTACGCCGGCTGCCGCCCGAGCCAGGTCCACGATGTGCTGAAGATCTGCCGCGACGAACTCGACCAGGTCGCCCGGCAGGGGCTGTCCGACGACGAGATCGACCGCGCCATCGGTCAGCTCAAGGGCTCCACCGTGCTCGGTCTGGAGGACACGGGCGCCCTCATGAACCGCATCGGCAAGAGCGAGCTGTGCTGGGGCGAGCAGATGTCGGTGGACGACATGCTGGCCCGGATAGCGGCGGTCACCCCGGACGACGTCCGTTCGGTCGCCCGCGAGATCCTGGGCAGGCGTCCCTCGCTGTCCGTCATCGGACCGCTGAAGGACAAGCAGGCCGCGCGTCTGCACGACGCCGTGGCCTGACCCTCCAGGCCGCGTAAGTCCCTCTCGAAGGAAGCAGGAAGATGAGCAAGCTGCGCGTGGCGGTCCTCGGCGCCAAGGGCCGGATCGGCTCCGAGGCCGTACGGGCGGTCGAGGCCGCCGAGGACATGGAGCTGGTCGCCGCTCTCGGCCGCGGCGACACGCTGGAGACGCTGTCCGGATCCGGTGCGCAGGTGGCCGTGGAGCTGACCACGCCCGCCTCGGTGATGGACAACCTCGACTACTGCGTCCGCCACGGCATCCACGCCGTGGTCGGTACGACGGGCTGGACGGACGAGCGCCTCGCGCGGCTCAAGGGGTGGCTGGCCGAATCCCCGGAGACCGGCGTGCTCATCGCGCCCAACTTCTCCATCGGGGCCGTCCTCACGATGAAGTTCGCGCAGATCGCCGCGCCGTACTTCGAGTCGGTCGAGGTCGTGGAGCTGCACCACCCGAACAAGGTGGACGCCCCGTCGGGCACCGCCACCCGCACCGCGCAGCTCATCGCCGAGGCCCGCCGCGCCGCCGGGACCGCCCCCGCGCCCGACGCCACGGCCACGGCCCTGGACGGCGCGCGGGGCGCCAGCGTCGACGGCGTCCCGGTGCACGCGGTCCGGCTGCGGGGCCTGCTGGCCCACCAGGAGGTCCTGCTCGGCGGCGAGGGGGAGACGCTCACCATCCGGCACGACTCCCTCCACCACAGCAGCTTCATGCCGGGCATCCTGCTGGGCGCCCGCCGGGTGGTGACGACCCCGGGTCTCACCATCGGCCTGGAGCACTTCCTGGACCTGAGCTGATCCGGAGCCTCAGATGCGCGCGAAGATCTCCTACGTCATCACGGCCGCCGTCCTGGTGTTCTACTTCGTCCTGGTCGGCAGCCGCGGCGTCATGCTCATACAGGCCGGCACGATCATCACCGTCACGTTCGGCGTGGCGGTACTGGTCCTGCCGGTCATCGGCCTGTGGTTCCTGTGGAAGAACACGCAGTTCGTCCGCCGGGCCAACGCCCTCGCCGCCGAACTCGACGCCGAGGGCGGTCTGCCCACCGACGAACTCAAGCGGCTGCCCAGCGGCCGTATCGACCGCGACTCCGCCGACGAGGTCTTCGCCCGGCGCAAGGCCGAGACGGAGGCCTCCCCGGACGACTGGCGCACCTGGTTCCGCCTCGCCGTCGCCTACCACGACGCCCGCGACACCCCACGCGCCCGCAAAGCGATGCAGCGCGCGATTGCCCTGCACGACGGCAGAACCGTCGAAGCCTGACCGCCGCACCGCACCCCGGCCGCGCCGCGTCGGACTCGCCCCTGCCGCGATCCCGAGCCGCACGCCCGATCCCGAGCCGCACCCCGAAGGGGCCGTCCCGCCATCACTGCGGACCGGCCCCTTCACACCTCCCGGACCCCGTACTCCGACAGGACCCCACGCGTCGACAGGACCCACGCGTCGACAGGACCCCACGCGTCGACGAGACCACGTGAGCCGAGGTCGGCGTGAGCCGACGAGCACGCAAGCCGCTGACCAGTGCGACACCGCGACCGGCAGCGCCGAGCGACTCAGCCCCGCCTCTGCTCCGCGGCCCACGCCTCGACGGTGTCCGCCGCCCGGTCGAACGCCTCCGGCCGGGCCAGGAAGTCGGCGTTGTGCGTGGTCAGCAGCGGGGCCGTGTCCTTCGGAGCACGCCCCCGCCGAACGAGGGTCAACGCCTGTCCCTGCACGGTCCGCGGAAGCCCCAGCCAGCGCACCGGCTGCTGTACCGTCCGCACGTCGACGACCTGGTCCCACGGCACCGTCCGCGTCACGAGGAACGCCACGTGGCGCAGCCCGCGCGCGCTCACCCACACACCGACCCGCAGCAGCCGCAGCGCGCCGGCGATGACCGCCAGGGAGAGTACGAGGACCGTGCCGGCGTCGGCCACCGTGCCGGTCAACGCGATGACGACCGCCGCGAACAGCACGAACGAGGCGAGCAGTAGGCACACCGCGGCGGCCCCCACCCGCCACGGCCCCGGCCGGTAGGGGCGCCGCCAGCGGTCCTGGTCCTCGTAGGGCAGTGCGACGTCGTCCGTGGCCTCGGCGGTGCGATCGGCCGTCAGGAAGGGCAGGGGCACGGCTGGTCCTCACTCGATCATGCGTGGGCTGTGACCGGTGAGGCTATCCGTCCGGATGCCTGCTCACCACCATCGGGGCCGGATGGCGTCAACGTCCCTGGGTCGCCTGCGACTGCGGGGTCTCGGCGGAGTGGTCGAGCGTCAGCGCCGGCATGCCGAGGACCAGCGATCCCACCAGGGCGGCCACGATCGTGAGACCCAGCAGCCAGCGCCCGGCTATCCGGCCGGCGGACGCCCGCTCACGCGGTGGCGGCGTGACATTGCTCTGGAACATCTGTGGTGCAGCTCCCTTCGATCGAGGACAGAGCCGGACATTGCCACCTGTAAGACGAACGAACCGGCGCAAAGGTGCCCGCCCCAGCTGGGTAAAGTGGCGATCCCCAGCCGCGAGACGGGAAAGGCCCCCTGCACCGTGATCCCCGATGAAGACGACTTCCAGCTCGATTTCCGCAGCGATGTGACGGTGGAGCTGGTGAAGCACAGCGCGGCCGACTCGGACGTCCTGTTCGCCGCCCGTGTGTCCACGCTCGGGGAGCAGTCCCTGGACGAGCTGCAGAAGGACCCGGAGCGCTCGAAGGGGCTCATCAACTACCTGATGCGGGACCGGCACGGCAGCCCGTTCGAGCACAACTCCATGACCTTCTTCATCAGCGCGCCGATCTTCGTGTTCCGCGAGTTCATGCGGCACCGCGTGGGGTGGTCGTACAACGAGGAGTCGGGGCGTTACCGGGAGCTGCAGCCCGTCTTCTACGTCCCCGACACCTCCCGCAAGCTGGTCCAGGAGGGCCGGCCGGGCAAGTACCGGTTCGTCGAGGGCAGCCCCGAGCAGCACAAACTCGCTCGCGAGGCCATGGAGGACTCCTACCGCCGGGCCTACGGCACGTACCGCGAGATGCTGGCCGCCGGCGTCGCACGCGAGGTCGCCCGCTCGGTGCTCCCGGTGGGCTTGTTCTCCTCCATGTACGCCACCTGCAACGCCCGTTCCCTGATGCACTTCCTCGGCCTGCGCACCCAGCACGAGCTGGCCAAGGTGCCGTCCTTCCCGCAGCGGGAGATCGAGATGGTCGGCGAGAAGATGGAGGAGGAGTGGGCGCGTCTGATGCCCCTCACCTACGCCGCCTTCAACGCCAACGGCCGCGTGGCCCCGTAACGGCGTCCGGTCCACCGGGCGGCGGCACACATGTACGGGTCACCTGCCCGAAGTGTCCGTATTGCGGCATTTAGAGAAGTTCATCTAGCCTGATCAAACGGACCCGGCACTGCCTGAACCCCCGAGCAGGCAGTGCCGGGCTCCACCTTTGTCCCGACTTCTCCCGACCACCCGAGGGCAGACCGCGCGGTCAGCAACGAGTAGCGTGTAACCATGGCTCCGACCTCCACTCCGCAGACCCCCTTCGGGCGGGTCCTCACCGCCATGGTCACGCCTTTCACGGCGGACGGCGCACTCGACCTCGACGGCGCACAGCGGCTCGCCACCCATCTGGTGGACGCAGGCAACGACGGCCTGATCATCAACGGCACCACCGGCGAGTCGCCCACCACCACCGACGCGGAGAAAACGGACCTGGTACGAGCCGTACTGGAGGCGGTCGGCGACCGCGCCCACATCGTGGCGGGCGTCGGAACCAACGACACCCACCACAGTGTCGAGCTGGCCCGTGAGGCCGAGCGGGTCGGCGCCCACGGGCTGCTCGTCGTCACCCCGTACTACAACAAGCCCCCGCAAGAGGGGCTGTACCGCCACTTCACGACCGTCGCCGACGCCACCGGGCTGCCGGTGATGCTCTACGACATTCCCGGCCGCAGTGGCGTCCCCATCAACACCGAGACACTCGTCCGGCTCGCCGAGCACCCGCGCATCATCGCCAACAAGGACGCCAAGGGCGATCTCGGCCGCGCGAGCTGGGCCATCGTCCGGTCCGGTCTCGCCTGGTACTCCGGCGACGACATGCTCAACCTGCCGCTGCTCTCCGTGGGCGCGGTCGGCTTCGTCTCCGTCGTCGGCCACGTGGTCACGCCCGACCTGCGCGCGCTCGTCGACGCCTTCGTCTCGGGTGACGTCCAGAAGGCCACGGAGATCCACCAGAAGCTGCTCCCCGTCTACACGGGCATGTTCCGTACCCAGGGCGTCATGACGACCAAGGCCGCGCTCGCCCTCCAGGGACTGCCCGCCGGGCCGCTGCGCTCGCCCATGGTCGAGTGCACCGCGGAAGAGATCGGCCAGCTCAAGATCGATCTTGCCGCCGGCGGGGTACAGCTCTGACATCAGACTTCGCGCGCCCGGGCGCGCACCTGTACTTCACAACTGAATAGGCGGGCCACCGGTGCCCGCACCCCACAACGACAACTGCTTCTGCACGAACGTCACGCGCGCCACGTGCCCGATCGGTACGTGGCGCGCGTGGTGAGGAGAGTCTTTTGAGTCATCCGCATCCTGAACTGGGCTCGCCCCCGCCGCTCCCCGAGGGCGGCCTGCGGGTCACCCCGCTCGGCGGTCTCGGCGAGATCGGCCGGAACATGACCGTCTTCGAGTACGGCGGCCGCCTCCTGATCGTCGACTGCGGCGTGCTCTTCCCGGAGGAGGAGCAGCCCGGCATCGATCTGATCCTGCCGGACTTCTCGTCCATCAGGGACCGCCTCGACGACATCGAGGGGATCGTCCTCACCCACGGCCACGAGGACCACATCGGCGGGGTGCCGTACCTGCTCCGCGAGAAGGCGGACATCCCGCTGATCGGCTCCAAGCTGACCCTCGCCCTCATCGAGGCCAAGCTCCAGGAGCACCGCATCCGCCCGTACACGCTTGAGGTGGCCGAGGGGCGGCGCGAGCGCGTCGGCCCCTTCGACTGCGAGTTCGTCGCGGTCAACCACTCCATTCCCGACGCGCTGGCCGTTGCCATCCGCACCCCCGCCGGCATGGTCGTCCACACCGGTGACTTCAAGATGGACCAGCTGCCGCTGGACAACCGGCTGACCGACCTCCACGCCTTCGCGCGGCTGAGCGAGGAAGGCATCGACCTCCTCCTCTCCGACTCCACGAACGCCGAGGTCCCCGGCTTCACCCCGCACGAGCGGGACATCTCCAACGTCCTGCGGCAGGTCTTCGCCGGCGCCCGCAAGCGGGTCATCGTGGCGAGCTTCGCCAGCCATGTCCACCGCATCCAGCAGATCCTGGACGCGGCGCACGAGTACGGCCGCCGGGTGGCGTTCGTCGGCCGCTCGATGGTCCGCAACATGGGCATCGCGCGCGACCTCGGCTATCTGAAGGTGCCACCGGGCCTGGTCGTCGACGTCAGGACGCTGGACGACCTCCCGGACGACGAGGTCGTGCTGGTCTGCACCGGCTCGCAGGGCGAGCCCATGGCCGCGCTGTCCCGTATGGCGAACCGCGACCACCAGATCCGCATCGTCGACGGCGACACGGTGATCCTCGCGTCGTCGCTGATCCCGGGCAACGAGAACGCGGTCTACCGCGTGATCAACGGCCTGACGCGCTGGGGCGCGAACGTCGTCCACAAGGGCAATGCCAAGGTCCACGTATCGGGTCACGCCTCGGCCGGCGAGCTGCTGTACTTCTACAACATCTGCCGTCCGAGGAACCTGATGCCGGTCCACGGCGAATGGCGCCACCTGAGGGCCAACGCCGAACTCGGCGCGCTCACCGGCGTTCCGCACGACAGGATCGTCATCGCGGAGGACGGCGTCGCCGTCGACCTCGTCGAGGGCAAGGCGCGGATCTCCGGGAAGGTCCAGGCGGGATACGTCTACGTCGACGGCCTCTCCGTCGGCGACGTCGGCGAGCCGGCCCTGAAGGACCGCAAGATCCTCGGGGACGAGGGCATCATCTCCGTCTTCGTGGTGATGGACTCCTCGACGGGCAAGATCACCGGCGGCCCGCACGTCCAGGCCCGCGGGTCCGGCATCGAGGACTCCGCCTTCACGGACGTCATCCCGAAGATCACGGAGACGCTGGAGCGCTCGGCTCAGGACGGCGTGGTCGAGCCCCACCAGCTGCAACAGCTGGTCCGTCGGACGCTGGGCAAGTGGGTCTCCGACACCTATCGCCGCAGGCCGATGATCCTCCCGGTGGTGGTCGAAGTCTGACGCGTCTGGAGCGGGGCACCTCGATTTGCATCGGGGCGCCCCGCTCCAGTACGTTTACGGCTCCGCCCAGGGGGGAACCCGGTTGCTTCGTGCGCCGGGGGAGTCTCCGGAGGGCCGGAAAAACCGACTGAGAAGTTCTGATAAAGTCGGAAG
>NZ_JBYIQX010000047.1:0-58060 GCF_057707805.1 Streptomyces sp. bgisy159 | reverse complement strand
TAGGCTCTGGGTATGCGCTACGAACTCGTCATCTTCGACAACGACGGTGTGCTCGTCGACAGCGAGCCCATATCCAACCGTCTCCTGGCCGGCTACCTGACCGAGCTGGGGCATCCGACGACGTACGAGGAGTCGATCCGGGACTACATGGGGTCCGCGATGCACCGGATCCATGAACTGGTTCTGGAACGCAGCGGACAGCGCCTGCCGCAGGATTTCGACGATGTCTTCCACACGCGGGTCTTCGCCGCGTTCGAGCAGGAACTGAAGCCGGTCGCCGGCACCACCGAGGTGCTGGAACGGCTCACGGACGAGGGCGTGCCGTACTGCGTGGCGTCGTCCGGGAGTCACGAGCGGATCCGGGTGGGGCACCGGACCACGGGGCTCGACCGGTGGTTCGACGAGGAGCGGATCTTCAGTTCGCAGGATGTGGGGCGGGGGAAGCCCGAGCCGGATCTGTTCCTGCACGCGGCGCGGACGATGGGCGTCGCCCCGGAGCGGTGCGTGGTCGTCGAGGACTCGCCGCTGGGCGTGCAGGCGGCCGTGGCGGCCGGGATGGACGTGGTCGGCTTCACCGCGATGACGCCGGCGGAGAAGCTGACGGGGGCCACCCGACTCTTCCGGGACATGGGGGAGTTGCCCGACCTGCTGCTCTGACCGATGGCGGCGGGCGTCGTGGCTGACATTTGTCACGCCGACCTCCGGACGATCGTTTCTACTGGGGGACCCCTGGGTGCCACGAGGCTGAGGGCATGACGACGAAGACGAACACGACGCGCGCCCACCTCGCCCCCCTGATCGTGGATGTCGCGGTTCCCCTCGGGTCGTTCTACCTGCTCAAGGACGGCTTCGGGACGAGCACCCTCGCCGCGCTCGCCTGGAGCAGCGTGGGGCCGGCGCTGCGGACCGCGTGGAGCGTGGTGAGGGAGCGCACGGCCAACGGGCTCGCGCTGCTGATCCTCGTGGTCAACGTCGTCGGCCTGGTGCTGAGCTTCGTCTCCGGTGACCCGCGGCTGATGCTGGCGAAGGACGGCGCCGTCAGCAGCACCGTCGGGATCGGGATCCTGGTGTCCGTGGCGCTCGGGAGGCCGATGATGACGGCGGCAGTGCGGCCGCTGATGGTGCGGGGCGACGCGGCCCGGGACGCCGCCTGGGAGCGGCTGGTGTCGGGGACCCGCACCGGTTCGGCGGTCTTCCGCCGCAAGGAGAGGCTCTTCTCGGTGGTGTGGGGCGTGGTGCTGCTCGCCGAGTGTGTGGCGCGGGTGGTGGGCGCGTACACGCTGCCCGTGGACACCATGGTCTGGCTGGGCGGGGTCTTCGTCGCCGTCGCCATGACGATCGGTTTCACGGTGAGCGGCGGCCTGGCGGTGGAGACGATGAAGCGGCTGCTCGCGGACGAGGTGAAGTCAGCCGAGGAGGCCGTCCCGGCTCCCGCGCGCGCCCTCGCCCTCGCGGGCCAGGGAAGTTGAGCGTAATTCATCTTTGGCTGGATCTACCCAGCGGTAGCCCGGGGCCCTACGCTCGCCGCCATGACAGAAGTCCTGCGGCGCGGCCGGGCCTCGTTGGCGTTCAGCTTCTTCGCCCAGGGGGCCGCCTTCGCGCTGCTCGTGACCCGGATCCCGGCGATCCAGGACCGGTACGGGGTCTCCGACGCGCTGCTGCCGGCCTTCCTGGCGGCGGTGCCGGTCCTCGCCGGGGCCGGCAGCGTGGCGACCGAGCGGCTGGTGCGGCGGTTCCGGCCCAGCGGGGTGCTGCGCTGGTCCCAGCCGTTGGTGCTGCTGGCGCTGGTCGGGGTCGGCGCGGGCGACGGGATGGCCGTGCTGGGGCTGTCGCTGGCGGTCTTCGGGCTGGCCGTGGGCGCGTTGGACGCCTCGATGAACATGCTCGGGGTGAGTCTGCAGCGGGCGTACGGGCGCAGCATCATGCTGAGCTTCCACGCCTCCTACAGCCTGGGCGGGATCGTGGGGGCCTCGCTGGCGTGGGCGGGGGCGCACTGGGAGCTGGCGCTGTGGGTGTCGTACCTGCCGGTGGTGGCGGTGCTGGTACCGGCGGTGCTGGTGGGGAGCCGGTGGTACGTCGACGGGGTCGGCGCGGACAGTGCGCACAGTGGTGGGCCGCGGGAGGCGGGGGACGCGGGCCGGGGGGACGGGGCCGGTGTCGTCTTCAAGCTGCTGCTGCCGCTGTGCCTGGTGATGGCCTTCGCCTACATCGGCGACTCGACCGTCTCCAACTGGAGCGCGAAGTACCTCCAGGACGTGCTGGGCAGTTCGGAGCAGCTGGCGACCGTGCCGTACAACGTGTACATGGTGACCACGTTGGTGGGGCGGGCCATCGGAGACTTCGGGGTGCGGCGGTTCGGGGCGGTGGCGGTGGTGCGGGGCGGCACGGTGGTGGCCGCGGCGGGTTTCGCGGTGGTGGCGGGGGCGCCCGGGGCGTGGGTGGGGATGCTCGGGTTCACCTGTGTGGGGCTGGGGTTGTGCGTGCTGGTGCCGCAGACCTTCGCGGCGGCCGGGCGGCTGTTCCCCGGGGCGTCCGACGCGGCGGTCGCGCGGCTGAACATCTTCAACTACGTCGGCTTCCTGGTCGGTTCGCCGCTGGTGGGGTCGCTCGGCGACGTGTGGAGCTACCGGGGGGCGATGCTGGTGCCGATGGTGTTGGTGCTGGTGACGTTGGTGTACGCCCGGTCGTTCGCGGCTCAACCGGACCGATACGGTGGCGCGTATGAGCGGCCGCGCACAGCTGATGTGGGACGAGGCAGTAACGGGCTATGACTTCGGGTCCGAGCATCCGATGGATCCGGTTCGGCTGAGGCTGACCCGGAGTCTGGTGGAGGCGTTGGGGCTCGACCGCGAGGTGGAGGTCGTCTCGGCGAAGCCGGCCGGGGACTCCACGCTGCGGCTGGTGCACCGGGAGGACTACATCGCGGCGGTGAAGGCGGCCTCCGTGGATCCGGGCTCGGCCGACACGGCGTACGGGCTGGGCACGGTGGACGATCCGGCCTTCGCCGGGATGCACGAGGTCTCGGCGTTGATCGCCGGGCAGTCGGTGGGGGCGGCGGAGGCGGTCTGGCGGGGCGACGCGCTGCACGCGGTGAACTTCGCGGGTGGCCTGCACCACGCCATGCCCGGGGGCGCGTCGGGGTTCTGCGTCTACAACGACGCGGCCCTCGCGATCGCGCGGCTGCTGGAGCTGGGGGCCGAGCGGGTGGCCTACGTGGACGTCGACGTGCACCACGGGGACGGGGTGCAGGCGGCGTTCTGGGAGGACCCCCGGGTGCTGACGGTCTCGCTGCACGAGCACCCTCGGACGCTGTTCCCGCAGACGGGGTGGCCGGAGGAGACCGGGGCGGAGGGCGCCGCGGAGGGGTCGGCGGTGAACGTGGCGCTGCCGGCCGGGACCGGGGACGCGGGGTGGCTGCGGGCCTTCCACTCGGTGGTGCCGGAGCTGATCGCCGACTTCCGGCCGGACGTGCTGGTGACGCAGCACGGCGCCGACACGCACTTCGAGGATCCGCTGGCGCATCTCGCGGTGTCGCTGGACGCCCAGCGGGCCGTGCAGGTGGCGTGTCATGAGCTGGCGCACGCCTGGGCCGGGGGCCGGTGGGTGGCGCTGGGCGGCGGCGGGTACGCGGTGGTGGACGTGGTGCCGCGGTCGTGGGCGCATCTGGTGGGAGTGGCCGCGGGGAAGCCGGTGGAGCCGGAGACGGTGATCCCGGAGAGCTGGCGGGCGGAGGTCTTCGCGCGGACCCGGCAGCTGGGGCCGGTGCGGATGACCGATGGCCGGTGGCCCGTGGGGTGGGCGGAGTGGGAGGCGGGATACGACCCCGCCGACCGGTTGGACCAGGCCGTGCTGGCGACCCGGCGGGCGGTGTTCCCGTTGCGCGGGTTGCTGGCGTGAGGAGCGCCCCCGAGGGCGAGGGTGTTCCGGTGGGGTCGGCGGTCTTGCGGTGGTTCCCCGAGGGTGAGGGTGTTCCGGTGGGGTCGGCGGTCTTGCGGTGGTTCCCCGAGGGTGAGGGTGTTCCGGTGGGGCCCGCGGCCTCGCGGCGTTCCCCCGACGGTGGGGTGTCGGGGGCATTCGCCGGTGGCGGGAGGCGGGGCGGGAGGAGTATCGGGGGGTGGTCAGTGGGTGCGGGTTGCGGCGGCACTTGGTGGGGGCCCGGCTGGCCGGGGTGGTGGGGACGCCGCGGGAGGTGAGCCTGCGCAGATACCGGGCGTTCGCCGCGGGGGACCCCCGGGTGGTGCTGGGGGTGGGGCCGCTGGGCCGGTGGGGGACGGCGGAGGTGCTGCGGCTGATGGGGGAGCGGTGCGGGAGGGGGCCCGAGGTGGCGACGGGGGACGAGTACATCGATCCCGGGCTCACCATCAGCGGGTTGGACGCCTTCGCCGAACGGGTGGGAGACGTCGCCGGGCGCCGGGGTGCCGTGCTGATCGGGACCGGGCACCCGGGGCGGCTGCTCGGGTTCTACGCCGGGCTCGCGTACGCGCTGTCGGCGGCGGGATGTACCGTCCTCACCCCCGCGTATGGTCGCTGTGTCGACATAACGACCCGGTTCGGTCTACGTACGCACCGTCTTGTGTACGCACGGGGAGTCGGGTTCCTGCGGGAAACCGGTGGCGGTCGCGCCGGTCGTGCGACCGGCGCGCACACCCACTCACCCCTGCCGGTCCGAGTCGCGCTCGGAGCCCTCGCGGAGGCCGGCGGACCGCTGCCTCAGCTGGTGATCGGAGACCACGGATGGCTCTGTGGGGCAGGTCAGCTGGGGTTCGAGGCCATCGGGCTCGCCGACGTCGACGACCCGGCGCCGTTCGTGGGGGAGGCCGAGGGGGTCGTGTCGGTGGTCGTTCCGCTTGATGACGCTGTGCGGTCTGTTTACTACCGGCCGCTTACCCGCTACGTACTCAATCGGGCGTGTCTGTCACAGTAGGCCGTTGATGGGTGCACCTCTTCCCCACTCGCATCACCCGCCCCTAGTCTGGGGAGTGAGCACGCAGCGACGAAGAGTCACCGGAAGGGGAAGCCGGTGGCCGTCGAGTCGAGTGCGGAAGGTTCAGGTGTGTCATGGCTGCTGGCGAGAGGCCTCTGAGCGAGGTTCAGTTCCTTACCGTGGCGGAAGTCGCCGCGGTGATGCGAGTGTCCAAGATGACCGTGTACCGGCTGGTGCACAGCGGTCATCTGCCCGCGATCCGGGTGGGGCGGTCCTTCCGCGTCCCGGAGGACGCGGTTCACGAGTACCTCCGCGATAGCTATGTGGGGGTGGAAACCGCCTAGCTCCACACCGGGGAGGTTCGTGTACCCCGTGTCCCGGACCTCCCCGGAAACCCTCGATTAACGACCTCGGCGCTCGGGCGGGTAGGCTAGCCCCTCGTAGGTCGTGTGGGCCCATGGCGCCCAAACACCGAGTGATGAGAAGTGAGCGAGGGTAGTCGTGGGCTCTGTTATCAAGAAGCGGCGCAAGCGGATGGCCAAGAAGAAGCACCGCAAGCTGCTCAAGCGCACGCGCGTTCAGCGTCGCAACAAGAAGTAAGGCGACGCGCCGAGCGTTACGAGCGCGGTTCGACCCCCCACCTGATAACGGTGGGGGGTCGTTCTTCTGTCCGGACCGGCGGTCATCACAGGGCAACATCGAACCGCTAGGTTGGCTCCACGGGGGAACGCGGTGGACGATGCGGAGTACCAGGTCCTGGAAGAAAGGCGCTGATCTTGGGCAAGGTCGTGCTCGTGACCGGAGTGGCCCGCCAACTGGGAGGCCGGTTCGTACGACGGATCCAGCGTGACCCGGGCGTCGACAGGGTGATCGCCGTGGACGTGGTGCGGCCCGAGCACCGGCTCGGTGCGGCCGAGTTCGTCCAGGCCGACATCCGGCAGCCAGGGATCGCCCGGGTGCTCGCCGAGAGCGGCGCCGACACCGTCGTCCACCTCGACGTGACGGCCACCGCGCTGGGCAGCGGCAGCCGGGCCACCGTCAAGGAGACCAACGTCATCGGCACCATGCAGCTCCTCGGTGCCTGTCAGAAGTCGCCCGGTGTGCGCCGGCTCGTCGTCAAGAGCAGTACGAACGTGTACGGCTCCGCGTCGCGGGACCCGGCCGTGTTCACCGAGACCACGGCGGCCAAGTCGCTGCCCAGCGGTGGGTTCGCCAAGGACACCGTCGAGGTCGAGGGGTACGTGCGCGGCTTCGCGCGGCGGCGGCCCGACGTCGCGGTGTGTGTGCTGCGCTTCGCCAACATCCTCGGCCCCACCGCGGAGACCCCCCTGGCCTCCTATTTCTCGCTGCCGGTGCTGCCGACGGTGTTCGGCTACGACCCCCGGCTGCAGTTCGTGCACGAGGACGACGCGATCGAGGTGCTGCGGATCGCCTCGCACGAGCCGATGCGGGGCACCCTCAACAGCGGCACCTTCAACATCGCCGGTGACGGCGTGCTGACGCTGTCGCAGTGCTCGCGGCGGCTCGGGCGGCCCACCGTGCCGCTGCTGCTGCCCGCCGTGACCTGGGCCGGGTCGCTGGTGCGTACGCTGGGAATGACGGACTTCTCACCCGAGCAGATCCGGCTGCTCACCCACGGCCGGGTCGTGGCGACGGACCAGATGCGCGAGACGCTGGGGTTCGCGCCGAAATACACCACCGCCGAGACCTTCGCGGACTTCGCGCGCAGCCGGGGACCCGGACTGCTGCCCCCCGAGGCCCTTGCGGGGGCCGTCGACCGGATCGCCGCCCTGTCCGTCCCGGGCGGCGGTCACCCCCCGATGCAGAGCGCCGACTGACGCGCGGTGCCAACCGAGGAGCGCATCAACGATGGCGGACGCCAAGGTCATTCCGTTCGACGACGACCGGTCTCGCGGGGGCGCCGGACAGCGGCCGGCCCGGCGCAGGGGCGGGGGCGGGGGGAGCCGACGCACGGCCGGCGGCGAGCAGACCGTGCCGGTACGGGAAGTGAGCGAGTTGCGCGGGGTACCGGAGGCCGGCGCGGTCCCGGCCCTGCCCAGCGGGTCCGTGGCGCAGGAGGACGGCCGTGTGACGGATGAACGGGAGCCGGAGCGGACCGAGGCCGCCTCGGCGCTGGAACGCCGTCTGGCGAGCGGCCTGTCCTTCCTGCGCCGGCGCCTGACCGGGGACTACGAGGTCGACGACTTCGGCTACGACGAGGAGCTGACCGACCAGGTCCTGATGTCCCTGCTGCGGCCGGTGTACGAGAAGTACTTCCGGGTCGAGGTGAAGGGCATCGAGAACATCCCCGCCGAGGGCGGAGCGTTGATCGTCGCCAACCACTCCGGCACGCTGCCGCTGGACGGGCTGATGATGCAGGTCGCCGTGCACGACCGGCATCCGGCCGGGCGGCATCTGCGGCTGCTCGCCGCGGACCTGGTGTTCGTGCTGCCCGTCGTCAACGAGCTCGCCCGCAAGCTGGGCCACACCCTGGCCTGCGCCGAGGACGCGGAGCGGCTGCTCGGGCAGGGGGAGCTGGTCGGGGTGATGCCGGAGGGCTTCAAGGGCATCGGCAAGCCCTTCGGGGAGCGGTACAAGCTGCAGCGGTTCGGGCGGGGCGGCTTCGTCTCCACGGCCCTGCGCCGGGGTGTTCCGATCATCCCGTGCTCGATCGTCGGGGCGGAGGAGATCTACCCGATGATCGGCAACGCCAAGACGCTGGCGCGGGTCCTGGGCTTCCCGTACTTCCCGCTCACGCCGACGTTCCCGTGGCTCGGGCCGCTGGGGGCGATCCCGCTTCCGACGAAGTGGACGATCCAGTTCGGCGAGCCGATCGCCACGGACGGCTATCCGCCGGAGGCAGCCGAGGACCCGATGCTGATGTTCAACCTGACCGACCAGGTCCGCGAGCAGATCCAGCACACGCTCTACAAGCTGCTGGTGCAGCGGAGGTCGGTGTTCTTCTGACGGTGAGCACGCGGTGGGGACCCTGCCCGGAGAAGGGCCCCCACCGCGTGCTCACCGTCGGCCCGGCCTAGCCGGCGTCCTCGCTGTCGATACCGAGGCCCGGGAGGAGGCCCGGCAGGAGGGGCCGGATGGTGACTTCCGGCTCGGGGGCGGGGGAGGGGCTGGTCGGGGCGGTGGTCGAGGTGTCCTCCAGCGGGTCCAGGAGACCACCGGTGCTGCCGCCCAGGAGGCCGTCGTCCTCGGACGTGGAGTCGGCCGGCTTGCTCGGGCCGCTGCCGGTTTCGCCGGCACCGGGAGCCTCGGTGCCACCGGTGCGGGGCGTGCTGGAGCCGCCGGTGCCGGAGGTGCCGGTGGACGACGGGCCGGTGCCCTGCCGCTGATCCGTGCCGCCGCCGCCCTGGGTGGGGGGCTGCGGGAGGATGGACTGCAGCGGGGCGACTTCCTGCTCTATGGCGTCCAGGACCGACGAGACCTCCTCGCTGACGTCGCCGAGCTGGACCGGCAGCCGCTGGCGCAGGGCGCTCCACGCCTCGCGGTGGGAGCGGGAGAACGCGTCCAGGGCCTGCATGGGGCCGAGCGAGTCCGGGTCGCGCTCGTAGGCCTCGTGGAGCAGGCGGTGGCCCTCGGAGGCGTCGTGACGCATGCCGGACAGCGTGCGGCGGATCTCGCCGAGGGACTCGTGGTCGAGATGGCCGCTGCGGCCGCGCTCCATGAGGCGGCGGGCCTCGCCGAGACGGGTCGAGGCCTGGTCGAGATAGGCCTCGCCGCGTTCGCTGTCGTCGTCGCTGAGGTAGTTGAGCTTGAAGTCCTCGATGCCTCGCTTCAGGCCGTAGAGGGAGTCACCGGGGAGGGCGTCGGAGCTGGCGGCGGCGACGCCGCCGAAGGCCCCCGCGGCGACGCCGACGCTGAGGCCGCCGGCGGTGAGTCCCTTGGCGAGCCGGGAGCGCGGCCGCAATCTGCCCAGCGCGGTCGCCCGGTGTGCTCCCCTGCTGCGGCTTCGCTGTTCGGGTACCGAAGGGTCAGCGGCTTCGCCTCCGAGCGTGCCCTCCTGCAGCATGGCCTCCATCGCGGCGACCAACTGCGCCCGCTGGACGACCTTGACCTCCGGGTCGAGCTCCGGTCTGGGCAGCTCGGCGAGACCCGTGGCCAGGGCCAGGAGGTGGCCCTGCTCGGTCTGGTCGGCGGCCGGTGCCGGTGGCGATCCCTCGGACTGCTCGGCCGCCGTGCCCCGCTCGGACTGCTCCTCCAGGGCCTGGGCGAAGGCGTTCGCCCGCCGGTGCGCCGATACGTTCGCGATCACTGGCGGCACCTCCTCTCGTCATCACGGTCGACTCCCCGGGGATTCTCGGGGTTGCACGCACGCGGCCGGGTGGTCCCGATCGGGTGATCGGGGCCGGTCGGTACGTGACCACAGGGAGCCTGCATCCCGCACAACGAGTGGCGCGGCACTTGGGTTACGGACTGCGGATGATCGGATCGGGAAGTCAACGGACTGTCACTGACCGTGAGTTGGAAATCGCGGAGTGTGAGGGAGTGGCTGTGTGGGGTCGGCTCAGCGGGCGTCGTCCGGCAGGAGGCGGGCGAGGGTCCGGACGGCGCGGTACTGGAGGGTCTTGATGGCGCCCTCGTTCTTGCCCATCACCCGGGCGGTCTCGGCGACGGACAGACCCTGCAGGAAGCGCAGGGTGACGCACTCCTGCTGCTGGGGGTTGAGCCGGCGCACGGCGTCCAGGAGGGCGGCGTTGGAGAGGGACTCCAGGACGGAGTCCTCGGGCGAGCGCTCGACCTCGTTGGCGTCGAGCATCTCGCCGGTGGTGATCTCCAGCCGGAAGCGGCTGGACTTGAAGTGGTCGGCGACCAGGTTGCGGGCGATGGTGACGAGCCAGGCGCCGAAGTCGCGGCCCTGCCAGGTGAAGGTCCCGATGCGGCGCAGGGCGCGCAGGAACGTCTCACTGGTGAGGTCCTCGGCGGTCGCCTTCCCGCCGACGCGGTAGTAGATGTAGCGGTAGACGGTGTCGCTGTACTGGTCGTAGAGGCGGCCGAAGGCGTCGGCTTCGCCGGCCTGGGCGCGCTCCACGAGGTCCATCATCCGGGCGCTGTCGCTGTCGGCGGCGGGCCGCCGGGCGGTGGTGGCGGCGCCGGCGGCCGTGCGCCCGCGTCTGCCCACCGCGGCGCTGCCGTCGGCCAGTGCGTAGCACGGGCCGACGGGGGCGGCGGCGAAGGCGGGGACGGCGTACGCGGTGGGGACGAGATCGCGCAGCGTCTCCTTGACCGTTGCGACGGTCGCGCGCAGCGTAGCCAGGCCCGAGGCGTCAACCCCGACGTGTGGGTACACGGGACTCCCAGAGGCAGAGCTTCCATCACGTGCAGTACGGAACCTTTCACCCGTCGTAGCGACGGAGGGGTTACCGGATTGCGTCTGAGGAGAATAACGCTTCGTGCAGGGCCTGCTACACCCAGTTGCTCAAATCATCGATTACGTCGCTTCCGTAACCGATTGACGCCCGACCAAGTGCCGCAGAGTGACCGCTTGTTGATCGAAATTCTTCGGATTTCCGGTCGGTCCGGGGCGTGTTGTGGCTGTGCGCGGACAACAGGGCTGGAGGGGGCGGAAACGGGGTACGACCGTCGGATTGGCCGGCTCCCGGGCCTGGCGTGACTGATGTGACCGGGTGTGCGCGTTCCAGCCGCTATCCGGCCGGGATCCAGCGCGACCGGCCGGGATCCAGCGCGACCGGCCGGGTGTCAGCGGCGGCGGCGGTGCAGCGCGATGGCCGCCGCGGTGCCGCCGGCCACCGCGCCGACGCCGGCCGCGGCC
Organism: Streptomyces sp. bgisy159; assembly: GCF_057707805.1. Lineage (NCBI taxonomy): Bacteria > Bacillati > Actinomycetota > Actinomycetes > Kitasatosporales > Streptomycetaceae > Streptomyces > Streptomyces sp. bgisy159. The sequence continues at coordinate 47,351 of NZ_JBYIQX010000047.1, read as the reverse complement.
GGGATGCCGACCTTGGCGGCCTTGCGGCCGGTGCGGTAGTCGCGCAGGCGCCAGTCCAGGTCGCGGGCGTGCCGGCGCAGCTTGGCGTCCGGATTGATCGCGTAGGGGTGGCCGACCAGGGACAGCATCGGGATGTCGTTGTGGCTGTCGCTGTAGGCGGCACAGCGGGAGAGGTCGAGGGCCTCGGCCGCGGCGAGGGCGCGGACCGCCTCCGCCTTGGCGGGGCCGTGCAGCGGCTCACCCACCAGCTTGCCGGTGTAGACGCCGTCCACCGACTCCGCGACCGTGCCGAGCGCGCCGGTCAGGCCGAGGCGGCGGGCGATCACCTGGGCGATCTCCACGGGGGCCGCGGTGACCAGCCACACCTTCTGGCCCGCGTCCAGGTGGGCCTGAGCGAGCGCCCGGGTGCCGGGCCAGATGCGCTCGGCCATGTACTCGTCGTAGATCTCCTCGCCGATCGAGGTCAGTTCGGAGACCCGGTGGCCCTTGACGATCGACAGGGCGGAGTCGCGGGCGTCCTGCATGTGCTCGGGGTCCTCGACCCCCGCCATCCGGAACCACGCCTGCTGCCAGGCGAACCTGACCAGGTCGCGCGTCTCGAAGAACTTCCGCTTGTACAGGCCCCGGCCGAAGTGGAACAGCGCGGCGCCCTGCATGACGGTGTTGTCCAGGTCGAAGAACGCGGCGGCGCGATGGTCGCCGGGGACCGGGAACTGCGGTTCCTCCTCGGCGATCTCCTGGGTGTCCTGGGCGGACTTGCGCGCGGCCTCCGCCGAGGCCTCGCCTGCCAACACGCTCCGCGCCGTGGCGGAGCGCCTACGGGGGGTGAGCCATCCGAGAGCGGCCATGGCGTGAGCATAGCCAGTTTGTTCGGTGGTTCGGTCGGCGGCGAGGTTCGCCAGGTGTGAACTCTCCGCGACCGTCCCGTTAAAGGGATCGTTGCGCCACCTGGGCACCAGGGGCCGTCCGGCCCGCTCCGGTTCCGGGCCGGACGCGGGAGAATGGCCGGCATGAGTCCCCTCTTTCGCCGTAAGGGTCCCGCGCCCCGGGACCGGCTCGTCACGCTCATCGGCAAGCCCGGGTGTCATCTGTGTGATGACGCACAGATCGTCATCGAGAAGGTCTGCGGGGAGCTGGGTGTTCCGTGGGAGAAGAAGGACATCACCGAGGACCCCCAACTCCACGACCAGTACTGGGAGCAGATCCCCGTCGTGCTCGTCGACGGAGCGCAGCACACCTTCTGGCGCGTGAACGAGGAACGGCTGCGCCGGGAACTCACCGGAAACTGACCGACCAGTACAAGTGGCTGGAAATGTCGCTTAGGATCGACGGCGACTTGGTCTCGGGGGCGGGATTCGTGAGGAGAGTGACCGATTTTGCCCCCGAGAAGAGAGGAACGCGGGCCCATGTGTCCCGGTTCCCCGCGAGCGCGGCGAAGCCGCGTGACCCCGGTCACGTTGGCCGGGCAAATCGGACACAATCTTTGTGCACGCGTTCACAAAGACATAGCCTGCATTCGACGGGGCGGTCCGGGGACGTATGGCCGCCTGCAGCCCCGCTCTACCCGCAGGAGCACCGTGGCAACTGGCCGAACTCACCGACCGGCGACCCGTAGCCGAGGGATTCCCGAGGCCACCGTCGCCCGTCTTCCGCTGTACCTTCGCGCGCTGACGGCACTGTCCGAGCGCTCGGTCCCCACGGTCTCCTCCGAGGAGCTCGCGGCGGCGGCCGGCGTCAACTCGGCGAAGCTGCGCAAGGACTTCTCGTACCTCGGGTCGTACGGCACCCGCGGCGTCGGCTACGACGTCGAGTATCTCGTCTACCAGATCTCCCGGGAACTGGGGCTCACCCAGGACTGGCCGGTTGTGATCGTCGGTATCGGTAACCTCGGCGCCGCGCTCGCCAACTACGGGGGGTTCGCCTCGCGCGGCTTCCGGGTGGCCGCCCTGATCGACGCCGACCCCTCGATGGCCGGGAAGCCCGTGGCCGGGATCCCCGTCCAGCACACCGACGACCTGGAGAAGATCATCCAGGAGAACGGCGTGTCCATCGGGGTCATCGCCACCCCCGCAGGCGCCGCCCAGCAGGTCTGCGACCGGCTCGTGGCCGCCGGGGTGACCTCCATCCTGAACTTCGCGCCGACCGTGCTGTCCGTGCCGGACGGCGTCGACGTGCGCAAGGTCGACCTCTCCATCGAGCTGCAGATCCTCGCTTTCCACGAGCAGCGCAAGGCCGGTGAGGAGGCCGCGCTGCCCGACGCCGCGGCGCCGGCCGCCGTCACCCGCGGCGGGAGCGCCGCCGAGCAGGGGCCCGACGGGGACGTACCCGCCGTGATGCCGGCATGAGTCTCCTCGTCGTCGGGCTGAGCCACCGCAGCGCGCCGGTCAGCGTGCTGGAGCGGGCCTCGCTGGGCACGGACGCGCAGGTCAAGCTGTTGCACGACACCGTCGCCGCGGAGCCGGCCACCGAGGCCGCCGTCCTGGCCACGTGCAACCGCATCGAGCTCTACGCCGACGTGGACAAGTTCCACGCGGGCGTCGCCGAGCTGTCCACGCTGCTCGCCCAGCACAGCGGGGTCGGCCTGGACGAGCTCACCCCCTACCTCTACGTGCACTACGAGGACCGGGCCGTCCACCACCTCTTCTCGGTGGCCTGCGGGCTGGACTCGATGGTCGTCGGCGAGGGCCAGATCCTCGGCCAGATAAAGGACTCCCTGGCCAGGGCGCAGGAACAGCACAGCGCCGGCCGGCTGATCAACGACCTGTTCCAGCAGGCCCTGCGGGTCGGCAAGCGGGCGCACTCCGAGACCGGCATCGACCGCGCGGGGCAGTCCCTGGTCACCTTCGGTCTGGAGCAGCTGGCCCGGAGCGGCGAGGTGCGGGACTGGGCGGCCGGCAAGAAGGCCCTGGTCATCGGCGCCGGTTCGATGTCCTCGCTGGCCGCGGCGACGCTCGCGCGCGCCGGTGTCACGGAGATCGTCGTCGCCAACCGCACCTTCGAGCGGGCCGAGCGGCTCGCCCAGATCCTCTCCGAGGGCGACGGCACGGACGTGGCGGCCCGCGCGGTACCGATGGAATCGGTGCCGGCCGAGCTGACACGTGCCGACGTGGCCGTCTCCTGCACCGGAGCGACCGGCCTGGTGCTCACCGCCGAGGCGGTCGCCACCGCGGTGCAGGGACGCGTGGGCCGGGTCCCGGCCGCGCCCTTCGGCGCCGACGGGGCACCGCCCGCGCTGGCCCACGCCGCCCGGGTACCGGCGGGCCAGTCCGGCCGCGGTGGGGAGGACAACTGCCCGCTCGACCTACCGCCCGTGCAGACCGGTTTCTCCGTGCTCGGCGAGGCCGCCGTGGCCGGGATGGACGCCGCGACCCTGGAGCAGCACGCCGTCTGGGTCGACAAGGGGACCGTGGTCGAACGCCGGGACGACGTCCGCGCCGACGCGGAACTGATCACCGCGCTCGCCGCGACCGCCGCCACCGTCGGGCGGATCCCCGAGCGGCGCCGGCCCGAGGCGGTCGCCGACGCCGTACGGCCCGAGCCCGCGCTGTTCCTGCTCGACCTGGCCATGCCGAGGGACATCGACGCGGCCGCGCACCGGCTCGCCGGCGTGCGGCTGGTGGACATCGAGTCGCTGGCCGAGACGTCGGCGGACGCGCCCATGGCCTCGGACGTCGACCAGGTGCGGCGGATCGTCTCCGACGAGGTCGCCGCGTTCGGCGCCGCCCAGCGGGCCGCGCACATCACCCCCACGGTGGTGGCGCTACGGGCCATGGCCGCGGACGTCGTGGCCGGCGAGATCGCCCGCCTGGACGGGCGGCTGCCCGGCCTGGACGACAAGCACCGGGCCGAGATCACCCAGACCGTGCGACGTGTCGTGGACAAGCTGCTGCACGCGCCCACCGTCCGGGTCAAGCAGCTCGCGGCCGAGCCCGGCGGCGCCGGGTACGCGGACGCGCTGCGGACCCTGTTCGACCTCGACCCGGAGACGGTGGCCGCCGTGTCGCGGGCCGAGGACAGCACCGATGAGAACGCGAAGAACCGAGGCCCGGTATGAGTGACGAGGCACTGAGGCCCTTGAGGCTCGGCACGCGGCGCAGCAAGCTCGCCATGGCCCAGTCCGGGCAGGTCGCGCAGACCGTGCGCCAGGTGACCGGACGGCCCGTCGAACTGGTCGAGATCACCACGTACGGCGACGTCTCGCGCGAGGCGCTGGCGCAGATCGGCGGCACCGGTGTGTTCGTCACCGCGCTGCGCGACGCGCTGCTGAAGGGCGAGGTCGACTTCGCGGTCCACTCGCTCAAGGACCTGCCGACCGCCCAGCCGGACGGGCTGGTGCTGGCGGCCGTACCCGAGCGCGAGGACCCGCGCGACGTGATCGTCGGCCGGGACGCGCTGAAGTTCACCGACCTCCCGCGCGGGGCGCGCATCGGCACCGGTTCGCCGCGCCGCATGGCGCAGCTCAACGCGTACGCCCGGGCCCACGGCCTCGACATCGAGACCGTGCCGATCCGGGGGAACGTCGACACCCGGATCCGGTTCGTGCACGACGGCGAACTGGACGCCGTGGTGCTGGCCGCCGCCGGCCTGAACCGGCTCGGCCGGATCGACGAGGTGACCGACTTCCTGTCGGTCGACACCGTGCTGCCCGCCCCCGGCCAGGGGGCACTGGCGATCGAATGCTCCGCCGATCATGCGGAGTTGATCGCCGCGCTCGCCGAACTCGACGACCCGTTCACCCGGGCCGCCGTGACCGCCGAGCGGTCCCTGCTCGCCGCCCTGGAGGCCGGCTGCAGCGCCCCTGTGGGCGCACTGGCCGACCTCCTGGTCGACGGGCAGATTGTCAAGGAAATGCGCCTGCGGGGCGTCGTCGGTACGACCGACGGCTCCCGCACGGTGCAGCTGTCCACCACCGGTCCCGTGCCCGAGACGCATGACCAGGCGATGACGCTCGGTCGCGAACTCGCTGCCGAGATGCTTGCCCAGGGCGCGGCCGGTCTGATGGGGGAGCGAGCACATTGAGCCCCACCACCGTTCCTGCCGCCGGCCTCGAACACGGGCACGTCACCTTCCTCGGTGCCGGACCCGGGGATCCGGGACTGCTGACTCTGCGCGCCGTGGAGGCGCTGGCGAACGCTGACGTCGTCGTCGCCGAGCACGAGGTGCTCGACGTCGTGCGGGCGCACGCCCGGGCGGGCGTCACGCACCTGGACCCGGGCCCCTCGTCGGACCCCGTTCCGGGCACGGGCACGCCCCAGCCGACGGTCGTTGACGCCACGTCAACAACCGTTGGCGGCCCCGCCGTGCGGGATGCGGCACATCTTGTCATGGAGGCCGCGCGGGGCGGCAGGCGGGTCGTCCGTGCGGTGTCCGGGGACCCGGGACTTGATACGTACGCGGCGGCGGAAATGCTCGCCTGCGCGGCGGCCGGTGTTCCCTTCGAGGTGGTGCCGGGTGTCGCGGCGGCGGTCGGCGTGCCCGCGTACGCCGGTGTGCCGCTGCGGGACGCGCAGGGCGCGGACGTCCGGTTCGTGGACGCCCGTACCGCCTCCGACCGGTGCTGGACCGAGGTCGGCGCCTCGGACGGGACGGTCGTGGTGTCGACGACGCTCGACTCGGTGGCCGCGGCCGCCGGGGAACTGGTCGCGGCCGGCCGCAAGCCGGACACCCCGATGACCGTGACGGTCGCCGGTACGACGACCCGGCAGCGCACCTGGACCGCCACTCTCGGCACCATCGCCCAGACGCTGAAGCAGGCCAAGGCGCTGCCCTCCCCCGAGGGCGGCCGGCCGGTGATAGCCGTGGTCGGGGAGCGCAGCGCCCCCGCCCAGCGCGACCAGCTGGCGTGGTTCGAGTCCAAGCCGCTGTTCGGCTGGAAGGTCCTCGTACCGCGCACCAAGGAGCAGGCGGCGTCGCTCTCCGACCAGCTGCGCTCCTACGGGGCCGTGCCGCACGAGGTGCCGACCATCGCCGTCGAGCCGCCGCGCACCCCGCAGCAGATGGAGCGGGCCGTCAAGGGCCTGGTGACCGGCCGCTACGAGTGGATCGCCTTCACCTCGGTGAACGCGGTCAAGGCGGTGCGGGAGAAGTTCGAGGAGTACGGGCTGGACGCCCGGGCCTTCGCGGGCATCAAGGTGGCCGCGGTGGGCGAGCAGACCGCCAAGGCGCTCATCGCGTTCGGCGTGAAGCCCGACCTGGTGCCGAGCGGCGAGCAGTCGGCGGCCGGCCTGCTGGAGGACTGGCCGCCCTACGACCCGGTCTTCGACCCGATCGACCGGGTGTTCCTGCCGCGGGCGGACATCGCCACCGAGACCCTGGTCGCCGGGCTGATCGAGCTCGGCTGGGAGGTCGACGACGTCACCGCCTACCGCACCGTACGGGCCTCGCCGCCGCCGGCGGAGACCCGGGAGGCGATCAAGGGCGGTGGCTTCGACGCCGTGCTGTTCACGTCGTCGTCCACGGTGCGGAACCTGGTCGGCATCGCCGGCAAGCCGCACAACGTGACCGTCATCGCCTGCATCGGTCCGGCGACCGCCAAGACGGCCGAGGAACACGGGCTGCGGGTCGACGTGATGGCTCCCGAGCCGTCCGTGCACAAGCTCGCCGAGGCGCTGGCCGACTTCGGCCGCAGACGCCGGACGGCCGCGCTGGAGGCCGGCGACCCGGTGACGCGGCCGAGCGAGCGGAGGCCGGGGGCGCGCAGGCGCCGCGCGGCTACCTGAGGGTGAGGCGGAGCGTTCCTCGCGGGGGCGCTCCGCCGTTTCTGTCTCGCCGTGGCTAACCCTGCCCGCATGTCGGCACGCAGCGGTCAGACAGAGCCGAACTCCCCGGCCTTGACGCCCGCCACGAAGGACGAGAACGCGTCGGCGGTGAGGCGGAGAGCCGGACCGCTCGGGTTCTTGGAGTCACGGACGGGGACCACGCCGCGCGAGGCGACGAGGTTTGCGGCGATCTCTATGCACTGGCCGCCGTTGTTGCTGTACGAGGACGTGAACCAACGCGGGCTTCCGATCGTCACGGGGTGCCCTTTCGCAACTGGTTGATCATGGCCACGGATTCGGCCTGGGAGAGCGCTTCGGCCTGTAGTTGATGGTAGGCCGCCAGCATGGGCAGGACGAACCTGCTGTCCCGTTCCAGATGGCCCCGCTGGGCGGATTCGGCGTACGACATCAGCGAGCGGTCTGACATCGTGAGGACAGTGACCGGCAGGTCGAAGGGGCGGCGGACCCCCATGTCGAACGGCGCGACCTGGAGCACGGTGTTCGGCAGGTCTGCGAACTCGATCAGCCGCTCCAACTGGGCATTCATGACAGTGGGTGCGCCGACGGGCCGACGCGGACAGCTTTCGTCCAGCACCTCGGAGATCAGCGGCGGGGGCGTGCGGACAAGCGCGGTCTGCCGCTCCGAGACGAGCGTGACCTCGAGCGCAGGATTCCGCACTCCCTCCACAGCGCGGACAAGGACGAGAGCGGCGCCCGTGACCTGGGCATCTCGGTCCGGACGTACCGCAAGCACGTGGCGGCCCTGATGACCCGGCTCCAGGCGACCAACCGCTTCCAGGCGGCGCTGCTCGCCCGCGAGCGGGGGTGGTTCTGAGGCTCGGGCACCGAGGGCGGGACCAGGGCGGCCGACGCCGCGTCGGCAAGAGGGCGGCGCCGGCGGGCGTAGCTTGGGGAGTATGGCGAAGTACGGTTCCTTTCCCGGGGCGCGCCCGCGGCGGCTGCGTACCACTCCCGTCATGCGGCGCATGGTCGCCGAGACCCGGCTGCACCCGGCCGATCTGATCCTTCCCGCCTTCGTGCGGGAGGGGGTGAGCGAGCCGGTGCCGATCGCGGCGATGCCGGGGGTCGTGCAGCACACCCGGGACAGCCTGAAGAAGGCGGCCGCCGAGGCGGTCGAGGCCGGGGTCTCCGGGATCATGCTGTTCGGCGTGCCGGAGGAGAGCAAGAAGGACGCCGTGGGCACCTGCGGCACCGACCCCGAGGGGATCCTCCAGGTCGCCATCCGCGACGTGCGGGCGGAGGTGGGCGACGACCTGCTCGTCATGTCCGACCTGTGCCTCGACGAGACCACCGACCACGGGCACTGCGGGGTGCTCGACGCGCAGGGCCGGGTCGACAACGACGCCACCCTGGAGCGGTACGCCGAGATGGCCCAGGTCCAGGCCGACGCCGGGGCCCACGTGGTCGGCCCGAGCGGGATGATGGACGGGCAGATCGGGGTCGTCCGGGACGCCCTCGACCAGATCGGGCGGGAGGACGTCGCGATCCTCGCCTACACCGCCAAGTACTCCTCCGCCTTCTACGGCCCGTTCCGGGAGGCAGTCGGCTCCTCGCTGCGCGGGGACCGCAAGACCTACCAGCAGGACCCCGCGAACTGGCGCGAGTCCCTGCGGGAGCTCTCCCTCGACCTGGAGGAGGGCGCGGACATGGTGATGGTGAAGCCGGCCGGCCCCTACCTCGACATCCTGGCGCGGGTCGCCGACGCCGTGGACGTGCCCGTGGCCGCCTACCAGATCTCCGGCGAGTACTCGATGGTCGAGGCCGCCGCCGAGAAGGGCTGGGTGGACCGGGACCGGGCCATCCTGGAGACGCTGACCGGTATCAAGCGAGCCGGGGCGCGCAACATCCTCACCTACTGGGCGACGGAGGCCGCGCAGAAGCTCCGCTGACGTCCGGGGCCGGGCCGACGTCCGGGGCTGGGCTGAAGTCCGGGGCCGGGCCGAGGCCGCGGGTGAGGGCCGACGGGCCCTCGTCCCGCAGGCCCTCCCCGTCGTCGCAGGCCGTCAGCGAGAGCGCGGCCGTGACCGTCAGCGCGGCGAGCAGCAACAGGCGGATCGTGGGGCGGCGGCGCGGGGGCATGGCGGCCTCTCGTGGGGGTGCAGGGCGGCGGACCGGGGACGGCCTCAGCCTGCTGCGCCCCGGCACCGATGGCCAGGGCCGCCGGGCGATCCGGGACGGCCGCTGCCCGTCCACCGCTCTGACCTGCTGCGACGGCGGTCATCCGGGACGGTCCGTGGGACGCCCGGGCGAGGCGGTGTCCGGATCGCGAAAAGAACCTTGTACACGGCACTGATCTCCTTAGGCTGCGGGCAACGCGAGGTACCGCCCCTCAGCCGAAGGAGCCGTGAATGACCGCCCCCGCCGTCCCTGCCCTCGCCCCCGCCCCTGGAGCCTCTGCCGCAGGCGCTCCCGCCGTCCCTGCCACAGCCGCTCCCGCCGTGCCGCCGCCGCTCGCCGCACGGGCGCGCTCCGTCGGAGGGTCACCCGTGCGGGACATCCTCGCCGTCACCGCGCGCCCCGAGGTCATCAACTTCGCGGGCGGCCTGCCCGCGCCCGACGTCTTCGACCGCGAGGGCGTCGCCGCCGCCTTCCGCCACGTCCTCGACGAACTCCCCGCCCAGGCACTCCAGTACGCCACCACCGAGGGCGAACCAGCCCTGCGCGCGCTGCTCGCCGAACGGCACACCGTGCGCGGGCTGGCCACCGACGCCGACGACCTGCTCGTCACCACCGGCTCCCAGCAGGCCCTCTCCCTGCTCGCCGCCGCGCTGCTCGACCCCGGCGACACCGTCCTCGTCGAGAGCCCCTGCTACCTCGCAGCCCTCCAGGTCTTCGGACTGGCCGGCGCCCGCGTCGTCGCCGTCCCCGGGGACGACGCCGGTCCCGACCCCGACGCGCTCGCCGAACTCGTCGCCCGCGAGCGGCCCAAGCTGCTCTACACCGTCCCCACCTTCCAGAACCCCACCGGCCGCACCCTGCCCGCCGAGCGGCGCGCCGCGATCGCCGCCGTCGCCGCCCGCCACGGCCTGTGGATCGTCGAGGACGACCCCTACGGCGAACTCCGCTACGACGGCGAGCGCGTCCCCTGGATCGCCTCCTGCGACGGCGCCGGGGACCGTACGGTGCTGCTCGGCTCCTTCTCCAAGGTGATGGCGCCCGGGCTGCGGCTGGGCTGGCTGCGTGCCCCCGCCGGACTGCTCCGCGCCTGTGCCGTCGCCAAGCAGGCCGCCGACCTGCACACCCCGACCGTCAACCAGCTCGCCGCAGCCCGCTATCTCGCCGACCGCGACCTGGACGCCCATGTGGCCCGGGTCGCCGGGGTCTACCGCGAGCGGCGTGACGCGATGCTCGCCGGGCTGCCGGGCGCGCTCCCCGAGGGCTCGACCTGGAACCGGCCCGACGGCGGCATGTTCCTGTGGGTGCGGCTGCCCGACGGCCACGACACCACCGCCCTGCTGCCGCGGGTCGTCGCGCACGACGTGGCGTACGTCCCCGGAGCGCCTTTCTACGCCGGTGAGCCCGACCCCGCGACCCTCCGGCTCTGCTTCGTGACGCAGACGCCGGAGGAGATCGGGGAGGGGCTGCGCCGGCTGGGCGAGGGGCTGGCCGGGACTGGGTCCGGGTCCGGGGCCGTGGCCGTCGGCTGAGCGGCCGTCAGGGGATGTGCTCGATGCGCTGTCCGTCGAGGAGGTGGACCGGCAGGAACGGCAGGTCCTCGGGGAGGGGGAAACCCCAGTCGTGGGCGAGGCTCGCCAGCGCCAGCGGGCCCAGGGCGACCCGGGCGCGCGGCGCAGCCGACCCTCCCCAGTACGACCGGTGCTCGGCCAGGGCCTCGGTGAGCGTCTTGGCGAAGGTGTCGTGGTCACGTGTGATGAGGCGGTGGAAGAGGGCCACCGGCTGGTAGTCGATCGCGTCCACGAACGTCCTCGGCGCATGCGTGACCCCGGGCCCGGACGCCTCGATCGTGGCGCCCAGTTTCGCCACGACGTCGTCCATGGAGCCGTCGTCGGAGAAGTAGGTGCGCAGGGTGTCGGCCCAGTGCAGGACGTACGGGTCGACCGAGTCGTCCTCGCGCAGCCGCTCCATAGGCACCGCGCACAGCCGGCGGACGCGGTCCCGCTGCCGGCAGAGGACCGCCAGGTAGAGGGCGTCGAGCCAGGCCCGCGCGTCGGCGGGCGGCGCGGCGGGACCGGCCGGGAGCGGGCGTACCAGGTCCTCGTCCAGGTGGCAGTCCAGCGCCTGGTCCGTGCCGGTGAACAGGGCGGTGCCGAGCTGTACGGCGGTGGCCCAGGCGGCCCAGGTGAACCCCGAACTCGCCCTGGGATCGGCGGCACAGCGGGCGTGGGCGAGCTGGACGACCGTCGAGAAGGCGGCCTCCAGAGCGGCGGGGGCCGGGCTCGGGCTGAGGGCCGTCATCGACTCGGCGGCGCGGGCGGTCAGTCCGGCCGGGTCCGGTGTCCCGGCCGTCGCCCGGCCGGGTATACGGCCGGCCCGGTCCAGGCCGACCAGACCCTTCATCAGGGCCAGCAGCTCCGGCGGCGGCTGGACGGAGAAGCGGCGGGCCTCCTCGTCGATGACGGTGAGGGACGTCAGACCGCCCCGGTGCCACCAGTACAGGCGCGGGGACAGCGCGCCCCGGCCGTGGCTGTCCTCGTAGGCGCCGAGTCCGTACGAGGCGAGGGCGTTGACCGCGTCGACCACCGTGCCGTCGGCGATCGGGTGGTACACGAGGTTGTGGCGGCTGGGCATGACCACGAGGGCGCCCTCGTGCGGCAGGGACGCGCCGGTCGCCCGGTGGACGGCGGCGGCCAGGTACAGCGCCTTGCTCGCGACGAAGTGCGAGTCGCCGTGGAGGGAGTGCAGGACCGTCCCCTCGTGGGGGATCTCCTCGTGCGTCACCGGCACCCGCATCAGGTTCTCGTACGCCGCCCGCCCCAGCTCCTCCCGGTCCACGTGCGCCACGTCCGGGTCGGTGAGTACGCGGACGTCGGCCGGGCGGTCGAGGGCGTAGGCGAACACCAGGTCGTCGCTGATCCGGCGGGCGTAGGTCAGGGCGCCGACGATCTCCGGGGTGATCGAGCCGGCGGGGAGCAGGCGGGCGTGGACGCCGCTCAGCAGTTCTTCGTCGTCCATCGTGTCGGTGATCCTCAGTCCCACCAGAAGGTCCACGAGTCCGCGCCGACCAGTTCCTCGGCGTAGGCGGCGAGCGTGGTGGTGATGTTGTCCGGGCAGAAGGCGGAGTGCTCCACGGCCAGCGCCTCGGCGGTCGCGCGGTCGGTCGGCGGGGCGGCCACCGAGACGACCAGGACGTCGAAGCCGAGGGCGACCACGCGTATGCCGAAGCGGTCCTCCCAGGACCTCAGTACGGCGCACAGGCGCGCCACGTCGTTTTCGTGGTTCAGCGGGCCCGACCAGCCGATGGCGGCCGGTACGTCGGCCGACCGGCGAGCGGGCACGAGCGCCAGACTCGGGTCCTTGAACCAGCCCGGGCCGTTCTCCGCGAGCGCGTCCGCGACGCCGGCCGCCCGGACGTCCGGGTCGGCGGTCAGGACCCCGGCGGGCGCGAGACCGGGCCACGGCGTGCCCTCGACCGTCTCCCCGTTCCCGTTCCCGTTCCCGTTCCCGTCATCGCCATCGTTCTGGTCGCCCCAGTACTCCGCGAGGACTTCCTCGGCGTCGTGGTCACCGGGGTACGACACGTCCCCCGGCATCAACTCCCAGCCCGTCGGCCCGCCCTGCGCGCTCACGTCCACGAGCACCGGCAGCAGGCCCGCCCGCGCGGCCGGGACGCCCAGCGCCTTCCACACACCGGAGGCGGCCGCCTTCTCGGCGTGCCACAGCAGCGGCTCGTGCCACGGGCCGTCGTCCGTCTCCTGAATGAGTCTCCCGGGCGGGAGCTGAAGCCCGAGGGAACGGCCGCTCGGGTCGGTCGCCAGTCTGGGCAGCGGGTTGGGAAGAGTCGCCATGCCAGTGACTGTAAGTGCAGCCACTGACAACGGACTCAGCGCGCGGCGAAGCCGAGGAAGGCGGACCAGGCGGAGGGGGCGACGCGGAGGGCCGGGCCGTTCTCAGAGGGGTTCTTGGAGTCGCGGATGTGGACGGTCCGGGGGGAGAGGGCGACTTCGAGGCACTGGCCGCCCTCGTCGCCGCTGTACGTCGACTTGTACCACCGAAGCGCTTCCGTGCTCATTGCTCTCCTAGCAGGCGGTCGAGCAGGCTCGTGGAGTCCTGAGTGGTCAGGGCCTGTGTCCGCAGCATCGCATATTTGCGCGCCAGCCTGGACACCTCATCCGGGTCAGAAACCCACTGGCTGCCGCGTTGCGATTCCGTGTAGGCGAGGTGCTGGTGATCGGGGGTTTCGAGGAGCGTGAAGGGGCCGTTGAGTCCCGCGTGGAACGGGCTGCTGAGAGGAAGGAACTGGAGGGACAGGTTGGGCAGGTCGGCAGCCTCGCGCAGGAAGCAGAACTGCTCCCTGCGTGTCTCCGCGTCGCCGATCTGCATATACAGCGTCGGTTCCCACACCACGAAACTCATGGTCGGCGGACTCTTGCGGTGCAGGATTTCCTGGCGGTCGAGGCGTAGGCGCAGCGTCTTCTCAAGCTCCTCCACCTCATAGGCCGGAACCCGATTGCGCAGCACGGCCCGCGCGTACGGCTCGCTCTGGAGCAGGCCCGGGATCACCGCGTTGTCGTACCACGACAAGGTGATCGCCACCCGCTCCTGCTCCATGTACTCCTCCGCCCACAAAGGAAACTGGTCCACCTCCGGCAGGTTGGCCACCCCAGTCGCCAACACACCTTTTGTCCCCAGGATTTCGTCCAACAGCTCTGCCAGGTCGGCCTTCAGGAACCGCCTCCCCTGTTCGATCGACGCGATGGTCTCCTCGTCGACGTTGGCCCGCTGCGCGAGCGCCGCCTGGGTGTGTCCGGCCGCCCGGCGGGCCGTCCCGAGCTGGCGGCCCAGCATCTTCATCGACGAGTGGTTCTTCTTCTGCGGAAGCTTCCTGGCGCTCATGCTTGTCGAGATCCCCCAGACACGCCCGTACGCGAACCCGTTGCAGCCCGTACAAATCTTTCGTACGGGTTCACTGAGTGCACTACGGTAGTAACTCTGCGCAACTCTCGACCCGTGAACGAAACGATCCAACTCCAGCCACTACGGCAGAAGTTCTTCCGGCGGGACCGCAGGTCGGTGCCCGCCGCCCGGCAGTTCGCGGCCGAGACGTTGCGGTGGTGGGAGCTCGCGGAGTGGGAGCGGGCCGGTGACGTGCTGCTCTGCGTGAGCGAACTGGCGACCAACGCCCTGCTGCACGGCGTACCGCCCGGCCGCCAGTTCCTGCTGTTCCTCCGCTGCAACGGCCGCGTCCTGCACGTCGAGGTCCACGACAGCGGCCCCGGCCACCCGCGCGTCGCCGAGCGGCGCGGCGAGGGCGGACACGGGCTGCTGCTGGTCGCCGCGCTCAGCGACGACTGGGGGGTGCGGGAACGGGAGCTCGGGAAGGTCGTGTGGTGCGCGTTCGGCTGTGACCAGTTGCTGCGCGAAGCGATGATTCCGTACGCGGAGGACAGCGCACGCATCGGTGACGGCCTGGACGACCTGTGCGACAACTGAACGCGGGCAGGTGGGTGCTGACAAGATCGGGTCATGGGTTTGAACATGGTCGTTGGTGTGCTCAGCGATGCCGAGGATGACTACACCGAGATGGTTCGCGCTGACTTCGTCGGGATCGGTGAGCTGCTGGAGCGGGCGGGAGTGCGGCAGTGGGCCGAGCCCGATCCGGTCGGGGCGGAGGGCGCGGAGTTCGAGATGTGGGGCTACTCGGGCTTGCATGCCGTTCGTCGTCTTGCCGTCCACCTCGCGGCGGGTGGGCGCCTGCCCGAGCCGTTGCATGAGGCCCAGCGTGCGACTGACGACCCGCTGTTGAGCAAAGCTTACGAGACTCTTCCGGGAAATCCTCCGGGACCGTTCGACCACCTGATCCATCATTCGGACTGCGAGGGGTACTACGTCCCCGTCGACTTCCCCCACGTCATCGTTGATAAAAGGGCTCCGGGCGGCTACCTCGGTTCTTCGGCGCGGCTGCTGGTGGAAGCCCGTCGACTCGCTGAAGCCCTTGGTCTTCCCGAAGACCTCGATCCGCACTCCGAGGAGGTCTTCGAGGCCGCCGACGCCGAAGAGGCAACCAGTAAGGGATGGCAGCGTTACGGCGTCGAATCGTATGTCTGCCTGCAACTTCTCCAGGCTGCGAAACTCTCGATCGCGACCGGGGCAGCCATCGCTTTCACCTGAGCCTCTGACAGCCGACAGCCCCGTCGGACGTAGTGTCCGGCGGGGCTGCTCGCTGGTCGGGTGGACGGTCAGAGCTTCTCGGGCGTTCGGATGCCCAGCAGGCCCATGCCCTTGGTCAGGGTGCGGGCCGTCATGTCGCACAGGAAGAGGCGGTTCTCGACCTGGGCGGGGGTGTCGGCCTTGAGGACCGGGCACTTGTCGTAGAACGACGTGTAGAGGGTCGCCAGTTGGTACAAGTACGCGGCCAGCTTGTGCGGCGCGTACTCCGCCGCCGCCTCGAAGACCGTGTCGCCGAACGCGTCCAGGTGGAGGCCCAGGGCCCGTTCCGCCGGGTGGAGTTCCAGCTCCGGGTGCGCGGACGGGCGTACGTCGCCCGCCTTGCGGAGGATGGACTGGATACGGGCGTACGCGTACTGGACGTAGACCGACGTCTCGCCGTTCAGGGAGACCATCTGGTCGAGGTCGAACTTGTAGTCCCGGCTCGGCGACGTCGACAGGTCCGCGTACTTCACGGCGCCGATGCCGACCTGTGCGGCCCGCTCCTGGATCTCGTCCTCGGTGAGGTCGCGCGCCTTGTCCCGGACCACCTCGGCGGCCCGCTGCACGGCCTCGTCCAGCAGGTCCTCAAGCCGTACGGTCTCGCCCTCACGCGTCTTGAACGGCTTGCCGTGCTTGCCCAGCACCGTGCCGTAGCCCATGTTGTGCGCGGTGACGTCGCCGTTCAGCCAGCCGGCGCGGCGGGCCGTCTCGAAGACCATCCGGAAGTGCAGCGACTGGCGGACGTCCACGACGTACAGCAGGGTCGTCGCGTGCAGGTCGAAGACGCGGTTGCGGATCGCCGTCAGGTCGGAGGCCGCGTAGCCGAAGCCGCCGTCGGCCTTCTGCACGATCAGCGGGACCGGCTGGTCGTCCTTGCCGCGGATGTCGTCGAAGAAGACGACGAGCGCGCCCTCGGAGCGGACCGCGACGCCCATCTCCTCCAGGAGGCGGGCGGTCTCCGGCATGCCCTCGTTGTACGCGGACTCGCCGACGATCTCCTCGTCCCGGATCTCCATGTCCAGCTTCTCGAAGACCGAGTAGAAGTAGACCTTCGACTCGTCCACGAACTGCTGCCAGAGGTCGAGCGTCTCCTTGTCGCCGGACTGGAGCGCGACGACCCGCTTGCGCGCCCGCTCCTTGAACTCCTCGTCGGAGTCGAAGACCGCGCGGGACGCCTTGTAGACCCGGTTCAGGTTCGACATGGCCTGCTCGCCGTCGACCTCGGAGGCCGGGGCCAGCTCGCCCGGGTGCTCCAGCAGGTACTGGATCAGCATGCCGAACTGGGTGCCCCAGTCGCCGATGTGGTGGCGGCCGATCGTCTTCTCGCCGGTGAAGTCGAGCATGCCGCGCAGGGCGTCGCCGATCACCGCCGAGCGCAGGTGGCCGACGTGCATCTCCTTCGCCACGTTCGGCTGGGCGTAGTCGATGACCGTGGTGCCGGGGTGCTCGGCGAGGGGCACGCCCAGGCGGCCGGTGTCGTCCGCGTACCGCGCGGCCAGGTTCTCGGTGATCGACCGGTCGGTGAGGGTGATGTTGAGGAAGCCGGGCCCGGAGACCTCGATGTCCTTGATCACGTCACCGGTGACGACCCCGGACACCACCTGCGTGGCCAGCTCGCGCGGGTTCGCCTTGGCCTTCTTCGCCAGCGCCAGGATGCCGTTGGCCTGGTAGTCGGCCCGGTCGCTTCGTCGCAGCAGCGGGTCCGCGCCGGCGGCCTCCGGGAGGCCGGCGGAGAGGGCGGACGCGAGGTGCTGCCGGACGGAGTCGCTGAGGGACGTGACCGAGGCCATAGGAATGGGTGCCGTTCTCCTCGTGGGGATGGATATACCCGGCCAGTATCCCATGGGGGTAAAGCCGTTTTTCCGGTCGCCGGGGCGTCTGGGAGTATGGGGTGGTCAATCGACCATTCCAGCTCAGATCAAGAGGACGTGCCGATCGTGGGGCAGAGCACCGAGACCACCGACTGGGTCTCCCGTTTCGCGGACGAGGTCATCGAGGCGTCGGAGCGTCGGGCCCCCGGCAAACCGGTCGTCGTCGCGTCGGGTCTCTCCCCCTCCGGGCCCATCCACCTGGGCAACCTCCGCGAGGTCATGACCCCGCACCTCGTCGCCGACGAGATCCGGCGTCGCGGCCACCAGGTGCGCCACCTGATCTCCTGGGACGACTACGACCGTTACCGCAAGGTCCCGGCCGGGATCGCGGGTGTCGACGACTCCTGGGCCGAGCACATCGGCAAGCCGCTCACCTCCGTACCCGCGCCCGCCGGGTCGTCGTACCCGAACTGGGCCGAGCACTTCAAGGCCGCGATGACCGAGGCGCTGGCCGAGCTGGGCGTGGAGTTCGACGGGATCAGCCAGACCGCGCAGTACACCTCGGGCGTGTACCGGGAGCAGATCCTGCACGCCATGAGGCACCGCGGTGACATCGACGCCGTGCTCGCCCAGTACCGGACCAAGAAGGCCCCGGCGAAGAAGTCGCAGAAGCCGGTCGACGAGGCCGAACTGGAGGCCGCGGAGGGCTCCGGCGCGGCCGCCGAGGACGACGGCTCCGCCGGGTCCGCCGGGTACTTCCCCTACAAGCCGTACTGCGGCAACTGCCAGAAGGACTTCACCACCGTCACGTCCTACGACGACGACACCACGGAGATGACGTACTCCTGCACGGTGTGCGGCTTCTCCGAGACGGTCCGGCTGAACGAGTTCAACCGCGGCAAGCTGGTCTGGAAGGTCGACTGGCCGATGCGGTGGGCGTACGAGGGCGTGATCTTCGAGCCGAGCGGTGTCGACCACTCGTCGCCGGGGTCCTCCTTCCAGGTCGGCGGGCAGATCGTCGGTATCTTCGGCGGCGAGCAGCCCATCGGCCCGATGTACGCCTTCGTCGGCATCTCCGGCATGGCGAAGATGTCGTCCTCGCGGGGCGGCGTGCCCACCCCGGCCGACGCGCTGAAGATCATGGAGCCGCAGTTGCTGCGCTGGCTGTACGCCCGGCGCAAGCCCAACCAGTCCTTCAAGATCGCCTTCGACCAGGAGATCCAGCGGCTCTACGACGAGTGGGACAAGCTCGACGCCAAGGTGGCCGACGGGTCCGCGCTGCCGGCCGACGTCGCCGCGCACTCCCGCGCCGTGCGGACCGCCGCCGGTGACCTGCCGGGCACGGCGCGGCCGCTGCCGTACCGCACGCTGGCGTCCGTCGCCGACATCACCGCCGGCCACCAGGACCAGGCGCTGCGCATCCTCTCCGAACTGGACCCGGAGAACCCGCTGGGCTCGCTGGACGAGGCGCGGCCGCGGTACGACAAGGCCGAGGCGTGGATCAACACGCAGGTGCCCGCCGACCAGCGGACCATCGTGCGCGAGGAGCCCGACGCGGAGCTGCTGAAGTCCCTCGACGACGCGTCCCGGCAGTCGCTGCGGCTGCTGCTGGACGGGCTCGCCGAGCACTGGTCGCTGGACGGGCTGACCCACCTCGTGTACGGCGTGCCCAAGGTGCAGGCCGGGTTCTCCGCCGACGCGACGCCGAAGGAGCTGCCGGCCGAGATCAAGACGGCCCAGCGCGCGTTCTTCGCGCTGCTGTACCACCTGCTCGTCGGGCGGGACACCGGACCGCGGCTGCCCACGCTGCTGCTGGCGGTGGGTCAGGAGCGGGTGCGGGCGCTGCTCGGGGAGTAGGCGGCACGAGCCAGGACAGGAAGAAGGGGCCCTCGCACGAGGGCCCCTTCTTCCTGTCCTGGCTCCTACGCGATGTGGTCCTCTTCGAGCTCCGCGTTGTAGCGGTTCGTGAAGCGGTTGACCATGCGCTTGGCGTCCTCCGGCGGGAGGGTGATGCTGAACTCCGCCTCGACGTTCTCGCCGAACTCGCGGGGCGTCGGGTAGCTGCCGTTGATCGACTGCTTGAAGACCTGGTAGTACTCCTCCTCGCCCGGTTCCGGGGAGCCGCCGCCCTCGCCGAGCTCACGGCTGCGGTTGGGGCCGACAGGGATCGGGAAGCTGCCGGTCTCGTCGGGGGAGGGCTGCTGGAAGTCCTCCGGCTGCTGCTCCTCGTACCAGTCCCCGTACTGCTCCTCGGGGGCGTACTGGGGCTCCTGCATCATCGGGTCGTACGTCGGGTCGTAGCCGCCGTGGTACTCGATCTGCTGGGGGTGGCGGGCGTGCAGCCAGGGGCTTCCCTCCGGGCCGGTGGCCTCCTCGGGGCGCCCGGTGCGCTGGTGGGGGAGCGAGGGGTGCTGTTCGGCGGGGGGTGCCGCCTGCTGCGGCGCGGGCGCCGGCTCGGCGGCCCGGGCGTCCGTGACCGCGGGCTTGACCGGCGGGAGCAGCGCCGGCTCGATGCCCGCCGCCGCCAGGCCCGCCGGGGCCGTCTCGGCCAGGGGGACGCCGTAGCGGGCCAGGCGCAGCGGCATCAGGGATTCCACGGGGGCCTTGCGGCGCCAGGCGCGGCCGAAGCGGGAGCGGAGCCTCGCCTGGTAGACGAGACGTTCCTGCTCCAGCTTGATGACCTGTTCGTAGGAGCGCAGCTCCCAGAGCTTCATGCGGCGCCAGAGCAGGAAGGTCGGCACCGGGGAGAGCAGCCAGCGGGTGAGGCGGACGCCCTCCATGTGCTTGTCCGCCGTGATGTCCGCGATGCGCCCGATGGCGTGGCGGGCGGCCTCGACCGCGACGACGAACAGCACCGGGATCACCGCGTGCATGCCCACACCCAGCGGGTCCGGCCAGGCGGCGGCGCCGTTGAACGCGATCGTCGCCGCCGTCAGCAGCCAGGCCGTCTGGCGCAGGAGGGGGAACGGGATGCGGATCCAGGTCAGCAGCAGGTCGAGGGCCAGCAGGACGCAGATCCCCGCGTCGATGCCGATCGGGAAGACGTACGAGAAGTTCCCGAAGCCCTTCTTGATGGCCAGCTCACGGACGGCCGCGTACGAACCGGCGAAGCCGATGCCGGCGATGATCACGGCACCGGCCACGACCACGCCGATGAGAACGCGGTGCATCCGAGTCAGCTGCAGTGGCGCGGCCACCCGTACTCCCCTCCCATTGCGTGTTCTTGCGCGCAACAGAGTGGCACACATGTACGGCGAACGTGTCGCCGGACCGTCAGCTCTTCTGGGAAGCGGAGGCCGAAGCGGAGGCCGAGGGGGCGGAGGAGGCGGGCTTCGAGGCGGCCGGGGCGGGGGTGCCCGAGGCCTTCGGCTCGTTGGCCGCGCGGACGGACGCGACGGCTTCCTTGGCGGCCTTCTCCGCGAGCTTGGCCAGGCCGTCGGCGTCCGGCGTCTTGTCACCGGCCAGGCCGGCGCCGTTGTAGTCGACCGTGACGACGACGTTGCCCGCCCGGACGACGACCGTCTGCTGCTTGAAGGCGCCCTCCTTCTTCTTCAGGTCGTAGCGCACGGACGTCGCCTGGTCGCCGGCGCCGGCGAGCGCGGCCGACTTGGTGTTCTTGGCGTCCGGCACCGTCCGGAGGTCCTCGACCTGGCGGGTGTAGTGGTCCTTGGCGAGGTCGTCGCCGGAGCCGCGGGTCACGTCGGACTCGAAGCGCACCAGGGAGACGTTCAGCCAGCGGAACTGGGAGCCCTTGACGCCGTTGTTGTCGAGGCTGCTCCAGGAGCAACTGGCGCGCGTGCCCGGCTCGTCGGTGGAGCCCGGCTTGCCGGCCGGCTCCGCCTCGGGGACCAGCTCGCCGAGCGTCTTCTTCGGCAGCGTCGCACACGCCTTGGGCAGCGAGGCGTACGTGGCGGCCGGCACGGTCGGGGACGGGCTCGCGGTCGCGGAGGCCGAGGCGCCGGCGTCCCGCTCGGCGGACGACCCCGAAGCGGAACCGGAACCGGAGTCGCCGCCGGAGCCGGAGGAGCAGGCGGAGGCGAGCAGGAGCACCGGGAGGGCGGCCGCGACGGCGAGGGCGCGCGGCGCGCGGCGTACGGGGCGGGTGCCGTCCGGCCGGGGCATGTCGGCGGTGCGCTCGGCTCGCCGGTGGCTCTGGTCGTCTCGCTGGGCTCGTCGCTGCATGGTTCCTTCACTCATGACGCTCGTGGATCCTGCGGTCGGATCGGGTCCGAGGGGTCACGGTACGCGGTGAGCCGACCGCGTGGCGGCGGTTGCCGGGGTTGGCCGCAGGGTGATCGTCCGGGTTAACCGGCGAGCGACTCGGCCAGCTGGGAGGCGAGTTTCCGGGCCTTGTCCTGCATTTCCTCGCTGTCGGGCACGGTGCCGACGGTGGCCGGCTGCTCCTCGTACTGGATGGTCACGATGACGTTGGACGTGCGGAACGCCACAGTGATCGTGCGTCGCTTGGCCGTCGAACCGCCGCTGCCCAGGGCGTCGTCGAGGAAGGCCTCGTCCCCCAGGTCGTCGAGGACGCGGGGCTGGAGACCGGCGGGGGTGGCGCTGCCGCTCGGCGTGCCGCTCGGTGTGCCGCTCTGTGTCCCGTCGGCGCTGCCGCTCGGGGTGGCGCCACCGCTCGGGGTGGGGCCGGGGCTCGCGCCGGCGGCGGCCGCGCTGGCGCCGGGGACGGGGGAGCCGGTGCCCGTGCCGGTCGGGGCGGGCACCGGGAGGCGGGCGGCGGTCCGCTGCTCGGCGAAGAGCAGTTCGGCCTGCGAGTCGTCGCTGACGGAGGTGTCGTAGGACACGACGCGTTCGAGGTCGACGGAGAGGTGGTCGGTGGCGGTGGGCGACTCCACCTTCCAACGGCAGCCGACCTTGCGGTCGGTGTCGAAGGTGAGGGTCGGGCTGCCGGTGTACGCGGCCTCGCGCCGGGTCTCGTCGGTGAGCTGCTTGATGCCGGGCAGCAGGGCGTCGAGGGCGCTCCGGCCGACCGCGCGGCACGGCTCGGGGAGGGTGGCGTACCGGCCGGGCTCGGCCGCGGCGGTGGCGGTGCCGGGTTGCCCGGGGTTGGAGTCGTCGGTCGCGCCCCCGGTGTCCGAGCTGCCCGTGCAGCCGGCGAGGACCGCCGCGAGCAGGGCGGCGACGCCGGGTCCGTAGGCCTTCCGCTGCACGGTGCGGCTCCTTCCGACGGGGGCTGACGGGCTGGGGTCCTTCTGACGGGTCTCCGTGGGAGAAGGACCCTAAATGGCTTGCTGGGCAGGGGCGGGCCCTGACCACAATGTGTATCGCACGCAACGCCGTGGATGCCGGTCTGCCGTCCCTTTCGTCGACCTTGGCGCCGGTTTTGCGTATTGAGGCTTTTTCAGTGATTCCCGGGGGAACGAGGCGATATGTCGTACGTGGAGATGCCCGGCGCCAAGGTGCCGATCCGTATGTGGACCGACCCGGCGTCGGTCGAGGACGTGGCGCTGCGGCAGCTGCGCAACGTGGCGACGCTGCCCTGGATCAAGGGGCTGGCCGTCATGCCCGACGTCCACTACGGCAAGGGCGCCACCGTCGGGTCCGTCATCGCGATGCGCGGGGCGGTGTGTCCGGCGGCGGTCGGTGTGGACATCGGCTGCGGGATGTCGGCGGTGCGGACGTCGCTGACGGCGAACGACCTGCCCGGGGACCTGTCGCGGCTGCGGTCGAGGATCGAGCAGGCCATCCCGGTCGGGCGGGGCATGCACGACGACCCCGTGGACCCGGACCGGTTCCACGGCCTGTCCACCGGCGGGTGGGACGACTTCTGGGGGCGTTTCGACGGCGTCGCGGAGGCGGTCAGGTTCCGTCAGGAACGCGCCACCAAGCAGATGGGGACGCTCGGTTCGGGCAACCACTTCGTGGAGGTCTGCGTCGACGCCGACGGGGCGGTGTGGCTCATGCTGCACTCCGGGTCCCGCAACATCGGCAAGGAACTCGCCGAGCACCACATCGGCGTGGCGCAGAAGCTTCCGCACAACCAGGACCTGGTCGACCGCGACCTCGCCGTCTTCGTCGCGGACACCCCGCAGATGGCGGCGTACCGCAACGACCTGTTCTGGGCGCAGGAGTACGCCAAGTACAACCGCACCCTCATGATGGCGCTGCTCAAGGACGTCGTCCGCAAGGAGTTCAAGAAGGCCAAGCCGACTTTCGAGCCGGAGATCTCCTGCCACCACAACTATGTGGCGGAGGAGCGGTACGACGGCATGGACCTGCTGGTGACCCGCAAGGGCGCGATCCGGGCCGGCTCCGGCGACTACGGCATCATCCCCGGCTCCATGGGCACCGGTTCGTACATCGTGAAGGGCCTCGGCAACGAGAAGTCCTTCAACTCCGCCTCGCACGGCGCCGGCCGGCGCATGAGCCGCAACGCGGCCAAGCGGCGTTTCTCGACCCGGGACCTGGAGGAGCAGACCCGGGGCGTGGAGTGCCGCAAGGACTCCGGCGTGGTGGACGAGATCCCGGGCGCCTACAAGCCGATCGAGCAGGTCATCGACCAGCAGCGGGACCTCGTCCAGGTCGTGGCGCAGCTGAAGCAGGTGGTGTGCGTCAAGGGCTGAGGTCCCGCGGCGTTCAGTCGCGCAGCGACTTCTCCAGGAGGGTCACCGCGTACGGGCTGCCCGTGCCGTCGGTCTTGGCGGGCTGCTCGCCCACGACGCGGTAGCCCGCCGCCTCGTAGTACGCCCGCAGCCGCGGGTTGGACGAGAGACAGTCGAGACGGCTGTACGGGCGGCCGGCCGCGGCGATGCGCGACTCGGCGTGGGCGAGCAGGGCGCGGCCTACGCCGGGCGGGGCCGTGTGCGGGGCGGTCATCAGCCGGTGGACATAGCCGGCGTCGGAGGGCCGGGGGCCCCAGGCCGCCGGGTCGTCCCACCAGACCTCGCAGGCGGCGGCCAGATGACCGGCCGTGTACGCCAGCCACACCTCGCCCTCGGCCATCCGCGCGGTGAAGTGGGCCTCGTCCTTCTCACCCGGCCGCCACTGGGCGATGCCGCGCGCCTGCTGCCACAGCGCGGCCGAGTCGCGCAGGCGGACCAGCGCGGGCGCGTCGGCGGGGGTCGCCGTACGGTACGCCGGCTCGGGCCAGGACACGGGAACCGGCTCCAGGTACGCGGCGCGCAGGCTCTCCCGCAGCTCGGCCGCGTCCAGGCCCAGGGTGCCGGTCACATAGCCGTCGACCGAGCCGTGACGGGACCTCATCGCGGCCAGGAAGAGCCGCATCACCGAGGCCGGCGCGCTCGCGAAGGCCGGCCAGCCGGGGCTGCGGCCGCCGTTGCGCGCCCGCCACTCGGCGAGCAGGGCCGGGCGGGCGGGCTCGGTATGGGTGAAGTCCTCCACCACGGTCGGCTCGTCGACACCGAGAAGGGTCAGCACCAGGGCGGCCAGCTCGCCGGTGCGGTCCTTGCCGGAGGCGCAGTGGAAGGCCACCGGGGCGGTCGCGTCGGCGATGAGCCGCAGCGCGGTCCGGATCTCCTTCTTGCCGTCCTCCGCCACCTCCATGAACCGTTCCGAGAGGTACGGGCCGGGGTCGACGTCCGCCGTCAGCGCCGCCTGGTCGTAGGGGCGGTGCTCGATGCTCAGGTTGCGGTACGTGAAGGACGGGTGGTCCGGGATCCGGCCCCGGCTCTCGATCTCCCACGGGTACCGCAGGTCGATCACCGTGCCGACGCCCAGGGACAGGAACGCCGACCAGTCCGCCGTGCCCTGCCGCAGCTTGCCCAGGGAGTCCGAGCGGTACAGCCGGCCCGGGCGGACCCGGTGGCGGCCGTCGGCGGTGCGGTAGCCGCCCAGGTCGCGGAAGTTGTGCAGCGTCCGGAAGGGGAGGTGTCTGTCCACCGCCCCAGTGTTCCCCGGGCCGGTCAGTGGCCGTGCCGTACCGCGTAGATCATGACGAACGCCACAATGTGGATGCCGAAGAGGAAGTACGCCAGGAAGTACCAGACCTGGCGCTCGTCCTTCGTCTCCTGGGCCAGCCGCCGCTTCTCGGCCGAGGCCGGCGCCGACGGGTCCGAGGCCGGCATCGGCTCGGGGCTCGGTTCCGCCATCACAGCTCCCTGTGGACCTTGGTGTTCGACGCCTGCGCGCGGGGGCGCAGGACCAGCAGGTCGACGTTGACGTGGCTGGGCCGGGTGACCGCCCAGGCGATGGTCTCCGCCACGTCGTCGGCGGTGAGGGGGTCGGCCACGCCCTGGTAGACCTTGTCCGCCTTCTCCCGGTCGCCGCCGAACCGGGTGAGGGCGAACTCCTCCGTCTTCACCATGCCGGGGGCGATCTCGATCACGCGGACCGGCTTGCCGACGATCTCCAGGCGGAGCGTCTCCGCGAGGACGTGCGCGCCGTGCTTGGCGGCGACGTAGCCCGCGCCGCCCTCGTACGTGCCGTGTCCGGCCGTCGACGACACCACGACCACCGTGCCGTCGCCGCTCGCCTCCAGCTTGGGCAGCAGCGCCTGGGTGACATGGAGGGTGCCGAGGACGTTGGTCTCGTACATCGTGCGCCACTCGTCCGGGTCACCGGTGGCCACCGGGTCGGCCCCGAGCGCGCCGCCCGCGTTGTTGACCAGGACGCCGATCGTCCTGAACGCGGTGGCGAACTCGTCCACCGCCGCGCGGTCCGTGACGTCCAGCCGGTACGCGGTCGCCGAACCGCCGGCCTCGTTGATCTCCTTGGCCAGCGCCTCGATGCGGTCCTCGCGGCGGGCGGTGAGCACGACGCGGTAGCCGGCGGCGGCGAGCTGCCGGGCCGTGGCGGCGCCGATGCCGCTGCTCGCGCCGGTCACTACGGCGATGCGGGACGGGGTGGCGGGGGCCATGGGCTGCTCCTCGGCGGGGTGTGCGGTCCCGGCCCAGGATAGGCGGCGGGCGACGGGGGTGGGTCTGGTGTTCGAGCGCGTGGGGTCGGTGGCGTCACGAGCCGCTTCTCGGGGCCCACATGATCACCGCCATGCCGGTCAGGCAGATCACGGCGCCCGTCACGTCCCAGCGGTCGGGGCGGTAGCCGTCCGCGACGGCGCCCCACAGCAGCGAGCCGGCGACGAAGACGCCGCCGTACGCGGCCAGCACGCGGCCGAAGTGGGCGTCGGGCTGGAAGGTGGCGACGAAGCCGTAGGCGCCGAGGGCGAGGACGCCGCCGCTGATCCACAGCCAGCCCCGGTGCTCGCGCAGCCCCTGCCACACAAGCCAGGCCCCGCCGATCTCGAACAGCGCGGCGACGACGAAGAGGGCGGCGGAGCGGAGGATCTGCATGGTGTCGAGACTCCCAGACGTCACCTGATGGAGGGCGCCTGCCTCTCGCCTCGCGGGGGATACATGCGTACGACCCGGTGAGGGTGTCGGCTGACGAGGAGTGGATGGCATGCGCGGGACGAGGCTGCTGGGCGTGACGGCGGCGACGGCGCTGGCGGCGGGCGCACTGGCGGCCGGCCCGGCGCGGGCGGAGGAGGCACCGCAGGCGGACCTCGCCTACCACGGGTACGCGCTGCTGGCCGGCGGGCGGCTGGAGATGCGCCTCACCGCGCAGAACCACGGGCCCGCACCGGTCGCCGACGCCACCGTACGGCTGCGCTGGTCGGTGCCGCTCGCCAAGCGGACACAGCGGCTGCCCGACGGGTGCGTGCGGACGGCGGCCCGGGACGTGGTGTGCCGGACGGGTGAGCTGGACGCCGACGCGTGGGGCGAGCGGATGGCGTTCGGCGTGTGGCTGCGGGGGCGGCCGACCGAGGTGCTGCTGGAGATCGACACGGTGTGGAGCGGGGGGTCCGTGGACGTCAACCGGGGCAACGACCGGCAGCGGGTGCTGGTG
Source organism: Streptomyces sp. bgisy159 (assembly GCF_057707805.1). Lineage (NCBI taxonomy): Bacteria > Bacillati > Actinomycetota > Actinomycetes > Kitasatosporales > Streptomycetaceae > Streptomyces > Streptomyces sp. bgisy159. The sequence goes on along the minus strand of NZ_JBYIQX010000047.1, from coordinate 20,611 downwards.
CTGGACACGGGGGATCGGTACCACTTCTGAGGCGGGGCGTGGGGGGACGGTTCGCTGGCCGGGTGGCCGGGTGGCCGGGTGGCCGGGTGGCCGGGTGGCCGGGTGGCCGGGGGGCCGGGCCGTGGGGCTCGGTGGTCGGGTGGCTGGGTGGCTGGGTGGCGGGGGCCGTGGGGCTCGGTGGTCGGGTGGCTCGGGGCCCGGGCCGGTGGTCGGGAGGCCCGGCGCGGGAGGTCCGGTGGTCGGCAGGCCCGGTGGTCGTGCGGGCGGGCCCGTTGCCCTGCGGACGCCGGATTGCCCGGTGACCTGCGGTCCGGCCGGCCCCGCGGCGGCCCGGTGCCCCCGGTCGGTGGGCCGGCCGGACCGGCTGTCCATGGCCGGTGGGGTCAGCGGGTCGCCTCCGCGTACGTGGTCGGGGGTATGCCCACCGTCGCTGTGAAGTCGCGGGTCAGATGGGCCTGGTCGGCGTAGCCGAGGTCGGCGGCGAGGGTGGGCCAGTCGACGCCGTGGTCGGTCTCGGCGCGTTCCAGGGCCTCGTGGATGCGGTAGCGCAGGACGACCCACTTCGGCGGCACCCCCACGTACTCGGCGAACAGCCGCTGCAGAAGACGGACCGAGAGGCCGGCGTCACGGGCGAGGTCGGTGACCCGGCGGATCGACCGGTCGGTGCGGACCCGGTCGACCAGAGCCGTCGCCAGCTCGGCGCGGGGGTCGGGCCGGGGGCCCAGGGAGAGCAGGTGGGCGTCCAGCGCGGCCACCCGGGCGTCGTCGTCCTGCGGGTCCAGGACCGGGGCGGGATCGGTGCCGGTCAGCCGCAGACGCCGGCCCGTCCAGTGGCTGACCGGCCGGCCGGGGGAGAAGGGGCGGAAGCCGCCCGGGCGGAACTGGACCCCGCAGACCCGGCCGCGCCCCTCCAGCCGCTGCGTGAACAGGCCGAGACCCACGCCGGACACCTCGGCGAAGGGCGCCCGGTGGTCGTACCGCTGGAAGACGATGTTGACCGACGGGTGCGGGACGACCCGCGAGACGTGCGGCTCGGACAGGTCCCAGTCGATGAGCCAGTAGTGCTCCAGGTACGGAGCGAGGGGCGCGGCGGGCTCGCGGCGGCGGAACCGCACGCGGGCGAACAGTCGCGCGGCGTCGACGATGCCTCGGGTGTCGCGGCGGGGAGCGGCCATGACGGGATCGTAGGGCGGGGCACTGACACCGATGCCGGGACAACCGGGCCGGGCCCGGCCGCCGACCGCTCCGAGCTGCGGCGGAGCCCGGTTGTGACGGTGAGAGGCCGGTAAGAGGAGGCTGAACGGCCGACGGCGTTGGCAGACTGGGAGCGTGGCGCAGAACGTTCTCCTCGCTGAAGACGACCGGGCGATCCGGCACGCCCTGGAACGTGCCCTCACCCTGGAGGGCTACCGGGTCACGGCGGTCGCCGACGGGGTGGAGGCGCTGGCCCACGCCCACAAGAGCCCGCCCGACGTGCTCGTCCTGGACGTGATGATGCCGGGCATCGACGGGCTGCAGGTTGCCCGGGTGCTGCGGGCCGAGGGGGACCGCACGCCGATCCTCATGCTGACCGCGCTGGTGGAGACCGCCGACCGGATCGCCGGCCTGGACGCCGGGGCCGACGACTACGTGGTCAAGCCGTTCGACATCGAGGAGGTCTTCGCCCGGCTGCGCGCCCTGCTGCGGCGGGCCGGCCCCGCCTCCGCCCCGGCCGCCGACGCCGCCGCCCCGGCCGGCGAGACGCCCCCCGCCGCCGCCCCCACCCGGTACGTCGAGGCCGCCGGGCTGCGGATGGACCCGCAGGCGCGCCGGGTGTGGCGCGGCGGGCGCGAGCTGGAGCTGACGCGCACCGAGTTCGAACTGCTGGAACTGCTCGTGCGCAACGCGGGCATCGTGCTCGACCACTCCACGATCTACGACCGGATCTGGGGGTACGACTTCGGGCCCGGCTCGAAGAACCTCGCCGTCTACGTCGGCTACCTGCGCCGCAAGCTCGACGAGCCCGGCGCCCCCCAGCTGATCCACACCGTGCGGGGCGTGGGCTACGTGCTGCGGGAGTCCTGAGTGGGCGGTCGGCCGCCCTGGCGGCGCCGCAGGCTGGTGTCGCTCGGTACGACCTTCGCCGTCTCCTTCGCGTCCGTCACCGCCGCGGTGACCGTGCTCGTCGGGATCCTCTCCTACAACGCCGCCGCCCGGCTGGTCCGCGTCGACCAGCAGACGGTGTTCGACGAGGTGGTGCAGGACGTCCGCTACGAGGTGCGGCGGCGCACCATGACCCCCGAGGACTTCTCCTCCGCGCCCGGACACGACCTGGTCCGCCCGGCCCGCACCGATGTGCAGGTCCTCGCCGCGGACGGCAGCGTGATCGACCCCGGCAGCCCCGCCCTGCCGGTCGCGGCGGCCGACCGGGCCACGGCGGGGGCGGGCGGCGCGGGCGTCGTGGCCGTCCACAAGGACGTCGGGGTCGACGGCGACGTGTACCGCGTCGCCACCGTCTCCCTCGGCGGTGGACGGGGCGCGGTGCAGGTCGCGCAGCAGTTCAGCGACACCGAGGACCTGCTGCGGGCGCTCCAGCGGCGCACGCTCGTCCTGATGACGGCGGTCGTCACGGCCGCCGGGCTGTTCGGCTGGTGGCTGGCCCGCCGGATCACCCGCCGGCTGGTGGTGCTCACCACCGCCGCCGAGGACGTCGCCCGCACCCGGCGGCTCGGTGTGCCGGTGCCGGTCACCGGCTCCGACGAGGTGGGCCGGCTCGGCCGCGCCTTCGACCGCATGCTGGGCCGGCTCGCCCAGTCGGAGGAGGACCAGCGTCGGCTGGTGCAGAACGCCGGGCACGAGCTGCGGACGCCGCTGACCTCGCTGCGGACCAACATCTCGCTGCTGCGGCGCATCGACGAACTGCCGCCCGGCAGCCGCGAGGAACTCGTCGCCGACCTCGCCGAGGAGGCCCGGGAACTGACCGACCTGGTCAACGAACTCGTCGAGCTGGCCGCCGGGCAGTCGGACACCGAGCCGGCGCGCCGGCTCGACCTCGCCGACCTCGCCGACGAGGTCGCGGCGGTGGCCCGGCGCCGTACCGGGCGGGAGATCGTGGTGCGGGCGAGCGGGGACACCACCACCGACGGGCGGCCGGGACTGCTGACCCGGGCCGTGTCCAACCTGGTGGAGAACGCCGCCAAGTTCGACCGGGACGGCACCGCGCCGATCGAGATCGACGTCCGCGGGCCGTCGGTGCCCGCGGGTCCGGCGCGGCGCGGGACGGTGCGGGTCGCCGTGCTGGACCGCGGGCCCGGTATCGCCGACACCGATCTGACCCGGGTCTTCGACCGCTTCTACCGCGCCGCCGACGCCCGTTCCCTGCCCGGGTCGGGTCTCGGCCTGTCCATCGTCCGCGAGGTGGCCCTCGCCCATGGCGGCACCCAGTTCGCCTTCGGCCGCGACGGGGGCGGCACGGTCATCGGGTTCACGGTCGGCGGCGGGGGGCCGCGGGAGCGTGACGGGGAGGAGTGACGAGGGTCCGGGGCCCTGCCGGGGACGGGCCGGGGCCGTCCGGCCCGATGCGCGGCGCGCCGGACGGGCGCAGGCTGGAGGGGGCCCGGGAGGGACCCGGCCGGGATTCAGGAGGAGCCACATGGTGCAAGCCGTCGTCGTGGGAGTGGACGGGTCGCCGGCCGCGCTGGCCGCCGTCGAGACCGCCGCGCACGAGGCCGCGCTGCGCGGGACGAGCCTGCGCCTGGTGCACGCCTTCGGCTGGCCGTCGGTGCACGTGCCGCCCCGCGCGGCGCCGTGGAACCCCACCACGGCCGGGGTGCGCGAGCTGGTGGACGGCACGCTCGCCGAGGCCGAATCGCGCGCCCGCGAGGCCGAGCCGCGGCTGGAGATCGACCGCGAGGTCACCGTCGGCGAACCCGTGATGGTGCTGGAGCTGGAGTCGCGCACCGCCTCGCTGGTCGTGGTCGGCAGCCGGGGCCGGGGCGCCTTCGGAAGCCTGCTGCTGGGCTCCACCGCGGTTCACCTGTCCGCCCACGGCCACAGCCCCGTCCTCGTGGTACGCGGCCGGCCCGAGCCGGCCGGCCCGGTGCTGCTCGCGGTCGACGGTTCGCCGGCGGGGGAGGCGGCGGTCGGGTTCGCCTTCGCCGAGGCGGCCATGCGCGGCGTCGACCTGCTCGCCCTGCACGTGTGGAACACCCGGACCGAACGGGCCTACGAGGGCCCCGGGGACCCCCTGAACGTGGTCGTCGACATCGACCGCCTCCAGCAGGAGGAACAGCGGCTGCTGGACGACACGATCGCCCGGTGGCAGAGCCGCCGGCCCGAGGTGCGCGTGGAACGCCGACTGGTGCGCTCCCGGGTTCGGCACGCCCTGATCGAGGCCAGCGCCGAGGCCCAGCTGCTGGTGACCGGCGCCCGCGGCCACGGCGGCTTCACCGGCCTGCTGCTCGGCTCCGTCAGCCAGGCCCTGCTCCACCACGCCGACTGCCCGGTCGCGGTGGTCCGCGGCGAGGGCTGAACCGGGGCGTCGGCAGCCCGGCGGGGCGTTGCCACGCCGGCCGGGCCGGGGCGGCGTACGCCGGAGCGCGCCGCACGTAGTGCCTCCGGGCTGTCCGTCCCGGCGTGCCCGGCAGCGCCGTTCCGGGCTGTCCGTCCCGGCGTGCCCCGGCAGCGCCGCTCCGGGCCGCGTACCCCGGACGGCCCCCATCCGCTCGTGCGCCGCCCGGCGCCGGGCGAGGGTGGCACTGGCCGAGTCCGCCGCCGGGCCGCCGTTTCCGTCCGCCGTTTCCGTCGCGCCGTCGTCCCGGCGCCGCACCGACGGCCCGGCGCCCGCCCGGAGACCGAGGGAGACCGCGATGCCCCTGAACACCGACACCAAGCCGGCCGAACCGGCTGTGGCGAAGGCCAACGAGGCCGTCCGGCGGCGCTTCCCGTTCGACGACACCCAGGACCTGAAGGACGCGCGGCGCGGCTTCATGGGCACGGCGGCGGACCCGGTGATCCGGGACGGCGAGGGGCGCACGGTGTGGGACCTCGACGCGTACGGCTTCCTCGCACAGGACTGCCCGGCCACCGCCAACCCCAGCCTGTGGCGGCAGAGCCGGCTCTGCTCGGACCACGGTCTGTTCGAGGTCACCGAGGGCATCTACCAGGTGCGCGGCTTCGACCTGTCCAACATGACGGTCGTCGAGGGCGGGCGCGGTGTCCTCGTCATCGACCCGCTGCTGTGCGCGGAGACCGCCGCCGCGGGGCTCGCCCTGTACCGGGCCCACCGGGGTGAGCGGCCGGTGACGGCCGTGCTGTACACCCACAGCCACGCCGACCACTTCGGCGGCGTACGCGGTGTGATCACCGACGAGGACGTGGAGCGCGGCGTCCCGGTGTTCGCCCCGCAGGGCTTCCTCGCGCACGCCGTCAGCGAGAACGTCTACGCCGGTACGGCGATGAGCCGCCGCGCCGCCTACATGTACGGTGCCGCCCTGCCGAAGGGCGAGCGCGGGCAGATCGGCGCCGGACTCGGCCAGACCGTCTCCACCGGCACGGTCGGCCTGATCCCGCCGACCGCCTCCATCACGCGCACCGGGCAGACCGAGACGGTCGACGGCATCCGCATGGTCTTCCAGCTCACCCCCGGCACCGAGGCCCCCGCCGAGCTGAACCTGCACTTCCCCGACCACGCGGCCCTGTGCATGGCGGAGAACGCCACCCACAACCTGCACAACCTGCTCACGCTGCGCGGCGCCGAGGTCCGCGACCCGCGGGTCTGGGCCCGCTACCTCACCGAGGCCATCGGTCTCTTCGCCCACTCCTCCGACGTCGCCTTCGCCTCCCACCACTGGCCGGTGTGGGGCCGTGACCGGGTCGTCGGCTTCCTGTCCGAGCAGCGCGACCTGTACGCCTATCTGCACGACCAGACCCTGCGCATGCTCAACCAGGGCCTGACGGCGGCGGAGATCGCCGAGCGCATGCAGTTGCCGCCCGCGCTGGAGCGGTCCTGGCACACCCACGGCTACTACGGCTCGGTCAGCCACAACACCAAGGCGGTGTACCAGCGTTACCTGGGCTGGTTCGACGGCAACCCGGCCCACCTGTGGGAGCACCCACCGGTCGAGTCCGCCCGCCGGTACGTCGCGTTCATGGGCGGTGCCGACGAAGTCCTGCGCCGGGCCCGGCAGTCGTACGCCGACGGCGACTTCCGCTGGGTCGCCCAGGTCGTCAACCACGTCGTCTTCGCCGACCCGGACAACGCCGAGGCCCGCGCCCTGCAGGCCGACGCCCTCGAACAGCTCGGCTACGGCAGTGAGAACGGCACCTGGCGCAACTTCTACCTCATGGGCGCGCTCGAACTGCGGCACGGCTCCGTGGGCACCCCCACCGCCAGCAACTCGCCCGACCTGATGACCGCGCTGACCCTCGACCAGCTCTTCGACGCGCTGGCCATCCGGGTGGACGGGCCGCGCAGCTGGGAGGCCGACATCACGGTGCGCTGGAACCTGACGGGCGGTGAACGCGTCACCCTGCGGCTGCGCAACGGTGTCCTCACCCACGTCACGGGCGCCGGGCCGGCCGCCGCCGACCCGGACGTCGAGATCACCCTCGCCGAGGCGGACCTGCGCGCCGTCCTGGCCGGCGTGCTCGCCCCCGCCGACCTGGCGGCCCGTGACGGGGTCACGGTCGGCGGCGACCTCGGCAGGCTCACCGAGCTCCTCGGGCATCTGAGTGATCCCGACCCGGACTTCGCCCTCGTGACCCCGTGACCCGGCGACCCCGGTCGAGCGGTTCATGGCGCATCCCGGCACCCTTGTCCTGATCATGGCGGCCGCCGTGCTCGCGCCGCTCCTTGCGGAGGGCGTGGCACGCCGGATCCGCGTCCCCCTGGTCATCTTCGAGATCGGCCTCGGCATCCTCCTCGGACCGGATGTGCTCGGCTGGGCCGGCCCCGACCAGGTCGTGAGCACCCTGTCCCACCTGGGGCTGGCCATGCTGATCTTCCTCGCCGGCTACGAGATCGACTTCCTGGCGGTCCGCGGCTCGCCGCTGCGCCGGTCGGTGGCGGCCTGGCTGGTGTCCCTGGCCGTCGGCATCGGGCTGGGCCTGCTGGTGGGCGGCGGCGACCGGTACGAGGCGTACGTCGTCGGCACCGCGCTGACCAGCACCGCGCTCGGGACGGTGCTGCCGATCCTGCGCGACGAGCGCATGCTGCGGACGCCCTTCGGCACGCTGATGTCGGCGTTCGGCGCCATCGGCGAGTTCGGCCCGGTGGTGGCCATGGCGCTGCTGCTCAGCGGGCGCCGGCCGGCTCAGTCCGCGGCCCTGCTCGTCGTGTTCGCGGCGATCACCGCCGGCGCCGTGTGGTGGGCGCTGCGGCCCCGGACGCCGTGGTTCTCCCGGCTGGTGGAGAAGACCCTGCACACCAGCGGGCAGTTCGCGGTCCGCTTCGTGATGCTGCTGCTGGCCGGCATGCTGGCGCTGGCCGAGGCGTTCGGCCTGGACATCCTGCTCGGCGCGTTCGCCGCCGGTCTCCTCACCCGCCTCGTCCTGCGCGGCGCCCCGCCCGCCCACGGCGCCGAGATCTTCGGCAAGGTCGAGGCGATGGGCTTCGGCTTCCTCGTCCCGCTGTTCTACGTCGTCACCGGCATCGAGTTCGACCTGGCCGCCCTGCTGGACGGCGGGCGGGCCCTGCTGCTGGTCCCGGTGTTCCTGCTGCTGTTCCTGCTGGTGCGCGGCGGCCCGGTGTACCTGTTCGCGCCGCGCGGCCTCGGCCGGGCCGAGCGGGTGGCGCTCACCCTCTTCACGTCCACCTGCCTGCCGCTCGTCGTGGCCATCACCACCATCGGCGTGGACCAGAAGGTCATCGGCACGGACGAGGCCGCCGCCCTGGTCGGCGCCGCCATGCTGTCCGTGCTCCTGCTGCCCCTGCCGGCACTGCGGCTCCTGCACGGCCGGGGCCGGGCGGAGCCGCCGTCCCTGCCGACGACCGAGGCGGAGGCTTGGTGAACGCCGTGCCCCGGCCGTCGTGCACCGTCGGCAACGCGCGCTCCGGTACCGGCGCCCGTAGATTGAGGACCAGTCGGCGGGGGCGGGAAGGGAGTGCTGCCAGTGGCCTCGCAGGTCGACCACGCCGCGTTGTTCGCCGCGACACCGAGCCCCTACCTGGTCCTCGACCCGCACCTGGTCATCGTCGACGTGAACCGCGCCTATCTGACGGCCACCGGACGCACCCGCGACGACCTCCTCGGCCGCCACATCTTCACCGCGTTCCCCGACAACCCGGCCGATCCGGAGGCCACCGGGGTGCGCAACCTGCGCGCCTCCCTGGACCGGGTGCTGGTGACCCGCCGGGCCGACACCATGGTGCTGCAGAAGTACGACATCCCGGTCGCGGGCCGGCCCGGGACGTTCGACGAGCGCTGGTGGTCGCCGGTGAACACGCCCGTCCTCGGCTCGGACGGCCAGGTGGCCTACATCATCCACTGGGTGGAGGACGTCACCGTCTTCGTCAAGGAGCACCAGGCGCTCGCCCCGGACAGCATCCGGGTGGGCCGGCGCCTGGAGGAGGCCCAGGCCCTGCACGCCGAGCTGTACACCCGGGCCCGCGAGGTGCAGCGGCTGAACGAGGAGCTGCGGCAGGCGCACACCCGCGAACGCAAGGTCGCCGTCACCCTGCAGCAAGCCATGCTGCGCACCCCCGACCTGGACCACCACCGTGATGTCGCGGTGCGCTACCTGCCCGCCGCGGGCTCCCTCAACGTGTGCGGCGACTGGTACGACGTCGTCGACATCCCGCCCGACCGGCTCGCCGTCGCGGTCGGCGACGTCATCGGCCACGGACTGGAGGCGGCGGCCGTCATGGGCATGCTGCGCGCCGCCCTGTCCGCCGCCATCCGCGCCCTGGAGCGCCCGGCGCAGGCCCTGGAGGTGCTCGGCCTGTACGCCCGGTCGGTAGAGGGGGCGCTCGGCACCACCGCCTTCAAAGCGATCATCGACGCCCGCAGCCGGCTCATCACCTACAGCAGCGCCGGCCATCCGCCGCCGGTGCTCGTCCGCCCCGACGGCGGCTGGGACTTCCTGGACCGGGCCACCGACCCACCGCTCGGCGCCCGGCCGCAGCACGTCCCGCGCCCCCAGTCGAGCGCGTCCTACCGGCCCGGGGACACCCTGGTGCTCTACACCGACGGGCTCATCGAGCGCCGCGGCGAGGACATCGACGTCGGCCTGCGCCGGCTGACCGACGTACTCGGCGAGTACGCCGGCCGGCTCGGCGCCGAACAGCTCGCGGACACCGTCCTGGACCGCCTCGGCGTCCGCGGCGGCGGCCGGGACGACGTCGCGCTGATCGTCGTACGGCTCTGAACGGCCTCTGAACGGCCCCGGCCGCCGCCGGTGGGGTCAGTCCTCGTAGGCCAGCAGCGCCATCATCCCGGCCTCCCCGTGGTACGCGTTGTGGCAGTGCAGCAGCCACCGGCCGGGGTTGTCCGCGTCGAAGAAGACCGACACCGTCCTCCCGGGCAGCACGATCGCGGTGTCCTTGCGGGGCCCGTCGGCGCCGAGCTGGTAGGTGTGGCCGTGCAGGTGCACCGGGTGCCACATCCCGGTGGAGTTGACGAAGTCCAGCCGGACGCGCTGCCCCTCGGCCACGGTGATCGGCCGGCGGGCCGGGTCGTCCATGTCGAACCGCTCGCCGTTGATCGCCCAGTCGTACGCCATCATGCCGCCGGTCAGCTCGACGCGGTGGACCCGGTCGGCCTTCCCCGACGGCAGCCGGACGTCGTCCGCGGCCTTCAGCCGGGACCCGGTCGCGACCGCCCCCTCCAGTTCCCCGGGCCGGAAGTCCGCCACCGGGGCGGCGCCGGAACCGGTGCGGACGAGAGCCCGCCCGACGGCGTTCTTCCCCTCCGCCAGGGCGACCAGCGGGAAGACGCCGTCGCCGAGGGTGACCAGCACGTCGTAGCGTTCGCCCATGCCGATCAGCAGGGCGTCGGCCTCCTGGTGCCGGACGGGGAAGCCGTCGGTGTGGGTGACGGTCATCCGGTGCCCGCCGAGGGCCACGCGGTACGCGGTGTCGCCCCCGGCGTTGACCAGCCGCAGCCGGACCCGCCGGCCGGGGGCGCTCCGCAGGACCTGCGGGTCGCCCGGAACCCGGCCGTTGACCAGGTGGTACGGGTACCTCACATCGCCGGCGTCCCCGCCCAGCAGCGGGCTCTCCGCCCCCATCAGCATGTGCTTCATCGCCATGCCGCCGCCGTGCATCGCGCCCATGCCCCGCTTCAGCTCGGCGTAGACCTCGTCCGGGGTGCCCGCGACTCCGTCCAGCCAGTCGTCCAGCACGACGACCCACTCGTCGTCGTACGACAGCGGTTCGTTGGGGTCCTCCACGATCAGCGGTGCGTACAGGCCCCGGTCCAGCTGGAGGCCGACGTGCGGGTGGAAGAAGTAGGTGCCCGGCGCGTCGGCGAGGAAGCGGTAGGTGAAGTCCTGGCCGGAGGCGACGGCCGTCTGGGTGACGGGCGGTACGCCGTCCATGTCGTTGCGCAGGGCGATGCCGTGCCAGTGGACGGAGGTGGTGGTCCGGTCGGGGAGGCGGTTGGACAGTGTGGCGGCGACCAGGTCACCGGCCGAGACCCGCAGCTCCTCGCCGGGCGTCCGGCCGGCGAAGGCCCAGGTGCCGGCCGTGACACCGCCGCCCAGCTCCACCGGGGCCGGCGCGGCGACCAGGCTCACCTCGTGCGTCCGGCCGGTCCGGTTCCGCTTGCCGTCCGCCGCGCCGACCGCGGCACCGGACGGGCTGACCAGGGCGGGCCGGCCGGCGCCGGAGCCACCGCCACAGGCGGCGAGCACACCGGCGCCGGCGACACCGAGCCCGGCCAGGAGGAAGGAGCGGCGGCCGGGGGTGCTTCCAGGGGTTTCGCTCACACGGGTGCTGTTCACAGGGGCGTGGGCGGGGGTGCTGTGCGCAGGGGTGTTGTTCACGGGGGCCTCTTCTCACGATGCGTTTCGCTGTGGTGGCTGACGGTCACGGCGGCGCGTCCGGGGACATGTGTGCCCGGGGGAGGCGGAACCCTGACAGGGGCCTACGGCCCTCGAACGAGGACAGGGGGCTCCCCGTGGACGTGCGCGGCCGTGGGCGCGCTCTACAGCAGCAGTCGGGAGAGGACGGAGAGATCGGGTGGCGCCCGCCCCACCGTTCCCGGCATGCCGGGCCCGCCGGCCAGGCGCCCGGCCCGGGCCGGAGCCCGCCCGGCGATGGCCCCGGCCGGCGGCAGGATCTTGACCGTGTCGACCCCGGCGGCTGAGCAGTGCTGCCCCGCCGAGCCCGAACAGGGTCCGCCGTCGCCGATGGCGACCGGAACGGGGGCCACGGCGGTGGCGGTGGCGGTGACCTGCGACGGCGCGGACGCGCCGGGGGCGGGGGACACGTGAGCGGAAGGGCCGGAGGGACCGGAGGCGCGGTGCGGCGTGGAGGGACCGGAAGGGTGGTGCGGCGTGGAGGGACCGGAGGCGCGATGCGGCGCGGAGGCCGGCGCCGCATGACTCACCGGCGCGGACGTCTCGTGGTGCACGAGCACCGCGAGCACCGCGAGCACCGCGACGACGGCGGCCCGCGCCCAGGACGCGACGACAGGCCGGGCGGTGTGCCGGTCCCTCGCCGCGGCGGGTGCCGCCGCTGTCGTCGTCGTCATGTGATCCGTCCGTGCTGGATGTTTCCGGGCAGGGTCAATGTACCCGGGGGAGGTACCCTCCGCCGCGCCGGAGGGAAGGCCCGGGCCGAAGGGCCCTGCGCCTTGACCGCTTCGGCCCATGACGTCCCGCCGGGAGAGGGCGACGGTGAAGGGGAGGGCAGGGGCGCCCCCGCAGCCGCCGGAGCCGCGCTCCCCTGTCACGAAGAGGCGGTGAGCACCGTGATGTTCTGGTATGACCACGACGTCGGCGGCTGGGGCTGGTTCGCGATGTCGGCCGGCATGATCCTCTTCTGGGCCGTCCTCATCACCTTCGGCGTCCTGCTCTTCCGCGCCCTGTCCCACCCGGACACGCCCCCGCCGCCCCCCGCCGGACCCGGCGCTCCGGAACAACTTCTCGCCGAGCGCTTCGCACGCGGGGAGATCGACGAGGACGAGTACCAGCGGCGTCTGGGGATTCTGCAGAACACCCCGGGCCGGAGGAAGTGACGCCGTCGGCTACCGGGCGAAGGCCTTGCCGCGGTGCGCGTCGGCGCCGCACATGCGCTTCTCCGTCGCCGTCATCTTGCGGGAGTTGACGACGAGTGAGTTGGTGACGCCGTCCGTCCCGTTGGGCGCCGGGCTGGTGACGGTGTCACCGAAGAACCAGTAGTAGTGGCCCCACTTCGGACTGTCGTAGTGGGTCTGCCACGTGCCCGAGACCTGCCGCATCACCTGGGCGCGGGAGATCCAGCCGACCTCACCGGGCCGCACCGTCATGGTGAGCGAGCTGCTCTCCGAGTGGGACGTGGACCAGCTGTGGTTGTAGCTGGCGGTCACACTCAGGTCCACGATCCCGGCGATCTTGCCGCCCGTCGTGACCGAGACGCCCAGCGAGTCGCTCGACCCCACGGTGTCGTTCCAGGTCACCGACTGGGTGGCGGTGGAGCTGCTGCAGTTGTAGAGGTGGTCGGAGACCTTGTGGAACCCTCCGAGGTAGGCCTTGCCGACCGTGGGGGAGTTGAACGTGCACTTGCCCACGCCGGACGCGCAGTCCGTCAGGAGCTGCCGGCGGGTCGGCTGCTCGTCGGCCACCGCGGACGGTGCCGCCGCCAGCGCGAGTCCGCCGACGGTCACCAGGGGCACCAGACGTCCGGCGTAGCGCCGGAAGCGATTCGAGGTCATCTGCTGTCGTCACCTCTTGCGTCAAGGGGGGTCGGTGGACCGGGGCACTCGTGCCGGCGGCCGCCTTCGGGACGGCCGTACCGGTCCACCGCCTGTTGCAGAGCGAGACAGCTCCCACCCCGTGCAGGTGCAGTCAGATCACGCCAATCATCGTACTGATCCAGCCAGTTGACCGCTTCGGGCGGAACGGGCCCCGTTGCGCCCGGTAGGCGTCACTTTCCGGTCAACTCTTCCCCGGTGCGGGCGCCGGCGGCCCCGACGGCCGCGGGCCCGGGCGCACGGCGGGGCACGGGGGTACCGCGTCGTCCGGTCGGCGCGCGCCGGGGGCGCTCCGCTGACCGATCATCACCGGTCCGGCGCCGACACGCGGCTACCAGGCGGTAGCTTCTTCGCACTCGTGATCCGGACCGACCGTCGAGGTCCGCGACCCGCCTCCGTCGAAGGACCTCCGTGCACCGCCAGTTCCGCCGTGTCATGGCCCCGGCCGCAGTCCTGTCCGCAGCCCTGGCCACGCTGGGCGCCCCGCCCGCCCACGCCGCCGGCACCAGTACCACTGCCGGCACCAGCCCCAGCACCAACGTCGGCGCCGACTCCGGCGCCCCTGTCGGCACCCCGCATCTCGACCGGGTCGAGGACGTCCTTCGGCAGGTGTCGCCCGGCCTGGAGGGCAGGGTGTGGGGGCGGAGCGCCGGCAACACCCTCGCCGCGGAGCCCGGCGACCCGGCCGGCTGGCTGCTGCAGACCCCGGGCTGCTGGGGCGATGCCTCCTGCGCACACCGCACAGGCTCCCGGAAGCTGCTGTCGGCCATGGTCCGCGACATCTCACGTGCCCGGCGCACCGTGGACATCTCCTCGCTCGCCCCGCTGCCCGACGGGGCGTTCAACGACGCGATCGCCGACGGGCTCCGGGCGTCGGTGGCCGCCGGTCACCGGCTCAAGGTCCGCGTCCTCGTCGGTGCGGCCCCGCTCTACCACGCCGACGTCATCCCGTCCGTGTACAAGAACGACCTGCTCGACCGGCTCGGTGACGCGGCGGACGCCGTCACCCTCGACGTCGCCTCCATGACGACGTCGAAGACCGCCTTCTCCTGGAACCACTCCAAACTCGTCGTGGTCGACGGCGAGTCGGTGATCACCGGTGGGATCAACGACTGGAAGGGCGACTATCTCGACACCTCCCACCCGGTCACGGACGTCGACCTGGCCCTGCGCGGCCCCGCCGCCCGCACCGCGGGCGCCTACCTGGACACCCTGTGGGACTGGACCTGCCGCAACGCGGGCAACCCCGCGAAGGTGTGGCTGGCCACCTCCGGACACGCCCCGTGCATGGCCTCGCTCGAACGCGACGCCAACCCCGGGCCCGCCCCGGCCGACGGCACGACACCCGTCATCGCCGTGGGCGGTCTCGGGGTCGGCATCGAGGACCGCGACCCCGCCTCGTCGTTCGCGCTCCCTGCCATGGCCTCGCCCAGGGACGCCACCTGCTTCCCCCGCGTGCTGGGCGACCGCACCAACACCGACCGCGACTACGACACGGTCAACCCCGAGGAGAGCGCGCTGCGCGCCCTGATCGCCAGTGCCCGTGACCACGTGGAGATCTCCCAGCAGGACCTCAACTCCACGTGCCCTCCGCTGCCCCGCTACGACGTCCGCCTGTACGACACCCTGGCGGCCAGGCTCGCCGCGGGCGTGAAGGTCAGGATCGTCGTCAGCGACCCGGCCAACCGCGGCCTGATCGGCAGCGGCGGCTACTCGCAGATCAAGTCCCTCACCGAGATCAGCGACACGCTCCGCGACCGCCTGACCCTCGCGACGGGCAGCACGGCCGACGCCGACCGGGTGATGTGCGCCAACCTGCAACTGGCCTCGTTCCGCGCGGCCGGCCCGGGCACCTGGGCGGACGGCAAGCCCTACGCCCTGCACCACAAGCTGATCTCCGTCGACGACTCGGCCTTCTACATCGGCTCGAAGAACCTCTACCCGTCCTGGCTCCAGGACTTCGGCTACATCGTCGAGGACCCGGCCGCCGCACGGCAGCTGGAGCGGGACCTCCTCGACCCGGAGTGGCAGCACTCCCGCCACACGGCGACCTACGACCACAGCACGGGCACGTGCCCCCGCTGACGCCGACGCCGTAGCCCGCCCACGGGAGCCCCGCTCCCCGGGCGAGCGCGGGGCCCCGGCCGGGCCCCTCCCGAGGGACTTCGATCGGCGGTTCGCGCACCGCGCCCGGTGGGTGCACGCGCTAGCTTGCCCGCAGTGGACGGCCACTGCGGGCTCCCGCTCCCAGGGGCGGAGACAGGCAAGTCATGCGGTTGACGCGTACGGCACACGGGCTGCGGGCCTCGCTGCGCAACAACGGGCAGGCCTACGGGTTCTCCGTGGTGATCACCGCCGCCCTCGGCTTGCTGAACACCGAGGCCAAGGTCTCCGGATCAGCGCACTTCGTCTACTTCGCGCTGGGCGCGGCCCTCGCGTTCAGCCTGCTGGAGGCCGTCGCGTCCGTCGGCCTCCGACGCCCGCTGGAGCAGGAGCCCGGCACGGTCACCGCGCTGGGCATCTCGCTGAGCCTGATGTCCGTGGGCGCCTCGGCCACCCTCGCCTGGGGCATCGCCTATTTCCTCGGCGGCGTGGCCGCCTGGCCGGTGACGGCGCTCGCGGTGTCCGTCGCCTACCCGCTGATGGCGGGCGTGGAGCTCGCCTTCGCGCAACGAGCGCAGGAATCGTCCTCACGCGGCGGGGAGACCGGACGCCAGACGGCCCGGGAGGAAGACGAACGCCGGGGCTAGGAGACGAGAAGCTCGTCGTGCACATGTCGGTGGGCGATCTGCAACGCGCCTTGTGCATTCGCTCGGCGATGCCCTGCTTGCGCCATCGGAAGCGCACCATGACCTGGAAGTCGGCGCTCGCCCACTCAGCGCTTCGACTGCGTTGCCTGACGAGCGACGTACAGAACTGGCACGCGACCGTGCCCGTCTTTCAGGTCAGGCAGTCGTGGCAGGGCGCGGTTCGCCGTGGAAGACCTGCCGGGTATGCCAGTCGAGGTGAACCGCAGCAACAGGGTGTGAGCCGGGCTGTGGTCCGATGAGCGGGCGGCCCGCGAGGGCTATGACGTGCTCGCGGGCGGCAGGGCTGTGGCCGACGAAGCGTTGTGAGACCAGGATGCGTTGGCCGTCTCCCACGCCGAGGACGCCCTTGTCGAAGAGCTTGTGGTGCAGCGCGCACAGGCACAGCCCGTTCTCGATCTCGTCGGGTCCGCCGAACGCCCACCAGCGCACGTGAGCGGCCTCCAGCCCGACCGGTACCGCGCCGATCCTGCCGTCGTATCCGCAGAAGGCACACTGGTACTCGTAGGCGGTCAGCACGAGTTCCCGCAGCGTCCGGTCCCGCTGTCTGCGTACAGCGGAGAGTCGCTCGGACTCCGTCGGTTCCAGGTCGAGGCCGACGGCTTCGCACAGTTCCCCGTGCAGGGAGGGCGGGAAGTGCAGGTCGAGCAGCGATCGCGCGATTCTGCCGAGCAGGTCCGGATCGCGTCGCAGGGCGGCTCTCATGTCCGGCGCGAGCCGGCCGGTGGCGCCCGTCTCGCGGAGGTCCCGTACTCCGCTGCCGGGGCTGCCCGGTCCGCGATCGGTGCGGACCTCCCATACGCCGTCGCTGACCAGGTGGTGGAACGGGTAGGCGGGCGTCGTCTTGTGAGGCGGGCCGTACTCGGTCAGCAGGCGCTGCAGGTCGTGCTCCACGGCGGTGTATCGCAAACCTTCGTCGGCGTCCCTCTGGAACCGGCCGAGGGCGTACAGGAGCAGCAGCGGCTTGTGCGGAGCGCGAGTTCCGCCTTTGGTCCACTGCCTCAGCTCGGCGATCCGCTCCAGCCAGTCCATGGCCGCTGATCGTAGACGGGCTGTCGGCGACGGGGGAACGAGATCTTCGACGACAGCCCGCTGACCACGAAACCCCAGCTCAGGGCCACACAAGGCAATAAGGCTGATGCCCCGCCTCATGCAACCGATGGCTGAAATCCTGCCACTCGTGCAGCGAATGGGAGGGGCCGGGGGAATCTGGGGTTTCTTGTTGAAATGTGCGCTGAGCTGCGGAGACACCTCTACGTAGTTCTCACCGTTCTACGCCGTTTCCCATGCCCATGTGCCCTGGATGTGCCCTCGCGGTCTCACAATGCCCTGGTCAGGTCACTCCTGGAAACCGAGGGCTCACCGCGCTCGCTTCACGCGGGCCCCGTCCCACACCGGCTCCGCTGTCTCCACCACCTCGCCGTCTGCGCGGAACAGGAGGAAGCGGTTGAAGGAGCGGGCGAGCCAACGGTCGTGGGTCACGGCGATCACAGTTCCGTCGAACTCGCTGATCGCCTGCTGCAGGGCCTCGGCCGACACCAGGTCGAGGTTGTCGGTCGGCTCGTCCAGCAGCAGGAGCGTGGCACCGCCGAGCTCCAGCAGGAGGATCTGGAATCGGGCCTGTTGTCCTCCGGAGAGAGCCTCGAACCGGCGGTCCGCCGCGTCGGCCAGTTCGTAGCGGGAGAGCGCTCGCGCTGCAGTAGCCCGGTCGATCCCCTCCCGCGTCCCGTGCCCGCGGCCGAGGATCTCGGCCAGTGTGCGGCCCTCCCAGTCGGCGTGCTGGTGGGTCTGTGCGAAGTGGCCCGGCACCACGCGAGCGCCGAGTCTCGACTCACCGGTGTGGTCGAGGCTCTCACCGGCGAGCAGCCGCAGCAGGTGACTCTTGCCGGAGCCGTTCGAGCCGAGCACCGCGACCCGGTCGCCCAGGAACACGTCGAGGTCGAACGGACGCATGAGGCCGGTCAGTTCCAGCCGGTTGCAGGTGACCACGCGCGTGCCGGTGCGCCCGCCCGCCAGCCGGGGCACCACGCGCTGCTTGCGCGGCAGTTCGGGTGGCCGGCCCGCCTCCTCGTACTTCCTCAGCCGGGTCTGGGCCGCACGGTAGCGGGCGGCCATGGCCGGACTGACCTTGGCCTGCTCGCCGAGCGTGTGCACGAGTTCCTTGAGCCGGTCGTGCTCCTCGTCCCATCGGCGATGCAGCTCTTCGAGACGTTCCCTGCGGGCTGTCCGGGCTTCCTTCCAACTGGCGAACGAACCGCCGTGGACCCAGCAGCCGCGGCCCTCCAACGTGACCACCTTGGTCGCCACGTTGCCCAAGAACTCCCGGTCGTGGCTGACCAGCAGGACCGCCTTGTCCGTCTCCTGCAACCGCTGCTCAAGCCATTGCTTGCCAGCCACGTCCAGGTAGTTGTCGGGCTCGTCGAGGACGAGGACCTGCTCGCGTCCACGCAGCAGCGCTTCCAGGGCGAGGCGCTTCTGCTCCCCGCCGGAGAGGGTGTTGACCTCGCGGAACCGTGCGCGCTCGTAGGGGATGCCGAGGGCCGCTATGGTCACGACGTCCCACAACACCTCCATGTCGTAACCGCCGGCCTCGCCCCATTCGGTCAGCGCCTCCGCATACTGCATCTGGGTGGCTTCGTCGTCCTGCTCCATCATCTTCAGTTCGGCGGTGTCGAGGGCCGCCGCGATCCGGGCGAGCCGGGACGGGGCCGTGGCGAGGAGCAGGTCACGCACAGTCGAGGAGTCCCTCAGCGATCCGATGAACTGTGGCATCACCGCGAGGCCGCCTTGGACGGTGACGCTCCCGTCCTGCGGTGTCAGGGCGCCGGACGCGATGTTGACGAGGGTCGACTTACCCGCGCCGTTGTGGCCGATGAGTGCTGCCACCTCGCCTGAGCTCAACGAGAAGCTCACGTCCCGGAAGAGCGTCCTGCCGTCGTCGACTGTGTACCGAACACCGTTGAACTGAAGAAAGCCCATGAGTGAGGAGTAGATCTCTCTGTCGCGATGGCCTGCCGACGGCACTCTCATGAACGCGGCATGGGCCATTCCGTTGCATAGCTCTTGCAGCTTGCCTCTGCCGGGGTGAGCGAAGCAAGACAGCACCTGTGTCGCTTGAATAATGCCTCCCCTGGACTGGACTGCCGCTTTTCCCTGTCCAGTCGATAGGCAAACGGACCACATCCGGCCACTTCCATATGTCTGTTTCGTCCACCCCTCAGGGTTTTGCAGTGTGTGTGACGTAGATCATGCATGTCGTTTCTTCTTGACGGTTTTTGGTGACGCGTGATGGCGTGATCACCTGGGATTTCGAGGGGGGGTGAATTCGAATGAACAACATCGAGGAGACCATCGAGGTCGTCGCGGCTGCTGAGGTCGACGAGGAGCTCGACTTCGAGCAGGTGACGCTCAATGAGCAGCTTGCTTTCGTCAACCGCTGCTAATGCGGTGGCATGCCGGGTTCGCAGTCTGTGGATGTGTCCGCACTGCGAACCCGGTCATTGAATGGAAAACGGGGAGCAGTGAAATGAGCGCCACGATAGCATTCGCCCTCGACGCGATGCCGCTCACGCGTGACCTCCATCTCCCGGTGGACTACAGCGCTCGCTTCATCGCCGAAGGTGTTCTGGCGCCCCTCTTCGCCAGTGGTTCCGCCGTCAACTCTGCGGTCGAAGCATCTCCCCGCGAGGGTGGTGCGCGATGGCAGGTGCGACTCGATGAGGGCCTGCGCTGGTCGGACGGCGCACCCCTGCGTGCAGTGGACGCCGTACGCGGAATCGCCCATGCGCTCAAGCGCGGGTCGAATGCCGCCACGACATTCCTCGACCACTCCGGAAAAGCCGCGCCTGTGGTCGCGATCGACGAACGCACCGTGGAATACCGGTTCCGGCGGCCGATCACTTTCGCGCCTGAGTTGATGTCCATTCCGGACTTCGCGCCGCGTCGCCGCACGGAGGGGAAGGGTCTGTCCGGTGGTGTCGCGCTCGGCCCATTTGCCGTGGAGCGGTGGCAGGATCGGGAAATCGTGCTCCGGCGGAATCCCCACTGGGAACAGGTGGATCCGTGCCCGGACGAGCTGCGTTTCACCTGTATCGCCGAACCCGAGGAGGCCGTCCGGTCTTACTTGAGCGGCGCCATTGACATGACGGCCACCACTGGGTTCGGGGTGAAACAGGCCGCAGAATTCGCTGAGCATCCCCACGGAGTCCGGCGTCCCATAGCCGTCCATGGATCGCTCGACTTCGGACGAAGAGCCCAGGGGTTTCTGCATGCGCCGCAGGCCCGACGGGCCCTGGCCGGGCTCATCGACCGGGCTGCTCTGAGTTCGGCCACGCAGGCGCTGACCCGACCCTGGCTTCCGTCGACAGGCGTCTGGGAATCCGTCAGCCCGGCCGACCGGGACGCACTGCGTCGAGCGGCCAAAGACGGACTCGACATCGCCTACTCGGCATTTGCCCCCAACGCGGAGGCAGTGACCGAACTGGCCTCGCAGCTCGGTGCCTCCCTGGGTGTCGCCGTCACCACCACCGAGCTGACTTTCGCGCAGTACGTGCGCGCGTCGGCCGACCGGGACTTCTGCCTCCTCTACGCCCTGACATCGCCCGTCTTCGACCATCCAGCGGGATCCCTGTCCTTCTGGCGCTCGACCGGCCGTGCCGCCCGGCAGAGTGCCTTCGCCGACGAACGATTCGACGAGTTGCTGGATCTGGCGGAGGTCTGCGAGGACCCCACCGAGGCCGCACAGCGCTGGCGGGCGGCCGAGGAGCGGTGGTGGTGGACGGTTCCCAAGATCCCCCTGGTCCAGGTGTGCGCGTGGTTCCTCTGTTCACCGGGCCTGGCCGGCGCCCGGATCAGCGTGGACGGACTTCTCAGGTTCGAGCGGTTGCTCGACGGGTCGACCGGCTCCGGCCGCCTTCACCCGTGTGCAGGCGC